>NZ_JAOPXP010000155.1 GCF_025965085.1 Marmoricola sp.
CGAACTCCTTGGTCTTCGCGATCGCGAACCCCCAGCCCTGCTCGAGGGTGGGTGACGGCGGGATGGCGACCTCGTCGGGGTTGGTGAGGACGTCGAGGAGCACCGGTCCGTCGTACGCCAGTGCCTCCCGGACCGCGGCGTCCACGTCGCCGGGCCGCTCCACGCGGATGCCACGCATCCCGATCGCCTCGGCGACGCGGGCGAAGTCGGGGTTGTCCAGGACGGTGCCGTACTCCGGCAGCCCGACCTGCTCCATCTCCAGCTTCACCATCCCCAGCCGGCCGTTGTCGAAGACCACGAGCTTCACGGGGAGGTCGTGCGTAACGGCCGTGATCAGGTCGCCCATCAGCATCGAGAGTCCGCCGTCACCGCAGAAGGCCACGACCTGGCGGCGCCGGTCGAGCGCGCTGGCGCCCAGGGCCTGCGGCATGGCGTTGGCCATGGACCCCAGGTTGAACGAGCCGACGAGCCGGCGCCGGCCTGTCATCTCCACGAAGCGCGAGAGCCAGACGGTGGCCATGCCGGTGTCGGTGGTGAACACCGCGTCCTGTGCCGCATGCCGGTCGACGGCCGCCGCCAGCAGCTCGGGACGGATGCGCGCCTCAGGGTTGTCGACTTTGCGGCGCAGCAGGCCCCTGGGCTTGTGGTCGTACGCCGGGTCGGTGAACCGTGCCTGCCGCTCGCGCCACCGCGCATAGGTGGTGAGCGCCTCGTCGAGATGGCCGCGGTCGGTCTTCTGCGTCAGCAGGGGCAGCAGGGCCTGCAGCCCCAGCGCGGCATCGCCGACGAGCGCGAGGTCCACGGGCGTACGACGACCGATGTGTGCCCCGCGGACGTCGAGCTGGATGACCGTCTTGCCGCTCGGGAGGAAGTCCCGGTAGGGGAAGTCGGTGCCGACCAGGAAGAGCACGTCACACCCCTCGAACGCCTTCGCGGTCGCGTGGTTGCCGAGCAGGCCGGACTGGCCGACCTGGTAGCCGTTGTCGCGTTCCAGCCCCTCCTTGGCCTTGAGCGTGAGCACCATCGGGGCCGACAGCCGCTCGGCGAGCTGCAGCAGCTCGTCACGAGCGTCCCTCGCCCCCTGCCCGACCAGCAGCGTCACTCTGCCGGCCCCGTTCAGCAGCGAGGCGGCCTGCTGGACCACGTCCGGGGCAGGCGTGCTCCGCGGTCGGGTCTCGACGAACCTCGGGGTCGCCGTGCCCTGGGGGAGGTGCAGCCCGCCGACGTCACCGGGGAGCGTGAGCACGGCCACGCCGGAGTCCTGGATGGCGGTGTTGCCGGCCTGCTCGATGAGCATCGGCAGCTGGTCGACGCTGGTCACGGTCCGGTGGTAGACCGCCACGTCGGAGAACAGGGCGTCATTGTCGACCTCCTGGAAGAACTCGGTTCCCATCTCCTCGCGCGGCACCTGGCCACAGATCGCCAGGACCGGGGCGTGCGACTTCTTGGCGTCGTACAGACCGTTGAGGAGGTGTATCGCGCCGGGGCCGACCGTGCCCATGCAGACGCTGAGCCTGCCGGTCAGCTGCGCCTGGGCGCTGGCGGCGAAGGCACCGACCTCCTCGTGTCGGACGCCGATCCACTCGATGCGGTCCTCGCGGCGGATCGCGTCGGTCACGGGGTTGAGCGCGTCGCCGACGACCCCCCACACCGATGTGACTCCGTAGTCGGCCAGGGACTCGATCAACAGTTCGGCGACCGTGGTCATGGTGGTCCTCTCCCTCGGTGGCGGGCTGCCCGCGCAGTGTCCCGGTACCCAGTCGCCCACCGGTCACCCCGGGGACGTCGGCCCCGGATGTGGCAGCTGAGGACCCTGGGGCACCGATTTGGGCGGCGCCGCCGCACGCTGATATCGTTCCCCTTCGTGTCTTGACTGTGTCCGGACGCCCCCGAATCTGATCTCCACACCGAACGAGGCGAGCCTGCAGTGGCGAACATCAAGTCCCAGATCAAGCGCAACCGGCAGAACGAGGCTGCGCACGAGCGGAACAAGTCCGTGAAGTCCGCGCTGAAGACCGCCGTCCGCAAGTTCCGCGCGGCTCTCGAGGCCGGCAACGCCGACGAGGCGAAGGTCGCCGCGCTCGACGCCGCGAAGCGCCTCGACAAGGCCGCCTCCAAGGGCGTCATCCACAAGAACCAGGCCGCGAACCGCAAGTCGGCCATCCACAAGCAGGTCTCCTCGCTCTGAGGTCCTGCCCGGGCTGACCAGCCCACCGCAACAGGCGTCGTACCCCCCGGGTCCGGCGCCTTCTTGCTGTCCCCGGGCCGAGTCCCCTAGCGGACCGGCCGTGCCCGAGCGACCTCGAGCACCATCCTCTCCAGCGCGTACGACGGATCGCTCGCCTGGCCCTTGACGTCGGCATCTGCGCGTGCCACCGACCGGATCGCGCGGCCCACCCCCTCGTCGTCCCAGCCGTGGGACTGACGACGCAGGGTGTCGAGCTTCCAGGCGGGCACCCCCACCTCACGCATCAGGTCGTTCTTGCTCATGCCACGGGGGGCCGCCATGTACCTGGCCAGGCTGCGCAGCCCCCCGGCCATCGCGCTGGTGACGAGCACCGCCGCCATGCCGCCGTCGAGAGCCCAGCGCAGCTCCTCCAGGGCCTTGGCCGTCTGGCCGTGGAGCGTGAGGTCGGCGACGGCGAACGACTTCGCCTCGGCCCGGCCACCGAAGTACTTCTTCACCATCTCCATCGAGATCGGCTTGCCCTCGAAGTCGTCGGCGAGCTGGCCGGCAGCCGCGGAGAGCGACCGCAGGTCCTGTCCGACGGCCTGGATCAGGAACTCGGCCGCGTCGGGGTCGATGCGCACCTGACGCGCGCGGAGGAGGTTGACCACGAAGCCGGGGTACTCGCGGGCCGTCAGCGGGGCGGACTTCACCTCGCTGACCGTGCCGAGCTTGCGCAACTTGGTCAGCAGGCCGCTGCCCTTGGCGCCACCGCCGTGGGCCAGCACCAGCGCGATGTCCTCGGCCGGGGCCGCCGCGTAGTCGAGCAGGCCACCGGCCGACTCCTCGGGCAGGTCCTCGAGCCGGCGCACCACGACGCAGCGGGTGGTGGAGAACAGGGAGGGGGCCGCCAGCTCACCCAGCGTGGCCATCGTCAGCGTGGCGGCCGAGGTCTCGGAGATCTCGGCCTCGGCGTCGTGGGCACGCACCGCCGCGCGGACGTCGGCGATGGCGCGCTCCCCGAGGAACTCCTCGGGGCCGGTCACGAGCGTGACACGACCGAGCACGTCCTTCGGCTGCGGGTTGGCCATGACCGCACCATCTCACGCGGACCTGACACCACGTGGCCCGAGGGCAGGGCGTCAGATGGTCAACGTGCCCTCGACCAGGGTGTGGCACGAGCCGCCGACCCAGACCTGGCGGGCCTCGTCCGTCGTGATCGCGACTCGCCCGTCCCGTCCCATCACGGTGCCCTGGCGAACGACGTACGCCGGCGGAAGATGTCCCTCCGCGGTCAGCCAGAGGGCGAAGCCGGCGTTGAGGCTGCCCGTCACGGGGTCCTCCGGGACGGCGAGCCCGGGGCAGAACGCGCGCACCTCGTAGTCGGCCCCGATGAGGCCCCGGTCGCGCTCGTCGTGGGCTCCGATGACCCCGATCTCGAGACCGTCCATGGCGGCGAAGTCGGGTCGTAGCCCCAGCACGTCCTCGGCACCGGCCAGCTGCAGGCCGAGCCAGCCCGGTCCGTTGTCGACCCAGTTGGAGCGCAGGACCCGGCCGCGCGCGACGCCGAGCGCAGCGGTCGCGCGGGCGAGGGTCTCCTCGTCCACGTCCCCGCTCCGCAGCAGGCCGGGGGCCCGGAATGCCAGGGTCTCCCCGTGCTTGCGGACCTCGACCAGGCCGACACCGCACTCCTGGACGACGAGTCCCGGCGTCCGTGGCACTCCCCCGGCACCCAGCCAGGCGTGAGCGCTGCCGAGGGTCGGATGACCGGCGAAGGGCAGCTCCTCGGCAGGTGTGAAGATCCGCAGCCGGTAGTCCGCCCTCGGGTCCGTCGGTGGGAGCAGGAACGTCGTCTCCGACAGGTTCGTCCACCGCGCGAAAGCCGCCATCTGGGACTGGTCGAGACCGGCTGCGTCGTGCACCACTGCGACCGGGTTGCCGGTCAGGGGCGCGGGCGCGAAGACGTCGACCTGCGAGAAACGGTGGGTGGTCACCGCAGCCTCACCGCGTCGAGGCGCGCGAGCATGCCCAGCTCGTCGGCGAGCACGGTGATCCTGCTGATCCGGCCGTCGGTGAACGTGAGCACGTCCATACCCTGGATGGACACCTCCCGCCCGGTCGCGGCGAGCTCGCCGATCACCGTGCTCAACGAACCTGTGTGCCTTCCGTGCAGCACGTAGGCGATCACGAGCTTGTCGCCCGCGTCGACCCGCTCGAGCAGCACGTGCCGGATGTCGCTCAGGGCCTGCTGGAGCGACCGTGCGCGGGCGATCAGATCGCCGATCCGGAGGACGGAGCCATTCACGTCCACCTCGTCGGCATAGAACTGGGCCAGGGCGTCGGCGGCTTCCGCGTCACCGGCCGGCAGCTTGCTCCACAGAGTCATGATTCCTTCGACCACGTCGACCATGGCTCC
The DNA here is from genome assembly GCF_025965085.1 of Marmoricola sp. Classification (GTDB taxonomy): domain Bacteria; phylum Actinomycetota; class Actinomycetes; order Propionibacteriales; family Nocardioidaceae; genus Marmoricola. Next base: position 4,584 of record NZ_JAOPXP010000155.1, read on the forward strand.
ATCATCGACCCGAGACGCGGCCTTTGCCGAACGCAGACGCGAGACGCTGACTCTTCGACGGTGACGGGGCCACCTCCTGCAGGCGGACGTCCCCGCCGGCTGAGAACCCGTCACGGAGACACTCGACTCCCGCGACCGTGCACGCCCACCGTGCCGTCGCGCACCGTCACCGCGAGGTCACCCTCCCGGTCCGTGCGAGCGACCCGTATCCGCGCGTCACGAAGCAACGCCATCAGCGACGGTGCGGGGTGTCCGTAGTCGTTGTCGACGCCCGCCGAGATGACGGCGTGGCTCGCCCCGAGCCCGCGGATCAGGTCCGGGTCCTGCCGGGCACTGCCGTGGTGAGCCACCTTGAGCACGTCGGCGCGCAGTCCGCCGGTGTCGCGCAACAGCTGTGCCTGAGATGCGTCCTCCTCGTCACCCATCAGCAGGAGGCGGATCCCCCGGCTCTGCACGAGGAGGACGACGCTGGAGTCGTTGGGTGGCGACTCGGACGCCTGCGACGGCGGCCGTGAGGGCGCGACCACCTGCCAGTCCAGGAGGCCCAGCCGCCTGCTCTCGCCGTACGCCGCCCGCAGCACCGGCACTCCCGACCGCGCTGCCACCGCCTCGACCAGGCGCACACCCGACAGCGGGTCGGCCAGCGACGTGACCTCGACCGCGCCGACCCGGCGTCCGTCCAGGACACCCTCCAACCCGTTGACATGGTCGGCATGGAAGTGGGTCAGCACCACCACCGGCACCTCCACGATCCCCAGCCGATCCAGGCACCGGTCCATCGGCGTCGGGTCGGGCCCGGCGTCGACGACGACCGCCCTGCCCTCCCCCGCGTTCAGGACGATGCCGTCCCCCTGGCCGATGTCGCAGGCGACCATCACCCACCCCCTCGGCGGCCAGCCGGGGCTGGGCAGGGGCACGAGCAGCGCGACCACCATCACGACGCCGAGGGCAAGCGTGATCGTCCTGCGAGCCAGGAGGGCCCCGAGGACGAAGGCGATCGCCACGCACAGCACCGTCAGCGCGACGATCCCCAGAGGGCCGGCCGGCCACCCGACGGCTGCGACCGGGAGGTCCGCGCACCGCGCCGCCACCGCGATGATCCACTGCGCGCACCAGGCCGCCGGCACCGCCACGACCCGACCGAGCACCTCGGAGACGAGACCCAGGACGCCGCCTGCCAGACCGAGCACCGTGGCCGGGCCGACCGCGGGAGCGGCGAGCAGGTTGGCGACCACTGCCACCAGGCTGACCTGGCCCGAGATCGCGGCCACCAGCGGGGTACAAGCGATCTGGGCGGCCAGGGGAACCGAGACCGCCTCGGCCACCCAGCGCGGCAGCCACCGCATCAGCCGGTCGCGCCACCCGGGCGCAAGCCACAGGATCCCGGCGGTGGCGAGCGCCGAGAGGGCGAAGCCTGGTGACAGCGACAGCCAGGGGTCGAACAGCAGCAGGAGGAGCACCGCGGCGCCCAGTGCCCGGGTGCCTCGCCGGCGACCGTGATGACCCATCCCGATCAGGCCGACCGATCCCATCGCCGCGGCGCGGACCACGCTGGGCTCGGTCCTGGCCAGCAGGACGAACCCGACGACACCGAGCGCACCGACCACGACCAGTCCACGGGCGCGCACCCCCGCCCACCGCGCCAGCAGGAGCAGGCACCCGACGACGAGCGTCAGGTTGGTCCCGGAGACGGCGAGCAGGTGCGTGAGACCGGAGGTGCGGAAGTCGTCGGTGAGGTCGTCGGGCATGCCCCCGTCGTCGCCGTCCACCAGCGCCGGCACCAGCGCCCGTGGTCCGGCGGCGTGCTGCGAGACGGCGTCGCGGACGGAGGTGCGCAATCGGTCGGCGCCCCGCAACCACGGGCCGGGCCTGCTGACCACCACGGGTGGTCCGCGCGTGCTCAGGACGCCTGCGAGGTCGCGGGTGGCGGAGCGCTGCAACCGACCGGCCAGGTCGACCCGCGAGCCGAGACGGAGTCCACGCCACGTCGGGTCGGCGATCACGAGCACCGGGGCGCGCACCCGGTGCCTGACGCCTCGACCCGTCACGCTCTCGGTGCGCGCGCGAAAGACGACGTACTGCTGCTCGAAGCGCCCACTGCGCAGCACCGGGTCGGAGGCGACCGCCACCCGGGCGGTGACCGCTGCGTGCTGCCCGGCGAGGGTCTCCACGGCACTGTCGTGCAGCGCCTCGGCACGCAGCAGGGCCGAGACCGCCACCCCGCACGCAGCCACCAGCCAGGCCACCCGGTTGAGCACCTCCAGCCCGCGTCGCCGGCGTTGCGCGATCCGCAGGCAGCCGAGCACGAGTGCGACCAGGAGGATCCAGCTCGGTGCCAGGAGCGCGGCCAGGGCAGCGCACCAGGCCACGGCCCCCAGTGCGGGCGCGCGCAGGTCGATGCGCCACCGGCCCGTCGCCGGGCCCGACCGACCGGTCACAGCGTGACGTGCGGCGCCAGGTCGGCCAGCGTCTTCTCCCCGATGCCGTCGACCTCCATCAGCTCGTCCACCGAGGAGAAGGCGCCGTGCGCGGCACGCCACTCGAGGATCTTCTGGGCGGTGACGGGTCCGACACCCGGCAGGGTGTCGAGCTGCTGGGCGGTGGCCGTGTTGAGGTTCACCAGCGCTCCGGACGCGCCCGGAGCGGCCGTGCTGGCGCTCGCGGCGACTCCTCCCGGCACTGCGGTCCGGCCGACGAGGACCTGCTCCCCGTCCACCAGCACGCGCGCCAGGTTGAGGACACTGAGGTCCACCCCACCGCGAGCACCGCCGGCCTTCTCGAGCGCGTCGATGACCCGCGAGCCGGCAGGGAGGATGGCGATGCCCGGTCGGCGTACTCGTCCCGCGACATCCACCGTGACACTCGCGCCGGATGCCATCCCTCGTGGAGAGCCGCTGGCGGCGGGCGACGCCAGCGGGACCAGCGGTGAGGCAGCCGTCGACGGCGCGGGAGCACGCTGCTGGACGGCCTCCGCGTCGCCCCCCATGCGCAGCACCACGAAGGCCGTCGCCGTCACGGCGAGGGCCACGAGCGCCACCACGAGCAGGACGGGCCCGGGGTCCAGCCCGAGCCTCCCGCGCAGGGTCTCGGGCACCTGGTCGCCGAGCCAGCCCCGTATCCCGTCGCCGACGCGTTGCGCCACTCCGGGGCGGGGCGGCCGCAGGTGCTTCCCGGCCGGTGCCACGGTCGTCGCCGTGGGGAGGTCCGGGTCAACCGCGGCGTCCTCGCCGCCGCCCTCGTCCAGCGCGTCGACCCGTCTCAGCCCCGCCTGGTCGAGCTCGCGCGCCAGCAGCTCGAGCCGGCGACGCGCCGCCGCAGCGACCTCCTCGTGTGACTGCCTGTGCATGCCGCCGACGCTAGGAACCCGCCACGGGCGGCGGAAGAGCCGGCCGACCTCCTGTGGACAACCCTTCGCGTGGGCCCGCTGTGGACGGTCAGCTCCGCCGCGAGACCGCGACGGCAACCATCCCTGGACCGACATGGGCTCCCAGCACTGCACCGATCTCGCCGAGCGACACCTCCCGGTGACCGAGGGCTCGTTCCAGGCGCCCGGAGAGCCGGCTCGCCAGGTCGGCCGCACGATCGGGGCTGGCCAGGTGCGCGACCGCCACGTCGACGTCGGCGCCAGCCGCTGCCTCCACCGCGAGCTCCTCGAGCCGCGAGAGGGCCTTGGCCGACGTGCGGACCTTCTCGAACGGGCCGATGCGGCCGTCCTCCACCTTGAGGATCGGCTTGACCGCCAGCGCGGAGCCCAGCAGCGCGGCTGCCGCCCCCATGCGTCCTCCCCTGCGGAGGTGCTCCAAGGTGTCGACGTAGAACAGCGAGGTGGTCCCGGCCGCCCGCGTGCGCGCAGCGGCGGCCGCCGAGGGCGCGTCCGCTCCGCCGGCGATGGCATCGGCCGCGGCGAGCACGGCGAACCCCGTGCCCATCCCGACCTGACGGGAGTCGACCAGCGTGACCGGCACAGGCGAGCGCCTCGCCGCCAGCTGGGCCGACTCGAAGGTGCCGCTCAGCTCGGCCGAGATGTGCACGGAGACGATCGAGTCGGCCCCGTCGGCGGCCAGCTTCTCGTAGGTCTCCAGGATCGCCTCGGGATTGGGCCGCGAGGTGCTCACCGGTGTCCACGCCCTCAGCGCCTCGGCCAGCATCCGCGGCGTCACCGAGTGCTCACCGCCGCTCTCGTCGTACGACGTGGCCCCGATGACGACCTGCAACGGCACCACGGTGATCGCGCGCTCGGCGGCCGTCTCGGCCGACAGCGTGGCGGTCGAGTCGGTGACCAGGGCGACGGGCATGACGAAGAGGCTATCCCCGGGGTTCGGGCGTCAGTCGCCGACGTCCGAGGTCGACCAGTCCGAGCGCCAGCGCCAGCACGATGAGCCCGATGGTGGTGTGGAGCGCAGCGGAGAACGCCTCGGCCGCGTCGCCGCGACTCGAGGCGAGCCCGTCGAAGAACTGGGCCAGCACCACCGCCACCCCGATGGCTGAGCCGACGCGCTGGAAGGTCTGCAGCAGCCCACCGCCGGCACCCGCGCGCACCGGATCGACCTCGTCCAGGGCCAGGGTGACGTTCGGCGAGATCACGAAGCCTCCTCCGACCCCGGCCAGCAGCAGGAGGGGTGCCACCTTGAGGCCGACGTCGCCGTCGACGTGTGGGACCACCACGTCGATCGACACCAGGGCGACGGTGACCGCGACCAGGCCCCCGACGACCAGCGCCCGGCCGAACCGCTCGACGATCCGCCCCGCCACGAACGCGGCCACGGCGGAGCCCACGGCGAAGGGCATCTGCGTCAGACCCGCCTGCAGGGCGCTGTAGCCCAACCCGTTCTGCAGGTAGAGCGTGAGGATGATGAAGATCGAGGTGAAACCGGCGAAGTAGAACATGCCGAGCCCCACCCCGAAGACGTAGGACGTCACCCGGGACAGCGACAGGTCGACGAGGGTCTCCCTGCCGCGGCGTGCCCAGTGGCGCTCCCACCCGAAGAACACGGCGAACACCGTCGCGGCGACGCCGAGCAGCCACCACGGACGCGAGGCCAACGACTGTCCCTGCCTGCCTTCGACGACGGGCAGCAGCACCAGCACCGTGGCGGCTGCGAAGAGCAGCACTCCCACCGGGTCGAGCGACTGTCTCCTCCCCGGGGGCACCACCGGCAGCCACCTGCGGGCCAGCACGAGCAGCAGCAGTCCGATGGGCAGGTTGACGTAGAACACCAGCCGCCAGCCGAGGTCCTGGCCCCCGAGCTGCACGAGGAGTCCGCCGAGCAGCGGACCGATCGCGGTGGACACCCCGATGGTGGCGCCGAAGAGACCGAACGCACGACCGCGCTCGGCCCCCTTGAACAGGTTCTGGATGAACCCGGAGACCTGGGGGGTGATCATCCCGCCGCCGAGGCCCTGCACCACCCGTGCGACAGAGATCCACAACGCGCTCTGGCTCGCTCCGCAGGCGGCGCTGGCCAAGGTGAAGACGGCGACGCCCGCCATGAACACCGCACGTCGCGAGCGTGCGTCACCGAGGCGGCCGGCAGGGACCAGTGCGACGCCGAAGGCCAACGAGTAGCCCGCGACGACCCACTGGATGTCGCTGTCGTCAGCGGAGAGGCCGGTGCGGATCGAGGGCAGGGCGACGTTGACGATGCTGACGTCGAGCAGGCACATGCCGCCTGCCACGAGGCACACCGCCAGCGCCTGCCACCGGGTGCGGCCCGCATCGGTCACCGCCATGCCCGACGCCACGCCGTGGTTCTCCACCCGCGCCACGCTAATGCGCGCCTCAAGCGTGCGTACCCGGGGTGTTCCGCGGGTACTGGCTCCAGAGGCTGCGGCACGGACCGTGGCCTCCCCCACCGAGTGCAGCAGGAGCACGGATGCGCATCGTCATCGCTGGCGGTCACGGCCAGATCGCCCGGCAGTTCGGCAGGCTGGTCGTCGCGACGGGCCACGAGGCCGTCGGCATGGTCCGAAGGCCCGAGCAGATCCCCGACCTCCAGCGGGACGGCATCGAGCCGGTGATCATCGATCTCGAGAACACCGACGTCGCCGAGATGACCGGGGTCGTCAGGGGTGCCGACGTCGTCGTGGTTCGCCGCCGGCGGCGGAGCGGACGGCAACGCGGCCCGCAAGGAGACCGTGGACAAAGGCGCTGCGATCATGCTCGCCGACGCTGCCGAGGCGGCCGGCGTACGCCGCTACGTGATGGTCTCCGCGATGGGCACCGACCGGGCCGACCCGAAGTCCGACGACGTCATGCAGGTCTACCTGCGAGCCAAGCAGGCTGCCGACGACGACGTGCGCAGCCGTGACCTGGACTGGACGATCGTCAAGCCGGGGATGCTCACCGACGACGTCCCGACCGGCATGGTGCAGGTGGGCGAGCTCGAGCGCGGCGCCGTCACCCGGGCCGACGTGGCGCACGTGCTGGCCGAGGTCATCGAGTCCGAGAACACGATCGGCAGGACCTTCGACGTGCTGGGCGGCGACCGGCCGGTGAAGCAGGCCGTCGCCGAGCTCTGAGTCGGGCCCCCGGACGCCCCCGGCAAGGTCACGCGAACACGGGATGCGCCGGCGCACGGTCCGATGGATCATGCGGGCATGATGCTCGATGAGACCCACACGATCGGTACCGATGCACCCGCCGGCGACGCCCGGGCGGTCAAGGACGATGACCGCGCCGTCATCGCCGTGTTCCCGGACCTCGGGGCCGCCGAGCGAGCGGTCCTCAAGCTGACCGAGGAGGGTTTCCCGGTCGACCGGGTCTCCATCGTCGGGAAGGACATGGAGAGCGAGCTCCGGGTCAGCGGGTTCGTCACCACCGGCGACATCGCCGGCCCCAGCGCAGCGACCGGCGCCTGGGTGGGCGGCCTCTTCGGTGTCCTCAGCGGGGCTGCGATGCTGTTCATCCCTGGCCTCGGGGGGCTGGTGGTTCTGGGCCCGCTCGCAGCGGCCGCGGTGGGTGCCGCCGAGGGAGCCGTGCTCGGAGGTGCGGTCGGCGCCCTCCTCGGCCACTTCGTCGCCAAGAGGCACCTCCCCAAGTACGAGGAGCTCGTGCGCACCGGCAGCTACCTGCTGGTCGTCCACGGCACCGAGGAAGAGGTGGCCCGCGCCCAGCAGCTGCTCACAGACCTCGGCAGCAGCGACGTGCAGCGGCACGACGAGCACCGGGGCTCCATCGACGAGATCGGGCCCATCGAGCAGGTCTTCGAGGGGATGCGCGTCGTGGACGCCCACGGCGACGAGGTCGGAAAGGTGGAGTTCGTCAAGATGGGCGACCCGGAGGCGATCACGATCCAGGGCCAGGACACGAACCTGTTGCCGCCCCTGCCCCGCCCCATTGCGGAGCGACTGCTGCGCGTGGGCTACGTGAAGGTCGACCGCAGGGGGATCTTCGCCGGTGACGCGTACGTGCCGGCGACCGACATCGACCGCGTCGAGGGCGACACCGTGCACCTCAGCGTGCCCAAGAGCATGTTGCTGACCTAGGGGCTCCAGCCCGCGACGTACTCCCCGGGCACCGCCGTCTCAGCCGGCGACGATGTTGACCAGCTTCGGCGCCCGCACGATCACCTTGCGCACCTGCTTGCCCTCCAGTGCGCGTTGCACCGACTCGTCGCCCATCGCCAGCGCCTCGAGCTCGGTCTCGCTGATGTCGGGTGAGACCTCCAGCCGCGCGCGCAGCTTCCCCTGCACCTGGACGACGGCGGTCACGGAGTCCTCGACGAGCAGCGCCTCGTCGACCACCGGCCAGCCCGCACGGGCCACAGTGGGCTCGTGCCCCAGGCGCGACCACATCTCCTCGGCGGTGTACGGCGCGACCAGGGACAGCAGGATCGCGACCGCCTCGGCGGCCTCGCGGACAGCGGCGTCGTCGGCACCCGGCCCCGAGTCGATCGCCTTGCGAGTGGCGTTCACCAGCTCCATCATCCGGGCGACCATGACGTTGAAGCGGTGCGACTCGACCAGCTCGGCGGCATCGTGCAGCGTCCGGTGGGTCACCTTGCGCAGCGCGACGTCCCCCTCGGTCGGCGAGATCCCGGCCGCGGACGTCACGTCACCCGAGAGGCGCCACGCCCGCTGCAGGAAGCGCAACGAACCGGCCGGTGACATGTCCGCCCAGTCGATGTTGTCCTCCGGCGGCCCGGCGAACACCAGGGTCAGCCGGACGGCGTCGACACCGAACTCCGACAGCTGCTCGCCGAGGCTGACGCCGTTGCCCAGCGACTTGCTCATCTTCTTGCCCTGGTTGATCACCACGCCCTGGTTCAGCAGGGCGGTGAAGGGCTCCTGGAAGTCGACCAGGCCCATGTCGAACAGGGCCTTGGTGAAGAAGCGGCTGTACAGCAGGTGCAGCACGGCGTGCTCCACCCCGCCGACGTACTGGTCGACCGGCATCCACTCCCGCACCAGCGCAGGGTCGAACGCCTGGTCCTGGTCGTGCGGGGAGCAGTAGCGCAGGAAGTACCACGAGGAGTCCACGAACGTGTCCATCGTGTCCGAGTCGCGCTTCGCCGGGCCTCCGCACTGCGGGCACTCGACGTTGACCCAGTCCTCGGCCGCAGCCAGCGGCGAGACGCCCTTGGGCTTGAGGTCGGCGCCCTTGAGCTCGGGCAGCTCGACCGGCAGTTGGTCCTCGGGTACGTCGACCTCGCCGCACCTCGGGCAGTGGATGACCGGGATCGGGCAGCCCCAGAAGCGCTGGCGGGACAGCAGCCAGTCGCGCAGCCGGTAGTTCACCGCACCGCGACCGGTCCCCTGCTCCTCCAGGTAGTCGATGATCACGCGCTTGGCCTCGTCGACGCCCATGCCGTCCAGCGACACCGCCTCGTTGGCAGAGTTGATCGCCGGACCGTTGCCGGTGAACGCCTCGCCCCCCGCGGCCTCGAAGCCCTCGGTCGGCTGCACGGTGCGCACGATCGGCAGGTCGAACTTCGTGGCGAAGTCCCAGTCGCGCTGGTCCTGGCCCGGCACGGCCATGATCGCGCCGGTGCCGTAGTCGGCCAGGACGTAGTCGGCGGCCCAGACCGGCACCTTCTGCCCGTTGACCGGGTTGGTCGCCCATGCGCCCAGGAACACCCCTGTCTTGGGACGGTCGGTGGACATCCGGTCGATGTCGGAGGCCATCCGGGTCTGCGCCAGGTACTCGTCGTACGCCGCCCGCTGCTCGGGCGACACGATCTCCTCGGCCAGCTTCGCGTCGGCCGCCACCACCATGAACGTCGCGCCGAACAGGGTGTCCGGGCGCGTGGTGTAGACGCTGACCTTCCGGGTCTCGCCGGTGCCGTCGGTGGTGACCTCGAAGTCGACGTGCGCCCCCTCGGAGCGGCCGATCCAGTTGCGCTGCAGCGTCAGCACGCGCTCGGGCCACTGGAGGTCCTCCATGTCGTCCAGCAGCCGCTGGGCATACTCAGTCACCTTGAAGTACCACTGCGTCAGCTCGCGCTTGGTGACCTGGGCGCCGCAGCGCTCGCAGAACCCGTCGACGACCTGTTCGTTGGCCAGCACCGTCTGGTCGTGGGGACACCAGTTCACCGGGCTGGACTTGCGGTAGGCCAGGCCACGCCTGCGCAGCTGCAGGAACAGCCACTGCGTCCACCGGTAGTACTCCGGGTCGGAGGTGTGGAGGCGGCGCGACCAGTCGAAGCTGACGGCGTACTTGCGGAACGACGCGGCCTGGGTCTCGATGTTGGCGTAGGTGTAGGTCGCCGGGTGCTCGTTGCGCTGGATGGCGGCGTTCTCGGCCGGCAGGCCGAAGGAGTCCCAGCCGATGGGGTTCATCACCTCGAAGCCACGCTGCCACCAGTAGCGCGCGATCACGTCGTGGAGCGCGGTGACCTCGGCGTGCCCCATGTGCAGGTCACCGCTGGGGTAGGGGAACATCGTCAGCGCGTACCGCTTCTCCCGCGGGCTGTCGTCGTCGGCACGGAAGGGGTCCAGCTGGTCCCACACCGGCAGCCACTTGGCCTCCGTGGCGTGTACGTCGTAGCCGGTGCGCTCGTCCTGCTCGCTCATGTCTGGTCTCTCTCACGTCGTTGGTGGCATCGGCGTGCCCGGGCGCAAAAAAACCCCTCGGGCACGAGGGGCAGCCGCGTGGGGTGTCAGCACCGACGCGGCTAGATAAGGAGCAGGACCCGCCTCATGCCACCCATCCTAACGCCCGCGCATCCGTTGCCCCCGGCAGAGACCCGGCCTACTGTGCATGAAGAGGGCGAGGTCTCCATGCACGAGCTGTCGATCGCGGAGAGCATCGTCGACTCGGTCGTGCAGCGGACCGGTGGTCGGCGGGTTCACGTCGTGCGGGTGCGCGTCGGCAGGCTCACGGCGGTGGTGCCCGACGCCCTGCGCTTCTGCTTCGAGCTCGCCACCGCCGGCACGCCTCTGGAGGGGGCACGTCTCGAGGTCGACCAGACCGACGCGCGAGTCCACTGCCGCGCGTGCGAGAAGGATGTCGCGGTCACCGACCTGCTCCTGCTGTGCGACTGCGGCAGCGCGGACGTCGACGTCGTGTCGGGACGTGAGCTGCAGGTCAGCTCCGTGGAAGTGGTCTGAGATGTGCAGCACCTGCGGTTGTGGCACCGACGGGGCCCGGATCACGGTCGCGGGACACGAGCACACCCACGACCACATCTCCGGGCGCACCGACGACCACAGCCTCGACCGCGCCCATGAGCACGCCCACGAGCATCCGCACGAGCACCCGGTCGACCGGACCCACACCCTCGAGCTGGAGGTGGCGGTGCTGGCGCGCAACGACCACCTCGCCGAGCAGAACCGCGCCTGGCTGACCGAGCGCGGCATCCGGGCCCTCAACCTGATGAGCTCCCCCGGCGCAGGCAAAACCACGCTCCTCGAGCGCACCATCGCGGAGTCCGGCACCGGCGTCTCGGTGATCGAGGGCGACCAGGAGACCGTCTTCGACGCGGAGCGCATCCGTGCGGCCGGCGCCCGCGCCGTGCAGGTCAACACCGGCGCCGGCTGCCACCTGGACGCGGACATGGTCCGGCGTGCGCTCGAGGAGCTGCGGCCCGACCCGGCTGAGACGTTGTTCATCGAGAACGTCGGCAACCTGGTCTGCCCGGCCCTCTTCGACCTCGGCGAGGCGCGCAAGGTCGTCGTCATCTCCGTCACCGAGGGCGACGACAAGCCCCTGAAGTACCCCCACATGTTCGCCGCCGCCGACCTGGTCCTGGTGAACAAGATCGACCTGCTGCCCTACGTCGACTTCGACGTCCATCGCGTCGAGCGCGATGCCCGGGAGCTCAATCCCGGCCTCGATCTGCTCCCGGTCTCGGCCCGGACAGGGGAGAATCTCACAGATTGGTACGACTGGATCTCCCAGATCTGACGGTTGTCAATGTGACCCTTGACACACCTGGCTGCCGGGGTACTAGATGGTCTTCCACCACACTTCAGGATCGAGCGTCTCGGCTCCTGCGACACGATCGAGGGCCCAGATCCCGCCCGGGGAAACGGCGGCGTCATGCCCAGTGCAGAAGCAACGAAGGCCGAAGAGACGCTCATCCACGTGCTCTGGATCAACGCTGGCCTCAGCTGTGACGGGGACTCGGTGGCCCTGACCGCCGCCACGCAGCCCAGCATCGAGGAGATCGCCCTCGGCGCCCTTCCGGGTCTCCCCCAGATAGCGGTTCACTGGCCGCTCATCGACTTCGAGTGCGGCCCCAACGGTGGCGCCGACGACTTCCTGGAGTGGTTCTTCAAGGCCGACCGCGGCGAGCTCGAGCCCTTCGTGCTGGTCGTCGAGGGGTCGATTCCCAACGAGCAGCTCCATGAGGAGGGCTACTGGTGCGGCTTCGGGAACAACCCCGCCACCGGCCAGCCGATGACGACCAGTGAGTGGCTCGACCGGCTCGCACCGAAGGCGACCGCCGTGGTCGCGGCCGGGACCTGCGCGACGTACGGCGGGATCCACGCCATGCAGGGCAATCCCACTGGCGCCATGGGCGTCCCCGACTACCTCGGCTGGGAGTGGAAGTCCAAGGCCGGGATCCCGATCGTGTGCGTCCCTGGATGCCCCATCCAGCCGGACAACCTCTCCGAGACCCTGACCTACCTGCTGTACATGGCCACGGGGCAGGCGCCGATGATCCCCCTCGACGACGCGCTGCGGCCGACCTGGCTCTTCGGCCAGACGGTGCACGAGGGCTGCGACCGCGCGGGGTACTACGAGCAGGGCGACTTCGCGACTGAGTACGGCTCCCCCAAGTGCATCGTGAAGCTCGGCTGCTGGGGACCGACCGTCAAGTGCAACGTGCCCAAGCGCGGCTGGATGAACGGGATCGGCGGCTGCCCCAACGTCGGCGGCATCTGCATCGGCTGCACGATGCCGGGCTTCCCGGACAAGTTCATGCCGTTCATGGACGAGCCGCCCGGAGGCAAGCTGTCCACCAACACGGTCGGCCTCTACGGCAACACCATGCGACGCCTGCGGCAGGTCACGACACGCACGCTGGACAAGGAACCCAAGTGGCGCACCAAGGGTTCAACGCTCACCACCGGGGCCACCCGCACCTGGTGATCACGACCGGTTCTCACCCGCCTGGAAGGCAACTGCCGCATGACGTCGACCATCCCCCAGCCCAGCAGCGTCTCGACCACCTCCGACGGCCTCACCGAGATGGCGTGGGACCCGATCACCCGCATCGTGGGCAGCCTCGGGATCTACACCAAGATCGACTTCGAGCAGAAGGTCGTCGCCGAGTGCCACAGCACCAGCTCGATCTTCCGCGGCTACTCGATCTTCATGAAGGGCAAGGACCCCCGCGACGCCCACTTCATCACCAGCCGGATCTGCGGCATCTGCGGTGACAACCACGCGACCTGCTCCTGCTACGCCCAGAACATGGCGTACGGCGTGAAGCCGCCCCACCTCGGTGAGTGGATCGTCAACCTGGGCGAGGCCGCGGAGTACATGTTCGACCACAACATCTTCCAGGAGAACCTGGTCGGGGTCGACTACTGCGAGAAGATGGTCGCCGAGACCAACCCGGGGGTGCTCGAGCGGGCCAACAACACCGAGGCACCGCACGCCGAGGCCCACGGCTACCGGACGATCGGCGACATCATGCGGTCGCTGAACCCGTTCACGGGCGAGTTCTACCGCGAGGCGCTCCAGGTCAGCCGCTTGACCCGCGAGATGTTCTGCCTGATGGAGGGCCGCCACGTCCACCCCTCCACGCTCTACCCCGGCGGGGTCGGCACCGTGGCGACCATCCAGCTGATGACCGACTACCTCACCAGACTGATGCGCTACGTCGAGTTCATGAAGAAGGTCGTGCCGATGCACGACGACCTCTTCGACTTCTTCTACGAGGCGCTGCCCGGCTACGAGGAGGTCGGCAACCGCCGCATCCTGCTGGCCTGCTGGGGCTCGTTCCAGGATCCCGAGCACTGCAACTTCGACTACAAGGACATGACGGACTGGGGCCGGAAGATGTACGTCACCCCCGGTGTCGTGGTGGACGGCAAGCTGGTCACCACCGACCTCGTCGAGATCAACCTCGGCATCCGCATCCTGCTCGGGTCGTCGTACTACGACGACTGGGAGGACCAGGAGACCTTCGTGACCCACGACCCGCTGGGCAACCCGGTCGACCGGAGGCACCCGTGGAACCAGCACACGAACCCCAAGCCGCAGAAGCGTGACCTCGACCAGAAGTACAGCTGGGTGATGTCACCACGCTGGTTCGACGGCAAGGACTACCTGGCCCTCGACACAGGCGGCGGGCCGCTGGCTCGCCTCTGGTCGACGGCGCTGGCCAACCTCGTCGACATCGGCTATGTGAGGTCGACCGGCGAAAGCGTGCAGATCAACCTGCCGAAGACAGCCCTCAAGGGTCCCGTCGAGCTCGAGTGGAAGATCCCCCGGTGGAGCAACACGATCGAGCGCAACCGGGCGCGCACCTACTTCCAGGCCTACGCCGCGGCCTGTGCCCTGCACTTCGCCGAGAAGGCGCTGGTCGAGATCCGCGCCGGCCGGACGAAGACCTGGGAGAAGTTCGACGTGCCGCAGGAAGGCATCGGCTGCGGCTTCACCGAGGCCGTGCGCGGCGTGCTCAGCCACCACATGGTCATCCGCGACGGGAAGATCGCGAACTACCACCCCTACCCGCCCACCCCGTGGAACGCGAGCCCGCGTGACTCCTACGGCACGCCGGGACCCTACGAGGACGCCGTGCAGGGACAGCCGATCTTCGAGGAGAACGACCGGGAGCACTTCAAGGGCATCGACATCATGAGGACGGTCCGCAGCTTCGACCCGTGCCTGCCCTGCGGCGTGCACATGTATCTCGGGGAGGGCACCGAGCTCGAGAGGCTGCACTCCCCCACCCAGTCCGCCGGCGCCGAGTAGGCCGCACCATGTCGCAACCGCTCCCCGAGGCCGAGTCGAACGCTCCCGACCTGCGCGCCACCGGGGAGCGGATGGACGCGCTCCTCGACGCCAGCACGGCGGGGGGCGTCGTGGCACGCGAGCGCGCCGAGGAGCTCGTCCGACTGGTGACCGACCTCTACGGAGCAGGGCTGGAGAGGATCCTGGACCTGCTCTACGAGTCGGGCCGGCTCGACGAGGAGACCCTGCGGCTGCTCGTCGGCGACGACCTCGTCGCCAGCCTGCTGATCGTGCACGGCCTGCACCCCTACTCGGTGGAGACACGGGTCGAGCAGGCGCTGCAGAGTGTCCGGCCCTACCTGGGGTCGCACGGCGGTGACGTCGAGCTCCTCGGCGTGACCGGCGACGGCACGGTCAGGCTCCGGCTGCTCGGCAGCTGCGACGGGTGCCCGTCCTCGTCGGTCACCCTCAGACTCGCGGTGGAGGGCGCCATCGAGGCGGCGGCGCCCGAGGTCGTGAGCATCGACGTGGAGACCCCCACGACCGGGCCGGAGACGGTGATCCCGGTGTCGGCGCTGCGTTCCCGGCTGGGCGAGGAGGGTGCCCCGGGCGGCGGCGAGTGGCACGTCCTCCCCGCTCTCCCGGACCTCGCGTCCGGTGAGGTGGTGCTGGTCACCGCCGGCCAGACCTCGGTCCTGGTCTGCCGGATCGGTTCGGACCTGTACGCGTTCGTCGACCGGTGCGTGCGCTGCGAGGCCAGCCTCCGGGGGGCCGCACTCGCCCGTCGGATGGGCGGTGCGGTCGGTGACGCGGTGCTGCGGTGCCCGGGCTGCGCCGCCCACTACGACGTACGCCGCGCCGGGCTCTGCCTCGACGACGACGCGCTGCACCTCGACCCGCTTCCCCTCATCGCCGGTGAGGAGACGGTCTGTGTGGCTGTCCCGACCACGGTGTCCCCATGAGCGCGCCTCGGGATGCGGTTCGGTCCGGCTCACCCCTCTCCACACTGCGACGGATCAGCACCAACCGACCCACGGCCGTCGCGGGCGAGCGGTGCGAGATGTGTGCGCAGCCGATCCCCGAGGCGCACCAGCACCTGGTCGACCTGACGAGCAGGAGCCTGATGTGCAGCTGCCGGGCCTGCTACCTGCTGTTCACCGACCAGCACGCGACCCTCCGGTACCGAGCGGTGCCCGACCGCTACCTGTCCTTCCCTGACTTCCACGTCGACCGCACCGACTGGGAACAGCTGCAGATCCCGGTCGGGCTCGTCTTCGTGTTCCGCAACTCCGTCCAGGACCGCCTCGTGGCCTTCTATCCCAGCCCGGCCGGCGCCACCGAGTCCGAGCTGCCGCTGGACTCGTGGAGCTCGGTCGTGGCCGCGAACCCCCAGCTCGACGTCCTGCTGCCCGACGTGGAGGCCCTCCTGCTCCACCGCGACGAGCGCACGGACCAGTTCACCTGTCACCTGGTGCCGATCGACGACTGCTACGAGCTGGTCGGCACCATGCGCCAGACCTGGCGCGGCTTCGACGGCGGGCAGGAGGCCCGAGCCGCGATGGCCGCCTTCTTCGAGCGCGTCCGGAGTCGTAGCCGACCTGCAGCGGGGACGTCGTGAGCGACTACACCTTCTCGGTCGCGGAGATCTTCGCCGAGCCCTACGCCGCCACACCGCAGCTCACCGCCCGAGTGCGGATCGAGGAGACGACCGGGCAGGTGGTGCACGCCATGGCGCTGCGCTGCCAGGTGCGGATCGAACCACAACGACGGCGCTACACCGAGGCCGACGAGCCCGGTCTCCTGGCCCAGTTCGGCGACCGGGAGCGCTGGAAGGACACGCTGCGCCCCTTCCTGTGGATGCAGTGCAGCACGACCGTCCAGGGGTTCACCGGCACCACCGAGACCGACCTCGCCCTGCCGTGCACCTACGACTTCGAGGTCGTGGGTTCGCGCTACCTGCACGCCGTGGGCGAGGGCACGGTGCCGCTCAGCCTGATGTTCTCCGGCACGATCTTCACGCGAGGCGAGTCGGGTTTCGGGGTCGAGCAGATCCCGTGGGACTGCGACGCCCGCTACGACCTCCCGGTCGGCGTCTGGCAGGACATGATGCGTGCCTACTTCCCCAACCTCGGCTGGGTCACGATGGGCCAGGACGTCCTCGACCAGCTCGCCGACTACCGTGCCCGGCACGGACTGACCAGCTGGGACGAGACGGTCCGACGGCTGCTCGCGCACGAGAGCGAGCCCTTGAGATGAATCTCGAGCTCGCTCGTGCCGTTGCGGATGCCATCCTCTACGAGGGCTACCTGCTCTACCCCTACCGGTCGACGTCGTCGAAGAACCAGTCGCGCTGGCAGTTCGGCGTGGTCGGCCCACCGGGCGCGGAGGAGCGCGGGCTCGGTGAGGCGTCGTCGATGGCGATGCAGACCGTCCTCTCCAACAGCGCGAGCAGGGAGTCGACCCACGCGCCGCGCCTGATCGTGCACCTGCGCTTCCTCCAGCTCCAGCGCCGTCAGCTGTACGACGAGAACGGCACCGCCGTCGACCGGCTCGATCTCGGGGGCGCCAGCTGGGTCAGCTGGGACGAGGCCGTCGAGCAGGAGGTGGAGGTGACCCTCGACCTCGACGCGCTGACGGCGGGGACCACGCTCACCGAGAAGGTCCCGACGACCGTCGAGGTGGAGCCGCTCACCGCCGGGGACGGCGCCGAGGCCGGGCGCGTCGTACGCCGCACGTGGCCGTTGTCCGCTGAGCTGTCGGCCACGGTCCGGCCCCACGGGGACCATGCCGTGCTGGAGCTGCAGGTCCACAACGTGCATCCCGACGCGGTCGGTGACAAGGAGACCGCCGTTCGCCACTCCCTGATCGGCGCCCACGTCCTGGTGGAGGCCCACGGCGTGGCGTTCGTCTCCATGGTCGACCCGCCCGAGGAGGCGGCGGACCTCGTCGCCGGTTGTCGGCAGGACCGCTGCTGGCCCGTGCTCACCGGTGCGCCCGGCGACACCGATCTCTTGCTGGGCTCGCCGATCATCCTCTACGACTATCCCGAGATCGCGGCGGAGAGCGTTGGCTCACTGTTCGACGCGACGGAGATCGACGAGATCCTCACGCTGCGCGTGATGACGATGACCGACCCGGAGAAGGCGGAGGCCCGCGCCACCGATCCGCGGGCACGGGACATCATCGACCGCTGTGACGCCATGTCACCCGACGAGCTGCAGCAGCTGCACGGCGCCGTGAGGGACCCGCGCCTGCCGATGGAGGCCCCGTTCGCTGCGTCGGCCGGTCCCTCGGCCGGTCCCTCGGCGGAGGTGCCGTGGTGGGACCCGGCGACCGACACGAGCGTCGACCCGGTCAATGACAGCGTGGTGGTCGACGGCGTGGTGGTGTCGCGGGGCTCGCTGGTCACCGTGCGGCCCAAGCGGCGCGCCGACGCCCAGGACCTGTTCTTCGCCGACCGGGTCGCCCGCGTGACGGCGGTCCTCTCCGACGTCGACGGAGGGACCCACGTCGCCCTGGTGCTGGTCGACGACCCGGCCGCCGACATGCACGAGTGGTACGGCCGCTACCTCTACTTCGCACCCGAGGAGATCCAGCCGCTGGAAGCGGAACCGAAGGAGGACAGGTCATGAGAACGATCGGCAAGCTGACATCGCTCGTCGGCGCAGGTGCCGCCGCCCTGGCAGTCGTCGTCGCAGTGCGCTCGATCCCCGACGTCAAGAGGTACTTGAGGATGCGGTCGATGTGAGAACCGACCGGAGACGAAGGAGTTGACGACATGAGTGAGGAACCAGGCGAGCAGCTCCGGGAGGAGCCTCAGTCCGAACGCGGTCCCGAGGGATCTCGCGACACCGGGTCGGACGAACCCTCCGGCGGCTCGGTGGACCGCCCGGCTGGGACAGCCGACGAGGAGTCGGACACCTCGGTCGCCCCGCAGGACGCACAGCACCCGGACGCACCTGACCTGCAGTCGGGCGGCGGCTGAACCCCCAGGCTGCCCGAACAGCCACGACGAGAGGAGTGAGGATGACCAGCGGACCGAACTACAACGAGGACGCGGACACCACCGGCAGTACCGTGCCGCCCTACGAGGGCCGCCGTGAGTCGGCGAACGTCGAGGGACAGGAGAAGTCGAGCAGGGGCGGCGCCCGCACCGGCGGCGCGACGGGTCCGGTCGAGGACCCCGACGCGAAGGCGCCCGATCCTGCCGACACGCCCCGTGGGGAGCACGCCTCGCCCGCGGACGAGCAGCCGGCCGAGGAGTCCACCGACACCGACCTGGACCCGGACATGACCGGTCCCTCGCACGAGGCCGGGGTGGGACGAGCGGAGGACACGTCCTGAACAGCCAGATCCTGGTCGCCGGCATCGGCAACCTGTTCCTGGGCGACGACGGCTTCGGTCCCGAGGTCGTACGCCGCCTGGCGCACGACGGTCGCGTGCCGGACCACGTGCGGGTCGTTGACTACGGCATCCGCGGGATGCACCTGGCCTACGACCTGCTCGAGGGGTACGCCGCCCTCGTGATCGCCGACGCGGCCCCCCGCGGCCGGCAACCCGGCGACGTCACCGTGATGAAGGTCGGCATCGAGGACCTCGGCGGCGGCGAGCTCGACGCGCACGGGATGAACCCGGTGTCCGTCCTCGGGACGCAGGCGAGCCTCGGTGGCACCCTGCCGCCGACGTACGTCGTCGGGTGCCGGCCGGAGAGCGTCGCGGAGGGCATCGGGCTCAGCGACCGCGTGGCCGCGGCCGTACCCGTCGCCGTCGCGGAGATTCGTGCCCTGCTCGACGACCTCCTCGCCGCGAGGATCCCGACGTGACGCGGGCGGGAGGTCGCTGACCATGTGCCTGGGCATTCCCGGCCGGGTGGTCGAGATCGTCGACGGTTTCGCCGACCAGCTGGCACTCGTCGACGTGGAGGGCGCGCAGCGGCGCGTCAACATCGGCATGCTCGAGAAGCCTCCGGAGGCCGGCGACATGGTGCTGATCCACATGGGCTTCGCGCTGGAGGTGATCGACGAGGAGCAGGCGCGCACCGCGCTGAGCGGCCTGCAGCTGATGGGCAGCGGCAGGGCCTTGCGGATCCGCCGCAGGTTCGAGGTGTCGGGGCTCGTGCAGGGCGTGGGCTTCCGCCCGTTCGTCTACGTCACTGCCTCCGAGCTGGGCCTCAGCGGCACCGTCGCCAACACCTCGTCCGGTGTCGTGGTCGAGGTCGAGGGCGAGCCCGAGCCCGTGGACGCCTTCGGCCGACGGCTCGTGGACGACGCGCCACCCATGGCCGAGCTGCAGGGTGTCGGTGAGACGGACCTCGCACCGCTCGGCGGCACCGGGTTCACCATCGAGCAGAGTGCGGACGGGCAGGGCCGCACGCTGGCCTCCCCCGACATCGCCGTGTGCGAGGACTGCCTGACCGAGCTGGGCGACCCTGCGAACCGACGCCACCGGCACGCGTTCATCTCCTGCACCAACTGCGGCCCCCGGTTCACCATCATCCGGTCCCTCCCCTACGACCGGGCGAGCACGACAATGGCCGACTTCGCGATGTGCGCGGCCTGCCGGGCGGAGTACGACGACCCCACCGACCGCCGCTTCCACGCCCAGCCGATCGCGTGTCCCGACTGCGGACCGACCCTCGAGCTCGTCGGACCGGACATCCGCGAGACCGGCGAGGCGGCCCTCGAGCACGCGCGTGCGCTCGTCGCAGCCGGTGCCGTCGTCGCGGTCAAGGGGCTCGGCGGCTATCACCTCGCCTGCGACGCCCGGGACGAGAAGGCGGTGGCCGAGCTGCGTCGTCGCAAGCGGCGCGGGGACAAGCCGTTCGCGGTGATGGCACGCGACCTCGACACGGCGGCGCGGCTGGTGGTGATGACCGAGGACGAGCAGCGGCTCCTCGCCGGGAGTCGCAAGCCCATCGTGCTGCTCCCCCGCCTCGACGGGCTACCGGCGGCCCTGGCAGTCGCACCGTCCGTCGCGCCGGCGAACCCCGACCTCGGCGTGATGCTGCCCTACACGCCGCTCCACGTCCTGCTCCTGGAGGAACCCGGTCCCGACGTGCTGGTGATGACCTCGGGAAACCTCTCCGGGGAGCCGATCGTGAGCGACGACGACGAGGCGCTGGTGCGGCTGGAGACCCTGGCCGACGCCTGGCTGCGGCACGACCGGCCGATCGAGATCCCGTGCGACGACTCGGTGGCCCGGTTCGTGGCCGGTGCCGAGCTCCCCGCACGGCGCTCGCGCGGCCATGCCCCGCTGCCCGTGGCGCTGCCCTTCGAGATCGCGCCGACCCTGGCCGTCGGCGCCGACCTGAAGAACACCTGCGCCCTCGGGGAAGGACGCTACGCCTGGGTCAGCCAGCACATCGGCGACATGGACGACCTCGCGACCTTCGAGGCCCTCACCCGGACCGAGGCCCACCTCGAGCAGCTGACCGGCGTACGCCCCCGGGCACTGGTCTGCGACGAGCACCCCGGCTACCGCTCCGGCCGTTGGGCCGTCGCCCGGGCTGCGGGGCGCCCCCTCACCCGGGTGCAGCACCACCACGCCCACATCGCCTCGGTGATGGGCGAGCACGGGCTGGACCGCGACGCGCGGTGCATCGGCGTCGCCTTCGACGGGACCGGCTACGGCACTGACGGCGCGGTGTGGGGCGGCGAGGTGCTCGTGTGCGACTACAAGGCGTTCCTGCGTACGGCGCACCTGGCGTACGTCCCCCTGGCCGGGGGCGACGCCACGGTGCTGCGGCCCTACCGGATGGCGCTGTCACACCTGCGCGCCGCCGGCCTCGCCTGGAAGGACGACCTCCCCGCCGTGCGGGCCTGCCCGGAGCGGGAGCGTGCCGTGCTGGCCCACCAGCTGGCGAGCGGACTGGGCTGCGTGCCGACCTCCAGCATGGGTCGGCTCTTCGACGCCGTCGCCTCGCTCGCCGGGGTACGTCACGTCGTCGACTACGAGGCGCAGGCGGCCATCGAGCTCGAAGGCCTCGCGCGCTCGGCCCCGGCGTGCCCCGCAGGGTCCGGGTACCGCTTCCGGCTCCACAGCCGCGACGGTGCCCCGGTGCTCGCGGACCCGGCCCCCGCCATCCGGGGCGTCGTCACCGACCTGCACATGGGTACCCCCGTGGCCGACATCGCCGCCCGCTTCCACGACGCGGTCGCCGAGCTCGTCGTAGAGCTGGCCGGCCTCGCCCGTGCCGAGTACGGGCTCGAGGTGGTTGCCCTCGGCGGTGGCGTGTTCGCCAACGCGTGGCTGCTCGAAGCCGTCCAGCAGCGCCTCACCACGCAGGGCTTCACCGTCCTGCGACCACGACTGCTGCCACCCAACGACGGTGGCATCGCCCTCGGCCAGCTGCTGGTCGCGGCATCCACCTAGCGAAAGGAGAGAGCCATGTGTCTGGCCGTACCGGGACGCGTGACGTCGGTCGAGGAGGTCGACGGCGTGCCGATGGCCGAGGTCGACTTCGGCGGAGTCACCAAGCAGGTCTGCCTGCAGTACATCCCCGACGTCGCCATCGACGAGTACGTCGTGGTGCATGTCGGCTTCGCGATCCAGCGACTCGACGAGAAGTCGGCCCAGGAGACGCTGGCCAACTTCGGGCGGATGGGAGTTCTCGAGGAGGAGTTCGGGGACGGTTTCGAGCTGGCGGCCCGACAGGCCGGGGTGCCGGTGGAGCGAGCGGAGGAGCAGCGATGAAGTATCTCGACGAGTTCAGCAACCCCGAGCTGGCCAGCCGGCTGGTCGACCAGATCCACGCGGTGACCACGCGGCCCTGGGCGATGATGGAGGTCTGTGGCGGCCAGACGCACACGATCATCCGGCACGGCATCGACCAGCTGCTCCCCGACGGTGTGGAGATGATCCACGGTCCGGGTTGCCCGGTCTGCGTGACGCCCCTGGAGATCATCGACAAGGCGATGGCCATCGCCGAACGCCCCGAGGTGATCTTCTGCTCCTTCGGCGACATGCTCCGCGTGCCCGGCAGCGAGAAGGACCTGTTCCGCATCAAGAGCGCAGGCGGCGACGTCCGGGTCGTCTACTCCCCGCTCGACGCCCTCAAGCTCGCCCGGGAGAACCCAGGCCGTGAGGTGGTGTTCTTCGGGATCGGCTTCGAGACGACCGCGCCGGCGAACGCGATGACGGTCTACCAGGCCCGTCGGCTCGGCGTACCCAACTTCTCGCTGCTGGTCTCCCACGTCCTGGTGCCACCGGCGATCGCGGCGATCATGGAGTCGCCCGTGTGCCGGGTCCAGGCGTTCCTCGCTGCCGGTCACGTGTGCTCGGTGATGGGGACGAGGGAGTACCCGCCCCTGGCCGAGAAGTACGGCGTCCCGATCGTGGTCACCGGGTTCGAGCCGCTGGACATCCTCGAAGGGATCCGCCGCACGCTCGTGCAGCTCGAGGAGGGGCGCCACGAGCTCGAGAACGCCTACCCGCGGGCGGTGCGGGACGAGGGAAACCTGCCGGCGATGGAGATGCTGCGGGACGTCTTCGAGGTGACCGACCGCACCTGGCGCGGCATCGGGATGATCCCGCGCAGCGGGTGGAAGCTCTCCGAGCGGTACGCCGAGTTCGACGCCGAGGCCCGTTTCTCGGTGACCGACATGCACACCGCCGAGTCGGAGATCTGTCGCTCCGGTGAGGTCCTGCAGGGGCTGATCAAGCCGCACGAGTGCGCGGCCTTCGGCAAGGAGTGCACGCCCCGCAACCCGCTCGGCGCGACGATGGTCTCCTCCGAAGGAGCGTGCGCCGCCTACTACGCCTACCGTCGCCTCGACCTGGTGGAGGCCTGATGCCCGCCGGCGGCCTCGACTTCGAGGGGTGGGTCTGCCCCGCCCCGCTGCGGGACACGCCCACGATCGTGATGGGGCACGGTGGTGGCGGCGCGATGTCGGCCGAGCTGATCGAGCAGCTCTTCCTGCCCGGCTTCGGCGCCGCAGCGAAGGCCGAGATGGGCGACTCGGCGGTGCTGCCGGTCGAGTCGGGCCGCCTCGCCTTCTCGACGGACTCGTTCGTGGTCAAGCCGATGTTCTTCCCCGGTGGTTCGATCGGCGACCTGGCGGTGAACGGCACGGTCAACGACCTCGCGATGTCGGGTGCGCGACCGGCGTACCTCTCGACCGCCTTCATCCTGGAGGAGGGCACCGAGCTCGCCGAGATCGCGCGCATCGCCGAGAAGATGGGGCACGCAGCCTCACAGGCCGGTGTGCAGCTGGTCACCGGCGACACCAAGGTGGTGGACCGCGGGAGCGGTGACGGCGTCTACATCAACACAGCCGGGATCGGAATCGTGCCCGAGGGCGTGGACGTGCACCCGCGTCGCGCAGGTGTGGGTGACGTCGTGCTGGTCAGCGGTGACATCGGGGTGCACGGGATCGCGGTGATGAGCTGTCGTGAAGGTCTGGAGTTCGGGACCACGGTGGAGAGCGACACCGCGCCGCTGCACGACCTCGTCGCGACCATGATCGCCACCGGAGCCGACCTCCACGTGCTGCGCGACCCCACCCGCGGCGGTGTCTCGGCGTCGCTCAACGAGATCGCCCGGACCTCGGGCGTGGGCATCGACCTGATGGAGTCGGCGTTGCCGATCCCCCAGACCGTGCGCGACGCCTGCGGTCTGCTGGGTCTCGACCCGCTGCAGGTCGCCAACGAGGGGAAGCTGGTCGCGATCGTCGCGGAGGCCGAGGCGGAGATGGTCCTGGAGGCGATGCAGAAGCATCCCCTGGGCATCTCCGCGGCCCGCATCGGGACCTGCGGCGCCGAGCACCCGCGGATGGTGGTCGC
>NZ_JAOPXP010000241.1 GCF_025965085.1 Marmoricola sp.
GTGTCCGAGGGGGGACTTGAACCCCCACCCCCTAATACGGGGACTAGCACCTCAAGCTAGCGCGTCTGCCTATTCCGCCACCCGGACGAGCGCCGTAACCCTAGCAAGCCACCACCCGGATGGAGTAATCGGGTCGAAGTGTCGCGCAGGTCGTCACCAGCCGCCGGGCAGTGGGCGGCCCTCGGCGAATCCGGCAGCCGACTGGACGCCGATGACGGCGCGATCGGCGAACGCGCCGAGGTCGTGGGCACCGGCGTACGTGCAGGCCGAACGGACCCCCGAGCAGATCTCGTCGATGAGGTCCTCGACGCCGGGGCGCTCGGGGTCGAGGAACATGCGGGAGGTGGAGATGCCCTCCTCGTAGAGCGCCTTGCGGGCCCGGTCGAACAGGCTGTCGGTCGACGTACGGTTCGCGACGGCCCGCGCCGAGGCCATTCCGAAGCTCTCCTTGTAGGGGCGGCCGTCCGCCCCGACGTGCAGGTCGCCGGGCGACTCGTGGGTGCCGGCGAACCAGGAGCCGATCATCACCTGGGAGGCGCCTGCTGCCAGGGCCAGGGCGACGTCGCGGGGGTGCCGTACTCCCCCGTCGGCCCAGACGTGCTTTCCATGCCGGGCCGCGGCCTCGGCGCACTCGACGACGGCGCTGAACTGGGGCCGACCCACGCCGGTCATCATCCGGGTGGTGCACATCGCGCCCGGACCGACGCCGACCTTGATGATGTCGGCGCCCGCCTCGACGAGGTCGTGCACGCCGTCGGCGCCCACGATGTTCCCGGCGACGACCGGCACTCGGGGGTCGATCGCACGGATGGCGCCCAATGCCTCGAGCATCCGCTCCTGGTGGCCGTGCGCGGTGTCGACCACGAGGCAGTCGACGCCCATGGACAGCAGGCGCTCGGCCTTCCCGGCGACGTCGCCGTTCACACCGATGGCCGCCGCGATCCGCAGCCGACCGAGGTGGTCCAGGGCCGGCTTGTAGATCGTGGAGCGCAGCGCGCCGGTGCGGGTCAGGATCCCGACGAGCCCGCCGTCGTCGTCGACGGCAGGCGCGAGCCGGTAGCGGGAGGAGGCGAGGACGTCGAACGCCTCGCGCGGCTCCATCCCCGCCTTGAGCGTGACCATGTCGGTGGTCATGGCGTCGGCGACCTGGGTGAACCGGTCGACGCCGGTGCAGTCCGCCTCGGTGACGATTCCCACCGGCTTCCCGTCCTCCAGCACGACCGCGGCGCGGTGTGCGCGCTTGGGCAGCAGAGCCAGGGCGTCGCTCACCGTGTCCTGGGGGCTGAGCGTGATCGGGGTCTCGAAGACCGGGTGACGCTTCTTCACCCAGGCCACGACCTCCTCGACGACGTCGAGGGGGATGTCCTGGGGGATCACGCTCAGGCCGCCGCGACGAGCCATGGTCTCGGCCATCCGCCGGCCGGAGACCGCCGTCATGTTGGCGACGACGATCGGGATCGTCGTGCCGGTGCCGTCGCCGCGTTCGGGATCCTGCGCGAGGTCGACGTCGTAGCGAGACGCGACGCCGGAGCGCCGCGGCACCATGAACACGTCGTCATAGGTCAGGTCATAGGGTGGCCGCGTGTCGGAGAGGAATCGCACGGGAGCCGAATCTACCGGGCCACGCGAGCGAGCCACAGTCGTCGGGATCGCTCCCGGCCGGGTCAACCTCATCGGCGAGCACGTGGACTACAACGGTGGGCGTTGCCTGCCGATGGCACTGACCCAGTGCACGACGGCGCGACTGACGCTGCGCGAGGACGACCGGCTGCTCGTGACCAGCGTTTCCCGGTCGTGGGAGGGCACCGTCGGCGCGCTGGACGGCGCGGACCCCTGGGTGCTGTACGTCGCGGGCGTGCTCGTCGCGCTGGACGTGAAGCAGGGCATGGAGATCGAGATCTCCAGCGACGTCCCGATCGGTGCCGGCCTGTCGAGCTCGGCCGCCCTCGAGTGCAGCGTGGCCGTCGCGGTGGACGCGGCGCTGAGCCTGGGCCTGTCCCCCGAGCAGCTGGTTGACGCGGGTGTGCGGGCGGAGAGCGAGACCGTGGGCGCGCCGACGGGTGGGCTCGACCAGGCGATCGCGGTCCACGGGCGGGCCGACCATGCCCTGCTCGTCGACTTCGCGGCCGGCACCCGCGAGCAGGTGCCGTTCGACCCCGCCGCCAAGGGCCTGGCGGTCCTGGTGATCGACACCTTGGTCAGCCACGAGCTCACCGACGGTGGCTATGAGTCCCGGCGCGACGACGCCTGGGCCGCCGCCGAGGCCCTGGGCCTGGACAAGCGTGCGCTGGCGCAGGCGACCTCTCTCGAGGGTCTGGTCGGGGTGCAGCTGCAGCGGGCGCGTCACGTCCTCAGCGAGGTCGCGCGGGTCGACGAGTTCGTCGCTGCCCTGACGGCCGACGACTGGGGCGCGCTCGGGCCGCTGATGGACGCCTCGCACCAGTCGTTGCGCGACGACTACGAGGTCTCCTGCGAGGAGCTCGACGTCGCCGTCGAGACCGCCCGCCGTGCCGGTGCGCTCGGCTCACGGATGACGGGCGGCGGGTTCGGCGGTTCAGCCATCGCCCTGGTTCCCGTCGAGCGGGTCTCCGCGGTGCAGGAGGCGGTCGCCGCCGCCTTCG
>NZ_JAOPXP010000206.1 GCF_025965085.1 Marmoricola sp.
ACAAGAAGGCCTACGACCCCCGTGCCTGGGGCAAGGCTGGCGAGGCCGGCATGTCGGCCCGGGTGCTCGAGGCCTGCGAGCACCTCCGCAGCACCGGTCACTCGGTCGGCTGACGCGCCAGGAGCAGCAAGGCGACGTGGTCAGGACGCGACGGGTGTCCCGGCGGCCGACGCCGTGCCCTCGGGAGCCGGCTCGGCGGAGGGCCGCACCTGGTGCCGTGGCCGGTCGAAGGCGAGGGCGGCCACGAAGCCGAGCATCAGGAGGGCGGGCGCGAGCAGGAGCGCCTGCGACATGGCCTCGCTGAAGGGCGCCAGGACCTGCTGCGGCAGGTTGCCGCCGCCGGCCTCGCTCGGGGAGAACGTGAGTCCCTGGGCTGCGAGCCGCGAGTCCATGAGTACGGCGATGGCCGCCGAGCCGAGCACGGCACCGACCTGGCGGGTGGCGTTGTAGACACCGGCACCGGCGCCGGCCTGGCGCATCGGGAGGTTGCGGGTGGCCGTGGCCGAGGTCGGCGCCCAGACGAACGCGTTGCCGATGCCGAGGAGCGCCATCGGCAGCAGGATCTCCACCGTCGCCGAGGCGGGGGTCATCACGCGACTGAGCCAGACCAGCGACACGGCCGCGGTCGCGAACCCGAAGGAGGTGATGAGGCGCGGGTGGACCGCGTCGGTCAGCTTGCCCACCCAGGGCGCGAGCACGATCGACATGACGGCCATCGGGACGAGCAGCAGCGCGGCCCCGGTGGGGGACAGCCCGCGGACGAGCTGGGCGTAGAGCATCACCGGGAACGCGAGCGCGGTGATCGCGCAGGCCATCGACGAGATCGCGACGTTGGCGAGGCTGAAGTTGCGGTCGCGGAACAGCGAGAGCGGGACGAGCGGCTCCTGGGTGTTGCGCGACTGCCACCAGACGAACGCCGCGAGGACCAGCACTCCGCCGATGATCAGCGCCGGCACCGAGATCGGCCCGGCGATGGTGCCCCAGTCGAACTGGTGTCCTTCCTGGATGCCGAACACCAGCATGAACATGGCGACGCCGGAGAGCGCCACTCCCAGCCAGTCGAAGCGGTGGTTGTTGGTCGGCAGCGACGGCACGAGGCGCCAGGCGATGACGAAGCCGACGATCCCGACCGGGACGTTGATGAAGAAGATCCACTCCCAGCCGAGGGCGTCGACCAGCACGCCCCCGAGGATCGGGCCGACCAGGGTCGCCACGCCGGCGGTCGCGCCCCACAGGGCCATCGCCCGGCCACGACGCTCGGCGGGGAAGATGCGCGTGATGATCGCCATCGTCTGGGGGGTGATCATCGCGGCGCCGAAGCCCTGGAAGATGCGGGCGACGATCAGGCCCTCGATGGAGCCGGTGAGCCCGCACCACAGCGAGGAGAGCGTGAAGACGGTCAGGCCCAGCAGGTAGAGGTTCTTCGGCCCGAACCGGTCACCGAGCCGTCCGGTGATGAGTACCGGCACGGCGTACGCCAGGAGGTAGGCGCTGGTCACCCAGACAACGCTGTTCACGTCGGCCTGCAGGTCGGCGATGATCGCGGGCGTCGCCACCGACACGATCGTGGAGTCGACCAGGATCATGAAGAAGCCCAGGCACAGTGCGAACAGCGCCGGCCAGGGGTTCACCTCGGGTGTTCCGTCCGCCGCCGGCGGCTGGGTCGTGGAGTGAGTCGACGTCGCCATGACCACATCCAACACCGGCGGGCCGACATTCCATCCCCGGCCATCCCGGCCGGGAGCGCCGGTCCGGTGCCTGTGGGAGCACTCCGGTGGCGTGACACGATCACTGCATGAGCGACTCACACCTCGGCCGCGACCTCATCGCCGGTCCGCCCCCCACCCTGCTTCCCCTCGACGCCGCCGCCGCGGAGCTCGAGAGCGGTGAACAGGCCACTGACGTCGTACGCCGCCACCCGGAGTCGCCCCTCGCCTGGGCCACCCTCGCCGAGGAGGCCCTGGCCGACGCGGACGTCGACGACGTGACCGCGTACGCCTACGCCCGGGTCGGGTACCACCGCAGCCTTGACGCGCTGCGCCGCAACGGCTGGAAGGGTCACGGGCCGGTGCCGTGGGAGCACGAGCCCAACCGGGGCTTCCTGCGCTCACTGGCTGCCCTCGCCGTGGCCGCCGGGCGGATCGGCGAGCACCACGAGAGCGCCCGCTGCGACCAGTTCCTGCAGGACTCCAGTCCCGAGGCGCACGCCGAGCTGGCCTGACTCCCAGCCGCACCTCCGTGGCAGTGGGTGAGACCTGCGTCACATCGGTCTAGAGTGCCGTGGCATGGCACACCTTCACCGCTCGGGCGGAACCGACGGCGCCTCACCCAGCGAGGTGCCGGAGACGAACAAGACCCTGCTCGCCGTGGCCGGCGTCCTCCTCGCGATCCCGGTCGTGGCGCTGCTCTGGGTGAGCAGCTACGCCCGCGAGAGCCCGCGGCTCTGGGGCTTCCCGTTCTTCTTCTGGTACCAGTTCCTCTGGGTGTTCATCTGCGCCGGCTGCACCTACACCGCGCACCGACTGGTCCTCGCAGCGCGTACGCCGAGGCCAGGCGTCGGCGCCCACCGCGGTGACGAGGAGACCGGACGATGAGCGCCGCGCTGGTCCCCCTCGTGGCCGGCAAGGACGGCCTCGACGGCGTGGCCCTCGCGGTGCTGATCGTGCTCTTCCTCGTGGTCACCGTGCTCGGGTTCATGGCCAGCCGCTTCCAGCGGGGCGACTCGCTGGAGTCGCTCGACGAGTGGGGGCTCGGTGGCCGCAAGTTCGGCACGTGGGTGACGTGGTTCCTGCTCGGCGGCGACCTCTACACGGCCTACACGTTCGTGGCGGTGCCCGCGGCGATGTTCGCGGCGGGTTCGGTCGCCGGGTTCTTCGCGGTGCCGTACACGATCATCCTCTACCCGATCATCTTCGTCTTCATGGCGAGGCTGTGGTCGGTCAGCCACCGGCACGGCTACGTCACGACCGCCGACTTCGTGCGCGGCCGCTACGACTCCCGGGCCCTCTCGCTGGCGGTGGCCGTCACCGGCTTCGTCGCGACGATGCCCTACATCGCGCTGCAGCTGGTCGGCATCCAGGCGGTGCTCGACGTCGTCGGCCTCGGTGGTGGCGGCAACTGGCTCGCCAAGGACGCGCCGCTCCTGATCGCGTTCGTGCTGCTGGCGGCGTACACCTACACCTCGGGGCTGCGGGCGCCCGCGGTGATCGCGTTCGTCAAGGACGGCCTGATCTACCTGGTCATCATCGTCGCGGTCATCTACCTGCCCTCGAAGTTCGGTGGCTGGACCGAGATCTTCGGTGCGGCCCAGGACAAGATGGCGGCGACCAACCCGACCACGGGCAAGCCGACCGGGTCGTTCATCCCGGTCAGCGGGCAGATGTGGGCCTACGCGACGCTCGCGCTGGGCTCGGCGATGGCGCTGTTCATGTATCCCCACTCGGTCACGGCCACCCTCTCCTCCGACAGCCGTACGACGATCCGGCGCAACGCCTCGATCCTGCCGGCGTACTCCTTCGTGCTGGGCCTCCTGGCGCTGCTGGGCTGGGTCGCGATCGCGGCCGGCACCAAGCCGATCGGGGTCGACGGCAAGCCGAACCCGCAGCTGGTCATCCCGCAGCTGTTCGAGGACTCCTTCCCGAGCTGGTTCGCCGGGATCGCGTTCGCGGCCGTCGCCATCGGGGCGCTGGTGCCCGCGGCGATCATGTCGATCGCGGCGGCCAACACGTTCACGCGCAACATCTACAAGGAGTGGATCAGACCCGACGCGACCCACGCCCAGGAGGCCCAGGTCTCGAAGGTGGCCTCCCTGGTCGTCAAGGCCTTCGCGCTCGTCTTCGTGCTGACCCTGGACAAGCAGAACGCGATCAACTTCCAGCTGCTGGGGGGCATCTGGATCCTGCAGACGTTCCCGGCGATCGTCTTCAGCCTCTACACGCGCTGGTTCCACAAGTGGGCGCTGCTGGCGGGATGGGCCGTCGGCATCGTCTACGGCACCTACGCGGCGTACGAGATCGTCAACCCGCTCACCGGCAAGCACTTCGGCGGCTCGCTGGCCGAGATCCCGGGGCTCGGCGACATGGGGTACGTCGCGATGACGGCGTTCGTCTTGAACCTCGTGGTGACGGTCGTGCTCTCGTTCGCGCTCAACGCGGCCAAGGTCGCCAACGGTTCGGACGAGACCGCCCCGGGTGACTACTTCGCCGACGCCGGCGACGCGCGCGTGGAGAGGAACCGGCCGGTGCTCGAGGCGGGCACCGACCAGCCGGCCGGCTAGCGTGCGGGCACGATCATCGAGTAGGCGCCCTTCTCCAGGTGCCAGGAGCGGCGTCGCTCGGGGCCGCTGATCTCGCCGTCGGCAGAGAGGTAGAAGCTCTCACCGGACACCGTCACCTGGCTGGCGCGCATCGTGACCACGTCGTCACGCTGGTCGTGGTCACCGGTGCGCAGCTTCCAGACGTAGGCGAGTCGCTCCAGCGGCCCGGTGGCGAAGGACACCATGACGTCGAGCTTGCCGTCCGCCGGGTCCGCGTCGGGGGTGAGCTCGGTGCCGCCGCCGACGCTCGCGCCGTTGCCGATCGCGATCATCAAGATGTGTTGGTCCATGTCGGAGATGACGTGGCCGTCGGCCTCGATCCGCAGCCGCACGAACGGCGGGCGCAGGGCAGCCATCGCCGCGCCGATCGGGTAGCCCAGGATGCCGAACCCGAAGGGCCCGAGACGCTCCTTCCACCGGGCTCCACGACGGCTCGCCTGGGCGCTGGCGCCGGCGTGCACGCTGTTGACGACCACCTCGCCGAGCTCGTCGATGATGAGGTCCATCCGGCGCGGAGAGCCGTTGAGCAGGGCGCTGGCGGCCTCGGCCGGGTCGAGCGGGATGCCGAGCGTGCGGGCGAAGTCGTTGCCGGTGCCCAGCGGGATCAGGCCGAGGGTCCGCTGGGAGAGCTCGTGGCGCCGGTACAGCGCCGAGATCACCGCGTGCAGGCTCCCGTCGCCGCCGGCGACCACGATGGAGCGGCACCCCGCGCGATGGAGTACGCCGTCGAGCTCACCGGGGTTCCGTGTGGAGGCGACCTCGACGTCGGCGTCCTCGCGCAGCACGTCCAGCGCGGCGGCGAGACCCTCGTCGCGGCCGCCCCCGGCGTCGACGTTCGTGATCAGCAGGAGGGGGTCCACGGGGTCACCCTAGAGGGGTACGCCCGTCGGTGGTGCCACCTCCCGGAGGTTGTCCCGGATCGACGATATCGGGCGAATGCCCTGCGGGCCCCGCGCCAGGGTGATCTCGCCCCGGCGACCGCCCGGCCTGCGCTTGAATGGCCGTCCGACCCGCTCTGGTAGCGTGACGTCGCAATGAGCCCGGTGCCGTTGCACCCGGGCTCTTGTCGTTCCCGGGGCCCCGGACCGGTCTCGAGACGCTTCGACACCCGCTGATGGAGGGGTGCACATGCC
>NZ_JAOPXP010000215.1 GCF_025965085.1 Marmoricola sp.
GCACGCGAGCTGGCCATCTTGTTGCGGATCAGCCGCGAGCTCGACATCGTCGGCGACGTCAGCGCCACGGTCGACAATCCCTCCGAGCTGCTCGCCTGGGCGGCCGTCCTGACCCGGCCCGACATCGTCGCCTGGCGCGCCAAGGACTCCGGCCACCGGTACCTGCACGTCACGGCCGACCACAGGCGCGCCCCGGTGCGAGGCCGAGTCACCGCGGTACTTCCCTGCCAGCAGCATCCCGAGTACTGGCACGCCCTCGGGCTGGACCGGCTCGAGACGGGCGGCCGCGAGCACCTCGACATCAGCGCTCTCTCCACCGCCTGGGCCACGATGCCGGTCACCGCTGCGGACGTGGGGATCGACGACGTGGCGACCCCCGACCCGGCGACCCCCGGCGATGACTGATCGGTGACCACCTGCTCGACGATCCCGGCGGTCGGCAGCGCGAGAACCACGGCGCGGGCAGACGTGCGCCCCGGACATTTCGTGGAGGGTTGACGGGGCGATGCCTGAAGCTCTCCCGCTGTCGCAACGCCCGAAACGTCGGCTTTCCCCGGCTGAGCGGGGAAACCTGCACCCCCCTACGCTGAACTGCATGAGCAACCGGATGCAGGTCGCACAGCGGTCCAACGTCCCACCGTTCCACGTGATGGACCTCCTGGCGGCGGCTCAGCGGCGACAGCTGAGCCACGGTGACCTCGTCAACTTCGTGGCCGGCCAGCCGTCGACCGGAGCGCCGAAGGCCGTTCGCGAGGAGGCCAAGCGGCTGCTGGACGAGGAGCTGCTCGGCTACACGGTCGCCACCGGCGTACCCGGCCTGCGCGAGGCGGTCGCCGCCCACCACCGGCGTACGAGCGGGATCGAGGTCACCCTCGACGACGTCGTCATCACGACCGGCTCCTCCGGTGGCTTCCTGCTCGCCTTCCTCGCCGCGTTCGAGGTGGGCGACCGGGTGGTGATGGCTCGCCCCGGCTACCCGTGCTACCGCAACGTCCTGGCGGCGCTGGGGTGCGAGGTCGTCGAGATCGACTGCGGTCCGGAGACCCGGTTCCAGCCGACCGTGGCCCAGCTCGAGGCCGTCGAGGGCCCGATCGCCGGGCTCGTGATCGCCTCCCCTGCCAACCCGACCGGCACCATGCTGCTCCCCGACGACCTCGACGCGATCGCGCGGTGGTGCGAGGACAGCGGCGTACGCCTGGTCAGCGACGAGATCTACCACAACATCACCTACGGCGACGCGGGTCTGCACCACCGCAGCGCCTGGCACACCTCACGCAGCGGGGTGGTGTTCGGGTCGTTCTCCAAGTACTTCTCGATGACGGGTTGGCGACTCGGCTGGATGCTGGTGCCCGAGGACCTGCGCCGTCCGGTGGACGTGCTGACCGGCAACTTCACGATCTGCCCGCCGGCGCTGAGCCAGTACGCGGCCATCGCCGCCTTCACGCCGGAGTCCTACGCGGAGCTCGATGGGCACGTGGCGAGGTACGCCGCCAACCGCGACATCCTGCTCGAAGGCCTGCCACGACTGGGCATCGACCGTCTCGCACCGGCCGACGGCGCCTTCTACGTGTACGCCGACATCGGCCACCTCACCGACGACTCCCACGCCTGGTGCCTGCGACTGCTCGACGAGACAGGTGTGGCCACCGCCCCCGGCATCGACTTCGACACCCGGCGTGGCGACCAGTTCGTCCGCCTCTCCTTCGCCGGCAGCAGCGACGAGATCACCGAGGGGCTGGACCGGCTCGGTCGCTGGCTGGGCTGACGGCGAGGGGCTGCCGTCCCGAGCTCCGGGACCCGTTGCCTACCGGCTCCTCACTTCCTGCGGGTGAGGAAGGCAGTCATCGCCTCGCGCGCCTCGTCCGAGCCGAAGAGCCGCGCGCTCAGCTCGGCCATCTCCTCGGCGTGGGCGTCGATGTTCTCGACCAGCTCGCGCGCCAGCAGGGCCTTGGTCTCGCGAAGGCCCTGGGGGTGGGCCCTGGCGAGCTCGGCGCACACGTCGGCGACCGCGGCGTCGAGATCGTCCGCGGGCACTGCCCGCGTCACGAGCCCCATGGCCGCCGCTTCCGTGGCGTCGAACGTGCGTCCCGTCAGGAACGTCTCCGCAGCAGCCCTGCTGGTGAGTCGCGGCAGCACGGTGAGCGAGATGACCGCGGGGGCGAGCGCGAGCCGGCTCTCGGTGAAGGCGAAGGTGACGTCCTCGCTGCACAGCACCACGTCACTGGCCGCGACGATGCCGAGACCTCCGGCGCGGACCGGCCCGGCCAGCCGGGTGACCACCGGGCGCGCGTGGGTCACGATGCGGCGCTGCAGGGCGACCAGCGCCCGTGTCCCCTCCTCCATCCCGCCGTCCGCGGCCTCGGACAGGTCGGCGCCCGAGCAGAAGACACGGTCAGCGGAACGGATCAGCACCACCTTGGCCTCGGCCGCCTCCTCGGCGCGGTCCAGCGCGTCGAACAGTCCGGTGACGAGCCGGCGCGAGAGGGCGTTGCGGTTCTTCGGGGAGTCGAGGGTGATCGTGGCGATCCCGTCGGCCACCTCGTAATGGACCAGGTCGTCAGTCATCGTGCTCCTTGTTCCGTTGCCGGTCAGTAGGACTTCGGCAGGCCCAGCGAGTGCATGCCGACGAAGTTGAGGATCATCTCGCGGCTGACCGGGGCGATGCGGCCGGCGCGGGCGGCGACGAGGAGCCCGGCGACGCCGTACTCCTGGGTGATGCCGTTGCCACCGTGCGCCTGCACAGCGCGGTCGGCGGCGTCACAGGCGGCCTCTGCAGCGGCGTACTTCGCCATGTTGGCCGCCTCCCCCGCCCCCATGTCGTCGCCCTCCTCGTAGAGCGCGGAGGCCTTCTGAGTCATCAGCCGGGCCAGCTCGATCTCGATCTTCGACTGCGCCAACGGGTGCGCGATGCCCTGGTGCGAGCCGATCGGGGACCCCCAGACCTCCCGGCCCTTGACGTACTCCGTGGCCCGGTCCAGCGCGTAGCGCGCAAGGCCGGTCGAGAACGACGCCGCCATGATCCGCTCCGGGTTGAGCCCCGCGAACAGCTGCACGAGCCCACCGTCCTCGTCCCCGACGAGGGCAGTCGCGGGCAGCCGTACGTCGTCGATGAACACCTGGAACTGCTTCTCGGGACTGACGATCTCCATCGGGATGGCCGTGAAGCTGAACCCCGGCGCGTCGGTGGGTACGACGAACAGGCACGGCTTGAGCCGCCCGGTCCTCGCGTCCTCGGTGCGCGAGACGACGAGCACGTTCTTCGCCTCGTCGACCCCGGAGATGTAGATCTTCTGGCCCTTGAGCAGCCACTCGTCGCCGTCGCGTCGCGCGGTCGTGGTGATGTTGTGGGAGTTCGTGCCGGCGTCGGGCTCGGTGATCGCGAACGCCATCGTCTCGGTGCCGTCGCAGATGCCGGGCAGCCACCTCCGCTTCTGCTCGTCGGTCCCGAAGCGACTGATCACCGTGCCACAGATCGCCGGCGAGACGACCATCATCAGCAACGGGCAGCCCTCGGCGGCCAGCTCCTCGCAGACCGCGGCCACGTCGCCGATGCCGCCGCCACCGCCGCCGTACTCCTCGGGGAGGTTGACGCCGAGGTAGCCCGCCTTGCCGATGGCCAGCCACAGGTCCGTGGACTTCTCGCCGTTGCGGGCGCAGCGGGTGAAGTACTCGCGGCCGTAGGTCCTTGCGAGCTTGGCCACCTCCTTGCGCAGGGTCTGGCGTTCCTCGGACTCGGTGAAGGTGCTCATGCGGTCTCTCCTTCTGCTGCGGGCTCGGCTGGGTCTGGTGCGGTCACGACGGCGAGGACGTCACCCGAGGCAACCTGGCTGCCCACGGAGACCGCGATCTGGGTGAGCACGCCGTCGGTGGGAGCCGTGATGGTGTGCTGCATCTTCATCGCCTCCAGGACGACGACGGTCTGGCCGGCCATGACCTCGGCGCCCGCCCGGAGGGGTACGCCGATCACGGTGCCCGGCATGGGGGCGAGCAGTGAGCCCTGCGCCACGACGTCCGCCGGGTCGACGAAGCGCGGCACCTCCCGCAGGCGCGCCGATCCGTGGGACCCGTCGACGAAGATCTCACGCGGAGCGCCCGGCCCGGCGCTCGCGAGCACACCGGCGAACTGCGAGCGAACGCCCACAGCCTCCAGGACCACGGAGGCCACGGAGGCCGAGACGACGGTGAGGTCCTCGCGGGTCGCGTGCCGGTAGCCGTCACGTCCGCCGAACCACTCGACGACCACCTCGTCCTCACGGCTGCCGGGGCCGTGCTCGAACGCGGTCCGCTGCGGCTGCGAGACGACGTTGCGCCAGGCGACGGGCGCGGCCGGCTGCACACGCCTGCGCAGCCGGTCGTGCTCGGCGAGCATCACGGCGGCGGCGAAGGCGACGGCTTCCAGGTCTGTCTCCTGGCCGGACAGCACCTCGGGGTGCAGGTCGAAGAAGTCGGTGGAGACGTCCCCGGCGAGGAAGGCGTCGTGGCGCAGCGAAGCCACCAGCAGGTCGCGGTTGGTGACCAGCCCGTGCAGTCGGGCGCGGCTGAGGGCGCCGGCCAGCCGGCGTGCGGCCTGCTCGCGGGTGGGTGCCCAGCAGATCAGCTTGGCGAGCATCGCGTCGTAGTGAGTGCCGACCTCGTTGCCGGCCTCGAATCCCGAGTCCAGGCGCAACCCCGGTCCGGACAGCTGCCCGAGCTCGACGTCCACCCCCGGGATCTCGAAGGACTCGAGACGACCGCTCTGCGGCTGGTGGTCGGCGGCCGGGTCCTCGGCGTACAACCGGACCTCGATGGCGTGGCCGCTCGGCTCCCCGGAGCCACCCAGGGTGTCGACGGTCGCCCCCTCGGCCACGGCGACCTGGGCCGCGACGAGGTCGATCCCGAAGACAGCCTCGGTGACCGGGTGCTCCACCTGGAGCCGGGTGTTCATCTCGAGGAAGAACGCCCGGTCGCCGGACACCATGAACTCCACGGTGCCCGCGCCGACGTAGCCGATCGCGGCAGCGGCGTTGCGGGCCGCTTCGTGCAGCGAGTTGCGGAGCTCGTCGGGCAGCCCTGGAGCGGGCGCCTCCTCCACGACCTTCTGGTGCCGGCGCTGGAGGGAGCAGTCGCGCTCGCCGAGGACGAGGACACCGCCGCGCCGGTCACCGACCACCTGTACCTCGACGTGCCGGCCGTTCTCGACGTAGGGCTCGAGGAACACGGTGCCGTCACCGAACGCGGACGCGGCCTCGGCCTCGGCCTGTGCAACCTCGTCGGAGAGGGAGTCGAGCGTGCGCACGATCCGCATCCCGCGGCCCCCACCGCCGGCCGATGCCTTGACCAGCACGGGCAGGTCGTCCTCGGTCACGGTCGAGGGGCTGAGCTCGATGAGGACGGGTACGCCGGCGTCGGCCATCAGCTTCTTGGCCTCGATCTTCGACCCCATCGCGTCGATGGAGTCGGGATCGGGCCCGACCCAGGTCAGGCCGGCCTCGAGGACCGCGCGGGCGAACCCGGCGTTCTCGGAGAGGAAGCCGTAGCCGGGGTGGACCGCATCGGCTCCCGCGTTGCGCGCGGCCTCGATGACGAGGTCTCCCCGGAGGTAGGTCTCGGCCGGCGTGCTGCCGGCCAAGTGCACGGCGAAGTCGGCCTCGCGCACGAACGGCAGATCAGCGTCCGCGTCGGAGTGCACCGCGACGGTCTCGATGCCGAGCAGGCGGCAGGTGGCGAAGACCCGGCGGGCGATCTCGCCGCGGTTGGCGACCAGGAGTCTTTCGATCATGAGGGCACATCCATTCGAGGCGTCGGGGTCCCCGGGGCGTTGTTCACGGGCAGGCGAGGCGGGAGAGCGAAAACCGTCACGGGGTGACCTCACATCCTGAAGACGCCGAAGCGATCGGTGCCCCGGACGGGCGCGTTGGCGGTGATCACCGAGAGGCAGATGCCCAGGATCGTGCGGGTGTCGCGGGGGTCGATCACGCCGTCGTCGTACAACATCCCCGAGAGGAAGAACGGCAGGCTCTGCTCCTCGACGCTGGCCTCGACGAACTCGCGCATGCCGGCGTCGGCCGCGTCGTCGTACTCCCTGCCCTTGGCCTCCGAAGCGGCGCGCGCCACGATGCTCAGGACGCCCGCGAGCTGGGCCGGGCCCATCACCGCGGACTTGGCGCTCGGCCACGTGAACAGGAAGCGCGGGTCGTAGGCGCGGCCGTTCATGCCGTAGTTCCCGGCGCCGTACGACGCCCCCATGATGATCGAGATGTGCGGCACCGTGCTGTTGCTGACCGCGTTGATCATCTGGGCGCCGTGCTTGATGATCCCGCCCTGCTCGTACTCCTTGCCGACCATGTAGCCGGTGGTGTTGTGCAGGAAGAGGAGGGGTACGTCGACCTGGTTGGCCAGCTGGATGAACTGGGTGGCCTTCTGGGCCTCCTCGCTGAACAGCACGCCCTGGGCGTTCGCGAGGATGCCGATCTGGTGGCCGTGGATCTTCGCCCAGCCGGTGACCAGCGAGCTGCCGTAGAGCGGCTTGAACTCGTCGAAGACCGCGCCGTTGTCCACCGAGACGCCGTCCGCGATCAGCGCGATCACCTCGCGCGGGTCGAACGGCTCCTTGAGGTCGGTCGGGATCAGGTCGAGCAGGCCGTCGGCGTCTCCAGCCGGCTCCGTGAACCGCCGAGGCGTCGCAGATTGCGGTCC
>NZ_JAOPXP010000219.1 GCF_025965085.1 Marmoricola sp.
GCAGCTCGTAGATCACCGACCCGGCGAGCTGGCGTCCGGTCCACCGCTCGTCGCTCCACGTGAAGGCTGCGGCGTCGAAGGTGCGCGAGCGTTCGTGCACGCCGTGCGGCTGGCGCCGCGAACGAGGGTCCGGCAGGGCGGTGTCCGAGTCGTCGACCAGGTAGCCGTAGTCGACCTCCCCCTCGGGGACGGGCCCGACCGGAGTCCACCACCCGTCGGCGCCCCTGCTCATCTCTAGGATGTCGTCGCCCGCGCTCGAGGACACGCTGAGGCGCACCCGCTGGGGCCGGGGAGCCCAGAGGTCGAACCGTGCGCGCATCAGTCCTCCTTCACGAGCAGGGCGACCGGCAGGTGCGCCATCAGCTCGCCCAGCTTCACGGTCCCCGAGGAGCCGATGTCGACACCTGCACCATCCAGCACGTTGTGCCACCTACCCGGGGGCAGCTCGATCGTGGTCTCGCCCCACCCGCCGCGCTGAGCGAGCCCCGCGGGCAGCCGGGTGACCACCGTGATCGCGCCACCGCGGTCGAAGGCGAGCACGTGGTCGGCCGCCTCGCCCTGGCCCTCGAGGGCGGTGTAGCCCTCGAACAGCTCCGGCCGGTCGCGCCGCAGCCGCAGGCCCGCGTGGGTGACCAGCAGCTTGGCGGCGCCCCCGTCGTCCGGGGTGGTCGGCCTGGCAGGTACGCCGTCCTTCCGGACCTCCTCGAGGATCCGTGAGCGCAGGTCGCAGTCGACCGGCCGGCGGTTGTCCGGGTCGACCAGACTCTGCTCCCACAGCTCGCTGCCCTGGTAGACGTCGACGACGCCGGGCGCGGTGATCGCGACGAGCTTGGCGGCCAGCGCGTTGCTCCAGCCGGCTGCGGCGACCTGCTCGACGAGCGAGGTCAGCACCTGCTGGGTCTCCGGGTCGTCGAACACGGCATCCACCGCGGCGTGGACCGCGTCCTCGTAGGCGGTGTCCGGGTCGGTCCACAAGGTGTGGTCGCCGGCCTCACGCATCGCCTTCTCGGCGTACCCGTGCAGCCGGTCGCGCAGGTCGCACGGCGGCGCCCCGTCCACGGAGGCCGGCCAGGCGCCGAGGATCGCCTGCCACAGCAGGGCGCCGAAGCCGGCGTCGGGCAGCGGCACCAGCGACAGCAGCGAGTCCAGGGCCTCCTCCCAGATGCCGGGGAGCTCGGCGAGCACGGTGATCCGGGCGCGCACGTCCTCGCTGCGCTTGGTGTCGTGCGTGGACAGCGTCGTCATCGCGTGCGGCCACTCGCGCTGCCGGGTGGACATGGCCTCGTGGAACTCCTCGGGCGTGACCGAGAAGACCCCCGGGTCGGCCCCGACCTCGTTGAGCGAGGTCAGCCGCGAGCTGCGGTAGAAGGAACAGTCCTCCACGCCCTTGGCCATCACCATCCCGCTGGTCTGCTGGAACCGCAGTGCGGCCGGGGCCTCGGGATCGCCGAGGACCGGGGCGAGCCG
This sequence comes from Marmoricola sp., assembly GCF_025965085.1. Lineage (GTDB taxonomy): Bacteria > Actinomycetota > Actinomycetes > Propionibacteriales > Nocardioidaceae > Marmoricola. Next base: position 1,468 of record NZ_JAOPXP010000219.1, read on the forward strand.
GTCGATCACCGGCACCAGGTCGGGGCGGTGGCGCCGCGCCCGATCGAACGCCTCGTCGAGGTGGGCTCGGCCCTCGGGCAGGTAGGAGCGGTAGACGGGGAAGCAGGCCAGCAGCTCGGCGACAGCGTCCTGGAGGGTTTCGGCTCCACTCTCGGTGGTTGAGAGACGAGCGGCGGGCTCCTCAGGGACCGACGGTTGCAGCGCAAGGTCCTCGACCACCGAGGGAGGCAGCTCCCGCACGATCCGGTTGGTCTCGCTGCGCAGGGCGTGGTCGGCGACGTCCCGCTTGCGCTCGAGGACCAGCTGCTCCCAGTCGAGCGGAGCTCCCCGAAGGCGCGTCTCGAGGGCGTCCAGCGGCCCTTGGCCGGCCGGGTCGGTGAGCACCCGGTCGAGCAGCGCGAGGACGTCGTACCCGGTCGTGCCGGCGGTGGCCCAGGAGGGCTCGAGCTCCTCGCCCGGCTCCAGGATCTTCTCCACCAGGACGTAGGCGTTGCCGGTGAGACGGGCGAGGTCCTCGAGATAGCCGCGCGGGTCGCGCAGGCCGTCGGGATGGTCGACCCGCAGGCCGTCGACGAGTCCCTCGGTGAACCAGCGGCCGATCTCGGCGTGGGTGGCGGCGAAGATGTCCGCCTCCTCCACGCGTACGCCGGCCAAGGTGTTCACCGCGAAGAAGCGGCGGTAGTTCAGCTCGTCGTCGGCCCGGCGCCAACCGACCAGCTCGTAGTGCTGCCGGTCGTGCACGGTGGTGGCGTCGACGCCGTCGCGGCCCAGGTCGTCGGCGGTGCCGAACGCGATCGGGAACCGCTGGTCGTGGTAGCGGAGCTCGTCGCCGACCACCTCCAGGTGACCGATCGGACCGCCGTCGACGGGGACGTCGTCGTCCCCGAGGACCGGCACCCGCAGCCGGCCGCCACCGAAGTCCCAGTCGATGTCGAACGCGCGCGCGTGCGGGGACGCCTGGCCCCTGCGGAGCACGTCCCACCACCAGGCGTTCTCCATCGGTGTCGCCACGCCGACGTGGTTGGGCACGATGTCGACCAGCACCCCGAGGCCGAGCCGTCGTGCCTCCTGCGACAGGGCGGCCAGGCCCTCCGCGCCGCCGCGGGCGTGGTCGACGTGGTCGAAGGCGATCACGTCGTACCCGTGGTTGCTGCCGGGCGCGGCCGCGAGGAGCGGTGAGAGGTAGACCCAGTCGACGCCGAGGTCGTACAGGTAGGGCAGGCGCCTGGTGGCCTCGAACAGGTCGAAGTCCTCGCTGATCTGCAACCGGTAGGTGCTGGCGGGTACCTGCGCCCCCACTACTGGGCGCCCGCTGCGTAACCGGCCAGCGACGCGGCCACCGAGTGGTCGGGCTCCTGCTCGGGCTCGTGGTGCTCGCGCAGCACCAGCAGGGAGTGGTGCTCGAGGGTCAGGGTGTCGCCGGCCTTGTAGGACCGGCCGTTGTCGGCGACGCCGCCGGTGTCGATGATGACGTCCCACTCCTCGGAGTACTCCGCCGGCGGCAGCGTCAGGTCGACCTGGTCGCCCGCGTTGAAGAACAGCAGGAAGTGGTCGTCGACGATCCGGTTGCCGCGGGCGTCGCGCCCTGCGATGCCGTGGCCGTTGAGGTACATGCCCAGGGTCTTGCTGCTGCTCTCCCAGTCGCCCTTCTCCATCGGCCGGCCCTCGGGGTGCAGCCAGACGATGTCGTCCAGCCTTTCCCCGCTGCGCACCGCGGTGCCGGTGAAGAACTGCTTGCGCCGGAAGGTCGGGTGCTCGTGCCGCAGCCGCATCAGCGCGGCCGTGAACTCGGTCAGTGGCCTGTCGGCCTGGTCCCAGTGCACCCAGGAGATCTCGGAGTCCTGGGCATAGGTGTTGTTGTTGCCCTGCTGCGTGCGACCCATCTCGTCGCCGTGCAGCAGCATCGGCACCCCCTGGCTGAGCAGCAGCGTGGCCAGCAGGTTGCGCTGCTCGCGGGCTCGCAGGGCCTGGATCTCCGGGTCGTCCGTGGGGCCCTCGGCGCCGTGGTTCCAGGAGCGGTTGTGGCTCTCGCCGTCGTTGTTGCCCTCACCGTTGGCCTCGTTGTGCTTCTCGTTGTAGGAGACCAGGTCGCGCAGCGTGAACCCGTCGTGGGCGGTGATGAAGTTGATGCTGGCGAACGGACGCCGGCCGGAGTTCTCGTAGAGATCCGAGGAGCCCGAGATGCGCGAGGCGAACTCGCCCAAGGACGGCTCCCCGCGCCAGAAGTCGCGGACGGTGTCGCGGTAGGCACCGTTCCACTCGGTCCACTGGGGCGGGAAGTTGCCGACCTGGTAGCCGCCGGGGCCGACGTCCCACGGCTCCGCGATCAGCTTGACCTGGCTGACGATCGGGTCCTGCTGCACGAGCTCGAAGAAGGTCGCGAGCCGGTCGACCTCGTAGAACTCCCGCGCCAGGGTCGAGGCGAGGTCGAAGCGGAAGCCGTCGACGTGCATCTCGGTGACCCAGTAGCGCAGCGAGTCCATGATCAGCTGCAGCGAGTGCGGGTGACGGACGTTGAGGGAGTTCCCCGTGCCCGTGTAGTCCATGTAGTACTTGGGCTCGTCCTCCATCAGGCGGTAGTACGCCTGGTTGTCGATGCCCTTGAAGCTCAGGGTCGGGCCGAGGTGGTTGCCCTCGGCGGTGTGGTTGTAGACCACGTCCAGGATGACCTCGATGCCGGCCGCGTGCATCGACTTCACCATCGACTTGAACTCCTGCACCTGCTGGCCCAGGTCGCCGGTCGCGGCGTACGCCGCATGGGGGGCCAGGAACGCCAGGGTGTTGTAGCCCCAGTAGTTGCGCAGGCCCTTCTCGAGCAGGGTGTTGTCCTGCACGAACTGGTGCACCGGCATCAGCTCGATCGCGGTCACGCCGAGCCGGGTCAGGTACTCGGTGACCGCGGGGTGCGCGAGCCCGGCGTACGTGCCGCGGAGCTCCTTCGGCACGTCGGGGTGCAGCTCGGTCAGGCCCTTGACATGGGCCTCGTAGATGATCGACTCGTTGTAGGGGATGTCCAGCGAACGGTCGCCCTCCCAGTCGAAGAACGGGTTGATGACCACGCCGTACGTCATGTGCGGCGCGGAGTCCTCGTCGTTGCGGGAGTCCTCGTCCCCGAACTCGTAGCCGAACAGCGACGGGTCCCAGTCGATCTCGCCGGCCGTGGCCTTCGCGTAGGGGTCGAGCAGCAGCTTCGCGGGGTTGCAGCGCAGGCCCTTCTCGGGGTCCCA
>NZ_JAOPXP010000236.1 GCF_025965085.1 Marmoricola sp.
TGCTCTCCACCAGCTACTTCGGCTGGCACTACATCGCCGACGACATCGCCGGCGCGGTGATCGCGTTCATCTCCTTCTACCTCGGCGGCATCGCGACCGGGCAGAAGTTCGACGAGCACGGCCGGCACTCCCATCCCACGACCACGACGAGCGACGTACCCGTCGAGACGGAGAGCCCCGTCCCCGGCTGAGGTCCGCCCTTCGCTGAGCCGTGTGGCCCACGACGCGCCCCCGCGCGCCGTGGGCCACACCGCGTTGACGGCGGCCTCATGCCGGAGTTACATCGGTGTAGTTGTCAAGCCGACACGCGTATTACAACTGTGTAATTTTGTTAAAGGTGTTCCATGTGGGGCGCATGACGCCTAACGTCTGTTTTGTCTCGTGCCGCGGGGAAGCGGTGCGAGACCCACGACGAAGGGACAGATCGGGTGCGCCCCGTTGCACGCATGGCCTTGGCAGCCGCCACGACCGTCGCGATGACGCTTCCGCTCACCGGGGTCGCGACCGCGGACCAGAAGCCCGGACCGAACAGCGACTCGAGCGGGGCCGGCGTGCCCAGCCAGGCCCAGGTCGACCAAGCCAGGGCCCAGGTGGCCAGCAGGAAGAAGAGTGTGGCCCAGCTCGAGTCCGCCCTCGCGGCTGCGACCGCCCGGATGGAGTCCGCCTCCGTCGCGGCCGAGGCTGCAGCCGAGGCGTACAACGGCGCCATGTGGCGCCTCGACGAGGCACGCACCGCCAGCTCCCGGGCGCAGCTGCAGGCGGCCCAGGCAGCCGAGAGCGTGGAGCGCCAGCGTTCCGGCATCGTCACCCTGGTCACCGACAGCTACCAGAACGGCACCGAGCTCAACACCGCCACGGCGATGTTGAGCGACGAGGGCCCGACCGGCCTGATGAACCGGTACGCCGTGGTCGCGAGCGCCGGCGACTCGATGGAGGCACGCTACGACGCCTTCCGGGTCGCGTCCGCCCAGGCGAAGTCGTACGCCGCCAGGGCCGCCAAGGCCCGGGACCACCAGAAGTCCCTCACCGCCGAGGCCAAGACGCTCGCCGTCGCCGCCGGACAGGCAGCCAGTGCCGCGGGCGTCGCCGCCAACCAGATCGCCGACCAGAAGCTGCAGCTCCTGCGGGCAGTCGCCAAGGCCGAGAACATCTCCCTCGACCTGGCCACCCGTCGTCACGCCGCCCTGGACCGGATCGCGAAGCAGAAGGCTGCCGCTGCCAAGAGGGCCAAGGAGGCTGCCGCGGCAGCCGCCTTGGCGAAGGAGGCGAAGGAGGCGAGGAAGAAGGCTGCGGAGGCCAAGCCGACCCGCGCGCCCGACACTGCTGGGACGCCCATCGGTGGCCCGACCAGCGGTCCCGTCACCAGCCCGGCACCTCCGCCGGTGGCCAACCCCGCTCCCAACCAGGCCGTCGCCGTGCAGCGCGCCATCGCCTACGCCAAGGCCCAGCTCGGCAAGCCCTACCTCTGGGCGGCCAGCGGCCCGACCACGTTCGACTGCTCCGGCCTGACGATGAGGGCCTGGGGAGCGGCTGGCGTCGCGCTCCCGCACTACTCGGTCGCCCAGTTCGCCCAGAGCACGCGGGTGTCCATGGCCGACGCCCGCCCGGGCGACCTGCTCTTCTGGAGCTACGACGGCACCCCGGGCGCCATCCACCACGTGGCGCTCTACCTCGGTGGGGGCCAGTTCATCGAGGCACCGCGCACTGGCCTGAACGTGCGCTACAACTCGATCTACAACTGGTACCCGGACTTCGTCGCCCGTCCCTGAGAGCGGGACCGCCCCCGGACGGGCGACCACGACCGGAGTCTTTGGTGACGCGCCGGACCCGATGCGGCAGAGTGCCCCCATGGCCGACCACGCACAGCCCGCAATCGACGTCCCCGCGCTGACCGCACTGCTCGACGGCAAGTACGCCGAGATCCGCGAGATGACGCGCAAGAACCTCTCGGAGTACGCCGAGGTGCTCGACGAGGCCATCGAGCTGCCGACCGCCGAGTTCCGCGAGCGGGTCCTCGAGCTGGTGCGCGAGATGGCGAGGTCCGGCGCCACGGGCCTCGGTTTCCCCACCGAGTACGGCGGGGGCGGCGACATCGGCGCCTCGGTCGCGGGCTTCGAGACGATGGCGTTCGGTGACCTCTCGATCCTGGTGAAGGTCGGCGTGCAGTTCGGCCTCTTCGGTGGCGCGATCCTGCAGCTGGGGTCCAAGCACCACCACGACGCCTACATCGCCGATCTCGTCACGGGCGACCTGATGGGCTGCTTCGCGATGACCGAGACAGGTCACGGGTCCAACGTGCAGGCGCTCGGCACCTACGCGACGTACGACGTCGAGGCGCAGGAGTTCGTGATCACCACGCCCGACGACCGGTCGCGCAAGGACTACATCGGCAACGCCGCCGCCCACGCCCGGATGGCGGTGGTCTTCGCGCAGCTCGAGATCGGCGGCAGCTCCGAGGGCGTGCACGAGTTCGTCGTACCGATCCGCGACGAGGACGGGAACACCCTCGACGGCGTTCGCATCGAGGACGACGGCGCCAAGATCGGTCTCAACGGCGTCGACAACGGGCGGCTGTGGTTCGACGGCGTGCGCGTGCCGCGGGTGAACATGCTGAACCGCTACGCGGACGTCAGCGAGGACGGGACCTACTCGTCGGCCATCGAGAACGTGGACCGCCGCTTCTTCACGATGCTCGGCACCCTGATCCAGGGTCGCGTGTGCGTGGGCGGTGCCGGGATCAGCGCCAGCAAGGTCGCGCTCGCCGTGGCCGTGAAGTACGCCAACAAGCGCCGGCAGTTCGGTGCGCCCCACAGCGACGAGGAGGTGCTGCTCCTCGACTACGGCATGCACCAGCGGCGGCTGCTGCCCTTGCTCGCCAAGACCTACGCGCTCCACTTCAGCCAGGAGATCCTGGTGAACGAGCTGCACAACGTCCTCTCCACCACCGAGGCTCCCGACCGCCAGCGCCGCGCCCTGGAGTCGCGCGCAGCGGGGACCAAGGCCCTGAGCACGTGGCACGCCACCAGGACGATCCAGGAGTGCCGTGAGGCCTGCGGCGGCGCGGGCTACCTGATGGCCAACCGGCTGGGCGCCCTGCGCGCCGACACGGACGTGTTCACCACCTTCGAGGGCGACAACCACATCCTGCTGCAGCTGGTCGCCAAGGGGCTGCTCACCGACTACTCCTCCTCCTTCGGCGACCTCGACCAGCTGGGAATGGTGCGCTTCGTGGCCAACCTCGCCGTGGAGACGGTCGTCGAGCGCACCAGCGCCCACAAGCTGCTCGAGCGCATCCGCGACGTGCTGCCCGGGGGCACCGAGGACCGGTGGGACCAGGAGGCGGGTCTGCTCGACCCGGAGTACCAGCTCGCGATGTTCCGCTGGCGCGAGCAGCACATCCTCTCCGGCGTCGCACGGCGTCTCAAGCGCGGCATGGACCAGGGCCTCGACGCCGTCGCGGTGTTCAGCAACGTGCAGGACCACGTCATCGCAGCCGGCCGGGCCCACGTCGAGCGACTGGTGCTCGAGGCCTTCGTGGAGAAGACCGCCATGATGGCCGACGGCGACAACAAGGTCGCGCTCAACCAGCTCTGCGACCTCTACGCGCTGTCCACCATCGAGGCGGACCGCGGCTGGTTCATGGAGCACGGTCGCCTCTCCAGCACTCGCTCCAAGGCGATCAGCCGCGAGGTCTCCTCGCTGTGCCGGGCGCTGCGTCCGATCGCCGAGGACCTCGTGGACGCGTTCGGGATCCCCCGCGAGATGCTCAGGGCGGAGATGCTGGACGACCCGGGCACGGTCTGATGCTGGAGCGCCTTCGCCTTCCCGGTCTCGGCGGATGGGAGGAGGACCCGCTGTGGGGAAAGTTCTACGACTGGACCGTGGAGCATCCCCGGGCCGGCGGGGCGCTGTGGAAGGCCGGGATCGGCAGCGACCTGGACCGGTTGTACGCCGCAGCCGCTGAGATCGGTCGCCAGCGGGCCGGTTCCTCCGTGCTCGACGTCCCGTGCGGAGGCGGAGTCGCGTTGCGCGGCCTCCGGCCCGGCCAGGGTGTGCGGTACATCGCCGCCGACATCTCCCAGAGCATGCTCGACCGCACCCGGGCGGTGGCCCGGCAACGGCAGGTGGCGGTCCAGGTCGAGACGGTGCTCGCCGACGCCGGCCACCTTCCCTTCGCCGACGGCGAGTTCGACCTGGTGGTCTCCTTCACCGGCCTGCACTGCTTTCCCGACCCGCACCGCGCGGTGCGCGAGATGGGTCGGGTGCTGCGCGCGGGCGGCGTACTGACCGGCAGCGCCCTGCTCAACGACACCGGCCTGCGCTACCTACCGATGCGCCAGGTCGGCCGGTTCGCCGGCCTCCTCGGCCCCGGCGCCACCAGCGCCGACGTGCGGGACTGGCTGGACGAGGCCGGGTTCACTGGCATCGCGGTCACGCTGTCCGGGGCGCTGGGGTACTTCCGGGCGACGAAGCGGTAGGGCCCCGCAACGGCACCGACCATGACCACGACCGGGGGCTCCCCGGCGTGCGCGTCCGCGAGGCCGTGAGCTGACGAGGGTCAGTTGTCAGGGGTGCGGCCGGTCTCCGGGCTGCCGTCGCCCTTGACCGCGACCTCGGCGGCGTGGTCCTTGGCCCGCTGGAAGGAGGCGTTGACCTCTGCCTCGGCCTCGTGGCGGCCGACCCAGTTGGCGCCCTCGACGGACTTCCCGGGCTCGAGGTCCTTGTAGACCTCGAAGAAGTGCTGGATCTCGAGGCGGTCGAACTTCGAGACGTGGTTGATGTCGCGCAGGTGCTCCAGGCGCGGGTCCTGCGACGGGACGCACAGGACCTTGTCGTCGCCACCGGCCTCGTCGGTCATCCGGAACATGCCGATCGCGCGGCAGCGGATCAGGCAGCCGGGGAACGTGGGCTGCTGCAGGATCACCAGCGCGTCGAGCGGGTCGCCATCCTGACCGAGGGTCTCCTCGATGTAGCCGTAGTCGGCCGGATAGGCGGTCGAGGTGAACAAGGTGCGGTCCAGGCGAATGCGACCGGACTCGTGGTCGACCTCGTACTTGTTGCGCTCACCCTTCGGGATCTCCACCAGTACGTCGAACTCCACAGATCTTCCTTCCACCAGACACGTGCACGCCCGCGCATGGACGCAGCTAGGGCTAGTCTCGCGCACAATCGACCGGAACAGCACATCGAAGGGAGCCTGAGGCGTCTTGGGTGAGAAACGCCACTGGCTGGTGCGATTCTCCGCCGAGATCGTGGTCCTGGCCCTGCTGGCCGCCGCGGTCGTCAGCCTCCGCTACGACCTGGGCGAGCGCTGGTTCGGCTGGGGCCCCGCCGACCCGACGACCGACCCGTCCGCCGTGCGTCCGCCCGAAGGCCTCCGGCTGCCCGCGCCCGGTCCCGTACCGGCCGTCGCGGCCCAGGTTCCAGAGGTCGCGGTCGATGCCGCCAGGGTCGCCGCAGCCGTGCAGCCCCTGCTGCGCAGGAAGGTGCTCGGCAGGCACCTCGGGGTGATGGTCACCGACCTCGCCACCGGCCGGACCGCCTACCGCACGGGCGCCGCCCGCGTGACTCCCGCGTCGACCACCAAGCTCGTCACGTCCACCGCCGCCCTCGAGGCGCTGGGACCGATGGCCCGCTTCCGTACGACGGTCCGCTGGGTCCCCGCGACCCGGCAGCTGGTCCTGGTCGGGGGCGGCGACCCGTTCCTCGCCAGCACCCCCCAGAAGGGCAGGGCTGCGTACCCGAACCGGGCAGACGTGCAGACACTCGCCCGGCTGGCGGTCCTCAAGCTGCGGACGATGAACGTCAAGCGGGTCCGGCTCGCGTACGACGACTCCTACTTCTCCGGTCCGTCGGTCAACCCGGCCTGGCCCACGTCCTACGTCGCCGAGGACGTGGTCTCCCCGATCACCTCCCTGTGGGTCGACGAGGGCACCGACCCGACCGGCCACGGCTTCCTTGCCGACCCGTCGGCCGGGGCCGCGCAGCAGTTCGGCGCCGCCCTGAGGAGCAACGGGCTGAAGGTCGGGCCGCGGGTCGCCCGCGCGAGGGTGGCCGAGGACGCCGTCGACGTCGCGTCGGTCTCGAGTGCGCCGCTGGGCGAGATCGTCGAGCGCACGCTCGCGGTCAGCGACAACCAGGCCGCCGAGGTGCTGGCTCGCCACGTCGGGCTCGCCGAGCGGCAGCAGGGCTCGTTCCAGGCCGGCACGGCCGCGGTGCTCGACGTGGTGCGCCGGCTCGGCCTACCCGTCGCCGGCAACCAGCTGTACGACGGCAGCGGACTCTCGCGCCGCAACCTGCTCAGCCCGGACCTGCTCGCCGGCGTGCTGCGGCTGGCTGAGAGCCCCGCGCACCCGCAACTGCGCCCGGTGCTCACCGGACTGCCCGTGGCCGGCTTCACCGGATCGTTGCGGTACCGCTTCGCCAAGGGCCCCGCCGAGGCCCGTGGACGGGTCCGGGCGAAGACCGGCACGCTCACCGGCGTGCACGCGCTGGCCGGAGTGGCGGCCGACGCCGACGGGGCGCGGATGGCCTTCGTGCTCGTCGCGGACGCCGTGCCGCTTCCCAGGAACTTCGAGGCGCAGACGCTGATCGACCGCATCGCCGGCGCTCTGGGTGCGTGCACCTGCGGCGTAGGGTCGGGCCCATGAGCCACGAGAGAGTTGGGGGACCGGCCGGACGCCCCGGCATGATCGACTGGGACCTCGCCGTCAAGGTGGGCTCCCGGCTCGTCGGTGAGGGTCCGCAGGTGACCCGCGACGAGGCGGTGGAAGCCGTGGAGGAGCTGCGCGCCGGGGCCGAACGGTCCACGCCGCTCGTCCGCGAGTACACCCGGCTCGTCGCGAGCGAGCGCACCGCCCCGGTGCTGGTCGTCGACCGACCCGGCTGGGTGCAGGCCAACGCCGACGGCTTCGCGGCCATCGTGGCGCCGCTGATCGAGAAGCTGCAGGCGAAGAAGGGTGCCCCCGGGCCCGTGGCGGAGGCCATCGGCTCGCGCGTCACCGGTGTCGAGCTGGGCGCCATGCTCGGCTTCCTGGGGTCGAAGGTGCTGGGCCAGTTCGACCCGTTCCATGACAAGCCGGGCGAGCAGGGCCGGATGCTGCTGGTGGCGCCCAACATCGTGCACACCGAGCGCGAGCTGAACGCCGATCCGCACGACTTCCGGCTGTGGGTGTGCCTCCACGAGGAGACCCACCGGGTCCAGTTCACCGCCGTGCCGTGGATGACCGACCACCTCCGTTCGGAGATGGCGAACATCATCGGGGCCGTGCCGACCGATCCGGCCGCGCTGGTCGCCGACGCGGTCCGCCGCATCGGGGACCTCGTCACGGGCAAGTCCGACGGAAGCCTGCTCGACCTGTTCTCCAGCCCCGAGCAGAAGGCCGTCATCGAGCGGGTCACGGGCGTGATGAGCCTGCTCGAGGGCCACGCCGACGTGGTCATGGACGGTGTCGGTCCGGAGATCATCCCGTCGGTCAACGACATTCGCCGCAAGTTCACCCAGCGGCGCAAGGGGGTCGGGGGCCTCGACCGGCTGCTGCGGCGGCTGCTGGGGCTGGACCAGAAGATGGCGCAGTACCGCGACGGGGCCGTCTTCGTCCGCGCCGCCGTCGACAAGGTCGGCATGGACGGCTTCAACGCCGTCTGGGCCGAGCCCGCCAACCTGCCGACGAAGTCCGAGATCCTCGATCCGGCCCTGTGGATCGCCCGCGTGCACGGCTGAGCAGATGTCGCTCCATCCTGCGGTCGCCGCGGTGCGCCTGGCCGTACGCCGCACGCTGACCGACCTCGAGCCCGGCGACGCCGTCGTCGTCGCGTGCTCGGGCGGGGCGGACTCGCTGGCCCTGCTGGCCGCCACCGTCTTCGAGGCGGAGCGTGGCTCCTGGCAGGTGATCGGCGCGACGGTCGACCACGGCCTCCAGGAGGGGTCGGCCCAGCATGCCGACCGGGTCGTCGGCCAGATGCGCGCGCTCGGGGTCGCGGAGTCGGTGACGGCACGGGTCCGGGTCGAGGCGCCGGGACTGGGCCCGGAGGCGGCAGCACGAGAGGCGAGGTACGACGTACTCGCCCAGATCGCGGAGCGTTTCTCCGCGCGCGCCGTGCTCCTCGGCCACACGCTGGACGACCAGGCCGAGACGGTGCTGCTCGGCCTGACCCGCGGGTCGGGCGGACGGGCGCTGCAGGGGATGCGTCGAGCGTTCGAGGTCTACAGGCGCCCGTTGCTCGACCTCACCCGCGCCGACACCGAGACCGCCTGCCTCGTCCAGGGCATCGACGTCTGGGCCGATCCGCACAACGGCGACGACCGCTTCACGCGGGTACGCGTGCGCACCAAGGTGCTGCCGATGCTCGAGGAGGAGCTCGGCCCCGGGGTGGCGGCGACGCTCGCCCGCACGGCCGACCTGCTGCGGGCGGACACGGCCTACCTCGACGCGGTGGCCGCCGACGCGCTGGAGAAGGCGCGGGAGGGCGACCGGCTGGCGGTCGGGGCGCTGCAGCAGATGCCCGAGGCCGTCCGCACCCGCGTGCTGCGCCTCGCGGCGATCGAGTCAGGCGCGCTGGCCGCGGAGGTGTTCCACGCACACGTGCTCGAGGTCGACCGGCTGGTCACCGACTGGCACGGCCAGAAGTGGGTCGACCTGCCCGGCCACGTCCGCGCGTCCCGCCACCAGGGCCACCTCTCCTTCGGCGCCCGTCCGGGCGAGGCCGACCGGCCTCCGTCCGTCAGCTGATCGCGTCGGCGAGGAGGCTGAGGGTGGCCTCGCGGGCGGGGGCGACGTCGGGCGCGGTGCCCAGGAACGCGCCGCCCACCGGGTGGACCATCACCTCGTCCACGTCGTAGGTCGAGGCGAGCTCGTGGAGCTGCCGGGCGGCCGAGTCCGGCGCACCGATGACCCAGCGCTCGCGCATCGCTGCGAGCATGCCCTGGTGCGCGGCGGCCACCGGGTCCTTCTCCGCCTCCTCGACGAACCGCTGCGGACGCAGCTGCCCGCCGGTCCGCAGGGCCACCATGGACTCGAGCTGCGGCAGGGCCAGGCGGTGGGCCTCCTCCTCGGACTCCGCCACCGAGACGTTCACGGTGAGGAAGGTGCGCGGCTCGGCCAGCGCCTCGCCGGGACGGAAGCCCGAGCGGTAGAGCTCCAGCGCGCGCGCCGTGCCCTCGCCGGAGAAGTGGTGCGCGAAGACGTAGGGCAGTCCGCGCTCGGCGGCCAGCCGCGCCGAGTAGTCCGAGGACCCCAGCAGCCACACCGTCGGCACCGACGTGGCGTGCGGCGTCGCGAACAGCGGGTGCGTGCGCCCCTGCACCTCGAGGCCGACCCCGCCGGGGCTCATCATCGAGACGACGTTGTCGACGTACGTCGGGAACCGGGACACCGCGTCGTCGTCCACCCCGCCGGCGCCGTGGCGCAGCGCGAAGCTGGTCACCGGGTCGGAGCCGGGCGCACGGCCGATGCCCAGGTCGATCCGCCCGGGGTACGCCGCCTCGAGCAGCGCGAACTGCTCGGCGATCACGAGGGGGGCGTGGTTGGGGAGCATCACCCCGCCAGACCCGACGCGGATGCGGTCGGTCGCGCCGGCCACCATGGCGATCAGCAGCGGCGGGTTGGTGGCCGCCACCGCGGGCATGTTGTGGTGCTCGGCCAGCCAGTAGCGCCGGTACCCGGCCGCGTCCGCAACCCGGGCCAGGCGGCGGGTCGCGGCGAGGGCGTCACCGGAGGTCTGGTCGGTGCGGACGGGAACGAGGTCGAGGACCGAGAGGTGCATGAGGGGCACAACGCGGGGACGTGGCCAAGACTTCCCGCCCTCACCCAGCCGGGGTGGGCAGCTCGTAGGAGAGCGCGTAGTGGTGGGTGCCGTCCGCGACGTCGAGGCGCAGGGTGCCGCTGATGCCGGCGAGGTCACCGGTGCCGCTGCCGGGCACGACCTCGTAGACCTGGTGGGCCTTCCCGTTGCTCATGGTGCCGAACTGCTGGAGGGCGAGCCCGCCCACGAGGTTGCCCACGCGGCCCTCGAGGAACTCCATCGCCACGTAGCCCGCGCTGCCGGCGGCGGCGTCGCCGCCCGAGATCATCAGGCCCCAGCCGGCCGCCTCGATCTCGCCGCTCCACCGCTTGCGGATCTGCATCTGCTCGAGCCTCGCGGTGTCCGGGTCCGGTGGGCGAGGGCTGATGTCGACGCTGAACGTGCCACTCGCGGTCGGGCTCATCGGGCCATCATCGTCCCCGTCCACCGCACCGGCAACCGGGGTCCCCGAGGGCTGTGGCAGGCTTTCGGCCCATGGACGCAGCAGACGTCGACGGTGACCTGGTCAACATCTTGTTCACCGAGGAGCAGATCCTCGATCGGCTCGGTGAGATGGCCCGCGACATCGAGCGGGACTACGAGGGCGAGGACCTGCTCATCGTGGGTGTCCTGCGTGGCGCGGTGATGGTGATGGCCGACCTCGCGCGGGCGTTCAACCGCCATGTCGAGATGGACTGGATGGCCGTCTCCTCCTACGGGTCGGGCACCAAGAGCTCAGGCGTCGTACGCATCCTCAAGGACCTCGACACCGACATCAGCGGCCGTCACGTCCTGATCGTCGACGAGATCATCGACACCGGCCTGACGCTGATGTGGCTGACCTCGAACCTCAACTCGCGCAACCCTGCGTCCGTGGAGATCTGCACGCTGCTGCGCAAGCCGGACGCCCAGAAGATGAACATCGACCCGAAGTACGTCGGCTGGGACATCCCCAACGAGTTCGTCGTGGGCTACGGCCTCGACTACAACGAGAAGTACCGCAACCTCAGGGACGTCTGGACCCTGGCCCCGCACGTCTATTCCTAGGCGGTCACACGCTGACCTGTTGGGCGACCTGAGAGTATTGCGCGGTGAAGCGAATCGTACGTAGTCCATGGCTCTGGATCCCGGTGGCCGTGGTCGGTGTCCTCCTGGCCCTGCAGTACCTCGTGCCCAACGGCGGGTACACCGAGATCGAGACGTCCAAGATGGTCCAGGACATCAACTCGGGCAAGGTCAAGGAGATCACCTTCAAGGACGGGGGTGACCAGCAGATCCAGGCGACCCTCGACGACGACACGAAGGTCATGGCGACCTGGGTCGGCGGTCAGCAGATCCGCCTGGTCAAGCAGGTCCAGGCCCAGGTCGACAAGGGCACGATCGAGAAG
>NZ_JAOPXP010000035.1 GCF_025965085.1 Marmoricola sp.
CCATGCTCATGTGGCCCTGCTCGGGGTGGTGCGCGAAGGCGTGCGAGTTGACCTCGAGGAAGGCCTCCTCGTCGCCGGGCTCGAAGGTCCGCACCCGAACGCCGTCCGGCGCTGCGACCTCGTCGACGGGGTCCTTCAGCGACCTCCGCATGATGACGAGCTCACGCTCGCGGGGGACCGAGAAGAGCTCGGCGAGGCGGGCCGCACCCGGGTGGTCACCGTGCGACCAGGCGTCGACCTTGCGGCCCTTGGGCAGCGCCTCGGCGGCCAGTGCCGTGCCGACACCTTGGCGCCGGGACTCAGGGTGAACGGCGAGATCGAGGACGTCGCTGTGCCGCAGGGCGAAGCCACCGCCGCCGAGCCACAGCTCGGCGTCGCGCAGGCCGCGGTTCTTCAGCTGCAGCAGGGCCTGCTCGTTGAGCGTGATCGCCCCGTCGTGCGCGGTGGAGGCGCGGGCGATGCGGCGTACCTCCGCGGCGGGACCGTCCTCGCTTGACCAGTCGAACTCGTCGGGGTCGACCCGCGCAATCTGAACCATTCCCGGAGGCTAGCGCCGCGTCAGCGTGCGGGCGAGTCGGAGGGGGAGCCCAGGGGGGTCCCGGCCAGGTCGCGCGACTGGTCGTGGGGCGGCAGCACGAACCGGTAGCCCACGTTGCGCACGGTGCCGATCAACGCCTCGTTGTCGGTGCCGAGCTTGGCACGCAGCCGGCGCACGTGCACGTCGACGGTGCGGGTGCCGCCGAAGTAGTCGTAGCCCCAGACCTCCTGCAGCAGCTGGTCGCGGGTGAAGACCCGACCGGGGTGCTGGGCGAGGTACTTGAGGAGCTCGAACTCCTTGAAGGTGAGGTCGAGCACCCGGCCACCGAGCTTGGCGGTGTAGGTCGTCTCGTCGACGACCACCTCGCCGGAGCGGATGATGTGCGCCTCTGGATCGTTCTTGTCGTGGCGGGCCGCCTGCCTGCCGACCGCGACGCGGAGGCGTGCGTCGATCTCCGCCGGGCCCGCGGTCTCGAGGATGACGTCATCCATGCCCCAGTCGGCGGCGACCACGGCGAGGCCGCCCTCGGTGACGATCATCAGCACCGGCTGGTCCGAGCCGGTCGTCCGGATCAGCCGGCACAGGTCGCGGGACTGCGCGAGCTCACGTCGACCATCGACCATCAGCACGTCGTGGTCGGGAGCCTCGAGAAGCGCGCTTCCCTCGGCGGGAAGGATCTTGACCTGGTGGCTCAGCAGGGCGAGCCCGGGCAGCACCTCGGCCGAAGCCTGAAGCGCCTTGGTCAGCAGGAGCACGGTGCCCATGGCACCTCCCGGGTCAGTGACGTGCGTCGGTCGGTCATTGCTCTACCGTGGGGGAACTTCTCCCTCACGAAGGCACAAGGATAACGAACGTGGCGACTGTGGTTGACCGCTCGAGAGCCGAGAGCACGGTCACGATGCGCTACTGGGCCTCTGCCCGGGCCGCTGCGGGCACGGACTGCGACGCCCTGGACGTGCCCGGCCCGGTATCGCTGGCCGAGCTGATGGCCCGGGTCAGGGCCGCGCACGACTCCCGGCGCTTCTCCGACGTGCTCTCCTGCTGCTCGGTGATGGTGGGTGACCGTCCGGTGACCACGGACGACCCCGCGGCGGTCATGGTGGAGCCCGGCGCGACCGTGGAGTTCCTGCCCCCGTTCGCCGGCGGCTGACGGGAAGGCTTTTCCCGCTCGCGTCGTTGAGCCCTCGTGAGCACAGGTGCGTGGGTCCTCGTCGTAGCCGTCGTCCTCGCGCTGGCCTTCGGGCTCTTCCGCGCGCTGACCGACGGTCGTTTCCGAGGCACGCGTGCGGTGCACGGTGCCGTCGACGCGACCGCCCGTGAGACGGAAGGCCCTGCTGTGGAGTCGCTGCTGACCGGTACGCCGTGGGCCGACGACCTCGGCGAGCGCGCGACGCTGCTGCAGTTCTCGTCGGCATTCTGTGCCCCCTGCCGCGCGACGCGCCGGATCCTCGACGACGTCGCCTCGAGCACGCCGGGCGTGGCCCACATCGAGGTCGACGCGGAGCAGCACCTCGACGTCGTACGCCGCCTGGGGATCCTGCGCACCCCCACGACGATCGTCCTCAGCGACGAGGGGGCCGAGGTCACCCGCGCGACCGGCGCCCCGACGAAGCAGCAGGTGCTCAGCGCGCTGGGTCACGTGCAGGACGAGCGCTGAGCGCACGCAGGTCTCGGCCAGCGTGACATTCCCCACGTGCACTGAGCGCGGTGCTACCGGGCGAGGAAGCGGTTGATCTCCTCGACGTCGGCGTCGACCATGAGCCGTGCCAGGTCCAGCGCGGTGGTGTGTGCCTTCCAGCCGAGCTCCCGGTGCGCCTTGGAGGCGTCACCGATCAGGGCGTTGACCTCGGAGGGGCGGGTGAAGCTCTCGTCGTAGCGCACGTGCTCCTCCCAGTTCAGGCCGGCGTGGGTGAAGGCCGCGTCGCAGAACTCACGCACGGTGTGTCCCTCGCCGGTGGCCATCACGAAGTCGTCGGGTTCGTCCTGCTGGAGCATCCGCCACATGCCCTCGACGTACTCCGGTGCGTAGCCCCAGTCACGGACCGCGTCGAGGTTGCCCAGCGTGACGTGCTCCTGGACACCTGCGGCGATGGCCGCAGCCGCCTTGGTGATCTTGCGGGTCACGAAGTTCTCGCCGCGACGTGGGGACTCGTGGTTGAACAGGATCCCCGAGACCGCGAACAGGTCGTAGGCCTCGCGGTAGTTGACGGTCACCCAGTGGGCCTGGAGCTTGGAGGAGCCGTACGGCGAGCGCGGATGGAACATGGAGGTCTCGTCCTGCGGCGGCGGGGTCGAACCGAACATCTCGGAGGTCGACGCTTGGTAAAAGCGACAGTCCAGGCCGGCGGCGCGGACGGCCTCGAGGAGGCGCAGGGTGCCGATCGCGTTGGTCGAGGCCGTGTAGTCGGGCATCTCGAAGGAGACCTTCACGTGACTCATCGCGCCGAGGTTGTAGACCTCGTCGGGCTCGATGCTGCGCACCAGGTTGACCAGGCTCACGCCGTCGGTGAGGTCGCCGTAGTGCAGGTGCAGGCGCTCGTGCTGGTGCAGGTGGTCGATGCGGGACCGGTTCAGCGTCGAGGACCTCCGGACGAGTCCGTGGACGTCGTACCCCTTGCCGAGGAGGAGCTCGGCCAGGTAGGAGCCGTCCTGCCCCGTGACGCCGGTGATGAACGCTGTTTTCACCCGCGGAGCCTAGCCCGTCCACTATGTGAACGCGAAGACCGCATCGTGAGACACGATTTTCTACCCCCGGGCCCGCACTGCCTACTCTGGCCCTCATGATCACGACCATGCTGACCAGGCGCCGCGCGGTGGACAACTGCCGCATGCGCTCGTCGCTGTGTCGAATGTCCTGACCGGCCGCACCGCGCCCGACGCCTCGAGCCCCACCACCGCCACGGTCGACGAACCCCCGAGGACGGC
This sequence comes from Marmoricola sp., assembly GCF_025965085.1. Taxonomy (GTDB): domain Bacteria; phylum Actinomycetota; class Actinomycetes; order Propionibacteriales; family Nocardioidaceae; genus Marmoricola. The sequence goes on from NZ_JAOPXP010000035.1 coordinate 3,464, forward strand.
ACCGAGCCGCGCTGCACGCCGGTCCCGACCGCTGCAACCGGCGGAACGTCCCAGGACATCCAGGAGATCCATGACCCAGCAGATCCACCGATCGGGCCCCGCCCAGATCGATCCGCGAGGACCGCAGTTCGTCGCGATCCTCACCAGCGTCGTCCTGGCGCTGAGCCTGCTCACTGCCCCCGGCGCGGTGGGCGTGACCCTGCTCGGCGTGCAGGCGTTGCTGTTCGCGACCGGGGTGGCCCTCGGTGTGCAGCGGACGCCGGCGTCGTTCCTGTTCAGGACGCTCGTCCGACCCCGGCTCGCGGCGCCCACCCATCTCGAGGACCCGCAGCCGCCGCGGTTCGCCCAGGCCGTCGGCCTGGCGTTCGCCGTGGTCGCCCTGGCCGGCTACCTCGCAGGCGCGCCCCTCGTGGGTGCGATCGCGACCGGCTTCGCGCTGGCAGCGGCGCTGCTCAACGCAGTCTTCGGCTTCTGCCTCGGCTGCGAGCTCTACCTGCTGATCCGCCGGGTCGCACCGGCACGCAAGACATCCGTCGTGCACACCACCGCCGCACAAGCTCCGGCTGGCAACCCAGCGGAGAACACCAAGGAAGAAGAGGCATTCGCATGAGCCGCGAAACAGCACTGGTCACCGCCGAGTGGGTCGAGGAGCACCTCGACGACCCCAGCATCGTGCTGGTCGAGGTCGACGAGGACACCAAGGCCTACGACAAGGGCCACATCCGTGGAGCGATCAAGCTCGACTGGACCGCCGACCTGCAGGACCAGGTCCGTCGTGACTTCGTCAACAAGCAGCAGTTCGAGGAACTCCTCTCCTCGCGCGGTGTCGGGAACGACCACACCGTCGTGCTCTACGGCGGCAACAACAACTGGTTCGCCGCCTACGCGTACTGGTACTTCAAGCTCTACGGCCACCAGGACGTCAAGCTCATGGACGGCGGCCGCAAGAAGTGGGAGCTCGACAGCCGTGAGCTCACCGCCGAGGTGCCGAGCCGCGAGACCACCAGCTACACGGCGCAGGAGCAGAACCACGACATCCGGGCGTTCCGCGACGAGACCGTCGCCGCGATCGGCGTCAAGAACCTCGTCGACGTGCGCAGCCCCGACGAGTTCGCCGGCCGCCTGATGGCGCCGGCCCACCTCCCGCAGGAGCAGGCCCAGCGCGCCGGCCACGTGCCCACCTCGATCAACGTGCCGTGGAGCAAGAACGCCAACGACGACGGCACCTTCAAGTCGGACGACGACCTCAGGGCGCTCTACGCCGAGGCCGGCATCGACAACGGAAAGGAGACCATCGCCCTGTGCCGCATCGGTGAGCGTTCCTCGCTGACCTGGTTCGTGCTCCAGGAGCTCCTTGGCCACGAGAGCGTCAAGAACTACGACGGCTCCTGGACCGAGTACGGCTCCCTGGTCGGCGTCCCGATCGCCCTCGGCGACGAGCCCGGTGAGGCCTGATGTGCGGCGCCACTGAGGGCGGGCTCTCCCTCGACGGCATCGACGTCAAGAAGGAGGCCATCATCCAGGGCCAGGTGGTGCGCGGCTCGGAGCCGGTCGGCAACGCCTACGTGCGCCTGCTCGACGGCACCGGTGAGTTCACCGCCGAGGTTCCGACCTCGGCCACCGGCCACTTCCGGTTCTTCGCCCGGCCGGGGGAGTGGACCCTGCGCACGCTCGCGCCGAAGGCCGAGCCCGTGGACACCAAGGTGAGCGCCGAGACCGGCGCGATCCGCGAGGTGGCCGTCCAGGTCTGAGCACCACCCGCGCGGC
>NZ_JAOPXP010000064.1 GCF_025965085.1 Marmoricola sp.
TCCAGCTGCTGTCCTTCAACGACTTCCACGGCAACCTCCAGCCGCCGAGCGGCTCCTCGGGGCGCAACGTCGTCGACCACCGGGTGGAGATCGACGCCACCACAGGTCTGCCCAGGGTGGTCGACGTGACCAGAGACGCCGGCGGCGCCGCCTACCTGGCGACCCACCTGGAGCAGGCTCGCAAGGGCCACCGCAACAGCCTCACGGTGGCCGCGGGCGACATCATCGGCGCCTCCCCGCTGCTCTCGGCCGCCTTCCACGACGAGCCGACGGTCGAGTCGATGAACAAGCTCGGGCTCGACGTCTCCGCGGTCGGCAACCATGAGTTCGACGAGGGCTACAAGGAGCTCCAGCGCATGGCCGACGGTGGTTGCATCGCCGACGGCGCGGGTGCGAACAACCAGAACTCCTGCGCCGACCACCCGTTCCGCGGCGCGCGCTTCGACTACCTTGCCGCCAACGTGAAGTACGCCGGCACCGACGAGTCGATCCTGCCGTCGTACTCGATCAAGAAGGTGCACGGCGCCCGGATCGGCTTCATCGGCATGACGCTCAAGGACACCCCGAGCATCGTCACCGCCAGTGGCGTCGCCGGCCTGGAGTTCACCGACGAGGTGCAGACTGCGAACGCGCTGGTGCCGGTGCTGCGGCGCAAGGGCGTCAACGCGATCGTCGTCTTGATCCATCAGGGCGGGGCACCCGACAAGCAGCAGTGGACCGATCCGGAGACGAAGAGAACCTACGCCGTCAACCCCACCTACGACTACACCTGCGGCGGAGGCGGCAGCCTCATTCCGGCCAGCTCGCCGATCCTCCCCATCGCGGCCAACCTGGACCCGGCCATCGACATGGTGGTCTCGGGCCACACCCACCAGCCCTACGTGTGCGACGTCAAGGATCCCGCGGGTCGCTCACGGCTGCTCACCTCGGCGTCGTCGTTCGGCCGGCTGTTCACCGAGACGAACCTGACCTACGACCGCCGCACGCGCGACATCGTCCGCAGCTCGGTCGAGGGCGCGAACGTCGAGGTCTCCCGCACCGTCGCGGCGGACCCGGCGCAGACCGCGCTGATCGACCTCTACCAGGAGCTGGTCAAGCCGATCGCGAGCAAGGTCGTCGGCCACGTCGACGGCGACGTGACCCGCACGCCCAACGCCGCGGGGGAGACCCCGCTGGGTGACCTGATCGCCGACGCCCAGCTCGCCGACCCCTCCGTGGTCACCGGCGGCCAGACCCCGGTGATCGCCTTCATGAACCCCGGCGGCGTCCGTGCGGACCTGGTCTCCGCGAACTCGCCCTACGGCGAGGCCGCCGGTGACATCACCTACGACGAGGCGTTCACGGTCCAGCCGTTCAACAACTACCTCGTCTCGATGAACCTCACCGGCCAGCAGATCTACGACGTCCTCACCCAGCAGGTCACCGGCCCCAACAAGGGGGCCCCCAAGGTGCTGCAGGTCTCCCGGGGCTTCAGCTACCAGATGGGCGCCACCGGTCCGGTGGACGGCAGCGTGCGGCTGGGCGGAACACCGATCGACAAGGCGGCCTCCTACCGCATCGTGACGAACAACTTCCTCTCCGACGGCGGCGACAGCTTCCCGGCCTTCACGGGTGGGACGGCGAAGTACTTCGGCGGCCTCGACATCGACGCGTTCTCCGCCTACCTGACCGCCCACTCGCCGTACACCCCGGGGCCGCTGGACCGCATCACCCGGTAGCCGCCTCGATGGTCGGGAACGCGCGTCGGCCCCAACGGGGAGCCAGCGTGCCGGCGTTTCGGGACCTCGGGGCGGGTGCGTCCCGCCACTCGCGACACCCGCGGGAACCGGCGTGTCGGGCTTGGGGTCGAACAGGTGTTCGTACTACCGTCGTGTCCACAGGCAGGGGTCGACACCGGGTTCTCCACAGGCGGAGGACGCAGCCGAGCAGGTTGTCGGTGGTCGCTCCTAACGTCTGGCAGGACATCGCAACGAGACGTGAGGGACGATCACCATGGCATCTGCCGAGAACAACCGGGACAAGGCGCTGGACGTAGCGCTCGCCAACATCGACAAGCAGTTCGGCAAGGGCTCGGTGATGCGCCTCGGTGACGAGGTGCGCGTCCCGCTCGAGGTCATCCCGACCGGCGCCATCTCCCTCGACATCGCCCTGGGCCTCGGTGGCCTGCCGCGCGGTCGCGTGGTGGAGATCTACGGTCCGGAGTCGTCGGGAAAGACGACGGTGGCGCTTCACGCCGTGGCCAACGCCCAGCGCGCCGGCGGCATCGTCGCCTTCATCGACGCCGAGCACGCGCTCGATCCCGACTACGCCCAGCGGCTCGGTGTGGACACCGACGCGCTGCTCGTCTCGCAGCCCGACTCCGGTGAGCAGGCGCTGGAGATCGCGGACATGCTGATCCGCTCCGGTGCGCTCGACCTGATCGTCATCGACTCGGTCGCCGCCCTGGTGCCGCGCGCCGAGATCGAGGGCGAGATGGGTGACAGCCACGTCGGCCTCCAGGCCCGTCTGATGAGCCAGGCGCTGCGCAAGATGACCGGCGCGCTGAGCAACTCCAAGACGACCGCGATCTTCATCAACCAGCTGCGCGAGAAGATCGGTGTCATGTTCGGCTCGCCCGAGACCACCACCGGTGGCAAGGCGCTGAAGTTCTACTCCTCGGTCCGTCTCGACGTGCGGCGCATCGAGACGCTCAAGGACGGCACCGAGATGGTCGGCAACCGCACCCGCGTCAAGGTCGTCAAGAACAAGGTCGCGCCGCCGTTCAAGCAGGCCGAGTTCGACATCATGTACGGCCTCGGCATCAGCCGCGAGGGTGGCCTGATCGACGTCGGTGTCGAGGCAGGCCTCGTGCGCAAGGCCGGCGCCTGGTACACCTACGAGGGCGACCAGCTCGGCCAGGGCAAGGAGAACGCGCGGACCTTCCTGCGCGACAACCCCGACCTCGCCAACGAGCTCGAGAAGCGGATCCTGGAGAAGCTCGGCATCGGGCCGTCCGTCGACGCCCCCGCCGAGGGCTTCGCGTCCGACGCCCCGGGCATCGACCCCGATGGCATCGACTTCTAGGTCCCGCTGGCCCGGTCCCAGGGCGGCCGAGCCCAGCGGGGACCTCGACACCGGCCCCGACGCCGACCCGGAGTCGGTGGCCCGCAAGATCCTCCTCGACCAGCTCACCGGACGCGCTCGCACCCGCTCGGAACTGGCCGACAAGCTGACCGCGCGCAACGTCCCGGACGAGGTCGCGGCTCGTCTCCTGGACCGGTTCGAGGAGGTCGGCCTCATCGACGACGCCGGCTTCGCCCGTGAGTGGGTGGAGCAGCGTCAGTCGGGTCGCGGTCTGGCTCGCCGCGCGCTGGCCCAGGAGCTCAAGCGCAAGGGCATCGAGGACGAGCTGGCGCGCGAGGTCCTCGAGGAGATCGATCCCGACGACGAGGTCGAGGCGGCGAGGATGCTGGTGCAGGCCAAGCTTCGATCGATGCGCAACCTCGACCACGACAAGGCCGTGCGACGCCTGGTTGGCATGCTCGCCCGCAAGGGCCACTCGAGCTCGGTGGCGTTCCGCGTGGTCAGGGAAGAGCTGCAGGCAGATCTCGAGGACCCTGACCTCCACTAGCCGTCGGACCAGTCAGACTGCTGCGGTGCGCATCAATGTGGCCCGGTCCCAGGTTCCTGTGGGGGAGTCCTGGGCGCAGGCGGCCGACCGGCTGGCCGGTCGGCGCGGACCCGTGCTGGCGGTGGACCTGTCGGGTGACCCGCTGCGGTTCTGCGTCGATGACGAGCACCGCTTGGCGCTGCGGCCGATGACCGGCGGCGACCTGCCCGACGTGGTCCGCTGGGTCAACATGCCGCACGTCGCGCCGTGGTGGGACGAGCACCGGTCGGCCGAGCAGGTCGCGGCCCAGTACACGCCGGGCATCCGCGGCGAGGACGCGGTCCGGTACTGGATCTGGGAGGTCAACGGTCGTTCCGTCGGCTTCTGCCAGGACTACCGCATCGCCGACCACCCCGGATTCGCCCTGCTGTGCGGTCACCCCGACGCGATCGGGTTCGACTACCTCATCGGCGAGCCGGCCTTCGTCGGCCGCGGGCTCGGCACCCGGCTGCTGTGGGTGTTCCTGCGCGACATCGTCGTCCCGGCGTACGCCCCGGTCAGTGAGCTCTTCGCCGCGCCCGACCACCGAAACACCCGCTCCCTGCGGGTGCTCGCCAAGCTCGGGGCCACCGAGGGGCTGTGGTTCACCGAGCCGCAGTCGGACGGCAGCGTCCACACGGTAGTGGGCTGCAGCATCGACGTGGCCACGGTGATGCGTGCCCCGAGTCCGCGCCCCCTCGCCTAACCTGCGGGAATGGGCCGGACGCGGGTGGGCATCTCGGGCTGGACGTACGCCGGCTGGCGGGGGGACTTCTACCCCCAGGGACTGCCGCACCGTCGCGAGCTCGAGTACGCCGCCGAACGATTGACCTCGATCGAGATCAACGGCTCCTTCTACTCCCTGCAGCGGCCGTCGAGCTATGCCCGGTGGCGCGGCGAGGTGCCGGATGACTTCGTGTTCGCGGTGAAGGGCGGCCGGTTCATCACGCACCTGAAGAAGCTGCGTGACGCGGAGGCCCCGCTGGCCAACTTCTTCGCCTCCGGCGTCTTGAACCTCGACCACACGCTCGGCCCCTTCCTGTGGCAGCTGCCGGCGACCTCGACCTTCGACGCAGACGTGCTCCGCGAGTTCTTCGCGTTGCTTCCACGGACCACGACCGAGGCGGCCCGGCTGGCACTGCGGCACGACGACAAGGTCTCCGGGGACCGGGTCTGGACGGGCCAGGTCGCGGAGCGCCCCCTGTTCCACGCGCTGGAACCGCGGCACCCGAGCTTCGGCACGCATGAGGCGACCGAGCTCCTGCGCGAGCACGACGTCGCCCTGGTGGTGGCCGACTCGGCGGGGAAGTGGCCGCGTTTCGACCACGCGATCGGACCGATCGTCTACGTCCGCCTCCACGGCGACACCGAGCTCTACACGAGCGGCTACAGCGACGAGGCGCTCGACGCGTGGGCTGACCGCATCACGGGCTGGACCGCGTCCGGCCGCGACGGCTATGTCTACTTCGACAACGACGCCAAGGGATTCGCTCCGCACGACGCTCGCAAGCTGATCGAGAAGCTGGCCGAGCGTGGGGCGTGAACCCGCCCACAGTCGAACCGCCATGCGGTTACCCGCGAGTAAGGTTCGGCCATGAGCAGACTCGTCGACCTCTATTACAAGAGCCACGCCATCCCCCTCGTCGGTGACCGTCTCTTCTCCTTCGCGTTCTCGCAGATGGCGCCGTACTTCTGGAGCATCAGGCCGCGTTTCACCGTGATCGAGCCCAACCACGCCGAGCTCGTGATCCCCAAGCGTCGTGGGGTGCAGAACCACATCGGCACCGTGCACGCAATCGCGCTCTGCAACGGGCTCGAGGCGGCGATGGGCGCACTCGCGGAGGCGTCCGTCCCCCAGCACAAGCGCTGGATCCCCAAGGGCATGGAGGTCAGCTACACGGCCAAGGCGACGAGCGACATCACCTGCGTCGCGGAGACCGACGCCGCCCAGTGGATCGGCGATGACCCTGACCTGCCCGTCCGCGTGAGGGGAGTCCGCAAGGACGGCACGGTCGTGATCGAGGGCACCATCAGGCTCTGGGTCACCCCCAAGAAGGGCTGACTCACACGGCGGCGAGGCCGGTGCCCGTGTTCTCGCCCGTGGTCATGCCACCTCCCACCGCCGCGACGTCGAGTGTCCTCTCACCGACGTACCTCTTCTGGATGTAGGTCGCGATGGCGGTCAGCACCAGGTTGACGACGATGTACATCCCGGCGACGACGATCGCGGTCTGCACCTGGTTCTGGAACTCGGTGTAGATCGACTTGGCCACGGCCGTGAGACCGGGCGCCGCGATGTAGAAGCCGAGGCTGGTGTCCTTCA
>NZ_JAOPXP010000119.1 GCF_025965085.1 Marmoricola sp.
GGTAGAACACGTTGAGCGCGGCGACGAAGAGCGCCAGCGCCCCCGCGAATGTCACCAGGATGAGCGAGACTAGCACCCCGGCCGCCACCGCACCCCAGGACAGGTGCCAGCCGGCGATCAGGCAGAAGACGATCAGCACCAGCACCTGCGGCAGCGTGTGGTAGGCCGCGACCAGCATCGAGGCGACCGGGAACAGCTCCCGGGGCATCCGCATCTTCTGGACCAGCGCCTTGTTGGACCAGATCGACCGGGTGCCACCACCCCAGGTCTCGCCGAAGTAGTGCACCACCACGATCCCGGTGAACAGGTGGATCGCGAAGTAGGGAACGCCGTCGTGGAGGTTCAAGATGAACCCCATGACGACGTAGTAGATGCCGAAGCGCATCGCCGGCTGCACGTAGGACCAGGCTAGGCCGAGCAGCGACGCGGCGTACATCTGGGCGAGCTGGCGCGAGACGATCAGCTTCAGCAGGTAGGGCTGCTGCAGGACCTCCAGCAGGCCACCACGAGGCGCGGGGGCGACGAGCTCGGCCTGGACCACCCGCTCTCGCTTCGGGCCGCTCGCCTCCACCACCGGCATCGCGTCGGCCTGGTTCTCCAGCATCCGGCGGGCGCGTCTGCTGGCGTTCTTGCGGCGTCCGGTGGACCCGCCGACGACGTTCGCCTGGGACCTCTTGTTGGCCGCCCTCATCGCCCCTCCCCCCTCGACGCGGCGAAGGTCTTCTCCCACCGCTGGGGGGAGGTGATCTCCCCGAGCTGGTCGCGGTAGGCGCGGGAGAGCTCCGGCCACTCGCGGTAGAGGCGGTTGTGGATGTCGACGGTGCGCCGCAGCAGGTCACGGAACAGCTCCGGGTCCCGCTGGTAGAGCGCTGCTGCCGTGCCGTCAGGCATGCTCACGACGGCCGAGTCGAGCGTGGCGAGCCGGAACCAGCTGGCGTCCATGGCCGGCAGCGCCGACTCGGGGAACTGGCGCGAGAGCTTCCGGGTGCCCATGAACTGCCGCAGCGAGCCCTTGACCGCCGAGAGGTACTGCGAGGCCATGCCCGGGATCTCGGAGTCGAGGTCCTTCTTGCGTGGCTTCTCCCTCCTGGGCGGGGGGAACGCGTCGGGGTCGGACTTGAGCTGGGCGTCGCTGAACCGCTTCCGCAGCTCGCGCACCTGCCCCAGCTTGGTGGGCAGGTCGTCGTGCAGCTGGTCAGGCCCGGCGAGGGCGTCCTCGAGGGCGAGGTGGCGCAGCTCGACGGTGGAGTACTGCATCGCCAGGAGGTGCTTGACCTGGTGGTTGAAGCTCTCGCGAATCATCCGCCCGCCGTGCGGGAACGGGGAGTGCAGCAGCGCCGCGACGAACCGGTTGCGCTGGTGGAAGTAGGCCTGCCAGTCCAGCGCGTCGTTCTTGTCGGTCCACGGGACGTGCCAGACGGCCACGCCGGGCATCGTGACCGTCGGGAAGCCGGCCGCCTGGGCGCGAACGCCGTACTCGGAGTCGTCCCACTTGATGAACAGCGGCAGGCTCAGGCCGATCTCGCGCACGACCTGCATCGGGATCAGGCACATGAACCACGGGTTGAAGTCGACGTCGACGCGGCGGTGGAGCCAGCGCGAGCTGCGCAGGTTGCGGGCGCCGAAGTCCCAGTCGGTCTCCACCGTCTGAGGCGACATCCACCAGAAGCGGTAGCGGTTGATGATCTCGCCGTAGCTGTGCAGCCGCGCCTTGCTGAACAGGCTGAACATGTGGCCGCCGACGATCGACGGCCGCCGGGCGAGGTCACCGAAGGTGACCGCGCGGAGGATGCTCTCCGGCTCCGCGACGATGTCGTCGTCCAGGAACAGGACGTACGTCGAGCGGTCGGCCTTGAGCGTCTCGAACTGGGCCCGGGCGAAGCCGCCGGAGCCGCCGATGTTGCCCTGCTCGATGACGCGGAGCTTGCCGTCGAGGGACGCCTCGGCCGCCGGGAAGAACTCGCTGGCGGTGACCTTGTCGGTGCCCTGCTCCATCACCAGCACCTCGTCGAGGAGTGCCTTGACGGCCTCGTCGCCGCCGATCTGGCCGATGAGCTTGGCGCAGAAGTCCGGACGGTTCATGGTGGTGATGCCGACGGTCACGCTGCCGGGGTCGACGCGGTCGACGGGTACGTCGGCCACCCAGGTCGCCTGCTCGATGACGACCTCCTCGTCACCGGCCACGACGTCGAACCAGTACCAGCCCCCGTCCACGAACGGGACGAGCGAGAGGTTGAACTCGAAGTTGTTGGAGCCGTCCCCGGCCGTGGTCGCAGAGTCCACCCGCTGCGAGCGTCCGTTGGCCATCGAGCGGTAGACGGTCACCGTGGCTCCGGGGCCGCTCACCGTGATGTCGAGCGTCACCTCCTCCACGACCGTCCAGCGGCGCCAGTAGCTGGCCGCGAAGCCGTTGAAGTAGGTGCCGGTGGAGACCCGCTCGCTGTGGTCGACGCGCAGGCGGTGCCGGTCGAGGATGGCGTCGGGGTGCAGCGTCGTACCGGTCGAGATCGACTGGCGAAGCGCGGCGCGGTTCATGTTCTTGGCGACCCGGCTCGAGCCGATCGAGGCCTTGTCGGCGTCGAGCACCGCGGGCTCGGTGTCGATGTAGAGCGGCACCACGTCGAGGTCCCGGTCGGCGGGCAGCACGAAGCGCTGCAGCACCCTGCGGGCGGTGCTGATCTCCGGGTCCGGCCCGATGGCGTCGGTCGACAGGGTCATTCGTCCACTCCTCCGGACTTGAGCTCGGAGCCACTCTCGAAGTGGGGCCTGAGCTTGTTCTCGAACATCGACAGCGCCGAGCCGATGGCCATGTGCATGTCGAGGTACTTGTAGGTGCCCAGGCGGCCGCCGAAGAGCACCATCGGCTCCTTGCGGGCCAGGTCGCGGTACTTCAGCAGCTTCTCGCGGTCCTCGGCGGTGTTGATGGGGTAGTACGGCTCGTCACCCTCCTCCGCGAAGCGGGAGTACTCGTGGACGATCACGGTCTTCCCGGGGAGGTAGGTGCGCTCGGGGTGGAAGTGCTTGAACTCGTGGATCCGGGTGTAGGGCACTTCCTGGTCGTTGTAGTTCATCACCGAGGTGCCCTGGAAGTCGTCGGTCTCCACGACCTCGGACTCCAGGTCGACCGTGCGCCACGACAGGCGCCCCTCGGAGTTGCCGAAGTACTCGTCGACCGGGCCGGTGTAGACGATCGGGACCTTGCCCCTGTAGTCGTCGGCGACGTCGAAGAAGTCGGTCTCGAGGCGCACCTCGATGTTGGGGTGGTCGGCCATCCTGGTCAGCCAGGCGGTGTACCCGTCGACCGGGAGGCCCTCGTACTTGTCGTTGAAGTAGCGGTTGTCGAAGTTGTAGCGGACCGGCAGCCGGCTGATGATGTCCGCGCTCAGCTCCTTGGGGTCGGTCTGCCACTGCTTGGCGGTGTAGCCGCGCACGAAGGCCTCGTAGAGGGGGCGACCGATGAGGCTGATCCCCTTCTCCTCGAGGTTGGCGGCCTCGGCGGTGTCGATCTCGCTGGCCTGCTCGGCGATGAGAGCGCGCGCCTCGTCGGGCGTGTGGCTCTTGCCGAAGAACTGGTTGATCAGCCCGAGGTTCATCGGGAAGGAGTAGACCTGCCCCTGGTACTTGGCGAAGACGCGGTGCTGGTAGTCGGTGAATGCGGTGAAGCGGTTGACGTACTCCCAGACCTTCGCGTTGGAGGTGTGGAAGAGGTGGGCGCCGTAGACGTGCACCTCGATGCCGGTCTCGGGCTCGGGCTCGCTGTAGGCATTGCCGCCGAGGTGGTGGCGGCGCTCGAGGATCAGGACCTGCAGGCCGAGCTCGCTGGCGCACCGCTCGGCGATCGTGAGGCCGAAGAACCCTGATCCGACGATGACCAGGTCGGGCGCATGCTCGGCGTTCAAACGAAAGTCTCCTCTTCGGGGCCCGGGCTGCTGGGCTCGACATGGCTCCTGCAGACGGCTGCGCGTCAGCGATGTGCTCATCGCGGCCCGCGCCAGTCTAGCCGCGCACGGTTCCCGAACGGTTGGCCAACAGGCGCCGGTAGGCGACCTTTCTCACACCCTCCGGGACGAGGCGGTAGCCGCCCCTGACCACGACGTTGCGCAGGTACTGCCGGCGCGAGGTGAGTCCGAGGCTCCTGAACCTGGCCTGCAGGGCGAGCTCGGAGCGCAGCAGGGTCATGCCGCCGCGACGCGCGTAGGCCCCGGCACCGACGCGGTAGTGCACCAGTGGCTCCGCCAGGTTCGCGGGCACGGCGCCCGCCGCGACCATCCGCGTGAACAGCAGGTAGTCCTCCATCAGCGCCATGTCGGAGTAGCCGCCCGCCGCCAGCACGGCGCTGCGGCGGTAGACGACCGTGGGGTGGTTGAACGGGTCACGGAACCGGATGACGCGGCGGATCTCATCGGGCTCCGTGGGCGGCGTACGACGCCCCACGACGTCGTCGACGGACTCGCCGAACTCCCACAGCCCCGACCCGACGATGTCGGCCCCCGCCTCGATCAACGGCAGCTGCTTCTCGAACCGGTCCGGCGCGCTCACGTCGTCTGCGTCCATCCTCGCGACGATCTCGTGGTGGCTCGCCCGCAGGCCGGCGTCCAGCGCGGGGCCGAGGCCGACGTTGGCTGGCATCTCCACGTGGGTGACCGGCACCGGGCTGGCCGCGACCAGGTGGCCGATCTCCTCGGCCAGCTCCTCGGGCACGGGCCCGTCCTGGACGAGCACCACCTGGGCGGGGCGGCGGGTCTGCCCGTCCACGGTGGAGAAGAACGCCTCGCGGAGGTAGTCGGGGCGGTCGCCGCGCCAGGTGCTCATCAGCAGGGAGAAGGGCTGCCCGGCCGGGAGCACGTGCCCTCCGGTCGTCGCACCGGTGGGAGCCCCCGGGGCGAACCAGCCGGCCTCCTGGAGCACCGCGGTGTTGGGGCGGGGACCGCCCCTGAGGCCTTCGCGCAGGCCACGGCCCAGCGCGCGACGCAAGGTCTTCCGGTCGCTCGAGCTCGCGAACGTCCTGGTCCAGCGTCGCAGCGTCGAGGCCCCGTAGACCGCCTTCTCCGAGGGACGCAGGCCGCGCGAACGGGTGAACAGCCACACCTTGTTGCGGACCTCGTAGAAGAACCGCTCCCCCGGGTCGGCGTCGGTCGAGCCGAACACCCTCGTCTTGTGCACCACCACGCTCGCGGGGACGTAGAGCCCGGCACCGTCGCGGATCAGGCGCGTGGAGTACTCGAAGTCGTCGTTCCACAAGAAGTAGTCGGCCAGCGGGAGTCCGCGCTCGCGGATGACCCGGGCGTCGCACATGATCGAGACGAAGCTCGCCGACCTGATGGGCAGCGCGCCCACGCGCTCCGCCGCTTCGAGCTCGGTGCGGCCGGCCCCCGGCTTGCGTCGCGGCGTGTTCATCGGGTGGTCGCGGCCGTCGGTCCACACGACCTTGCTGGCGAGGACGGCGGGCGACAGGCCGCCCGGGTCGGCGTACTCCTGCCAGGCGCGGACGAGCTCACGCGCGGCGTCCGGAGTCGGGATGGTGTCGTCGTCCAGCAGCCACACCAGGTCGGGATCGTGTGTCATGGCCTGTTCGATGCCGACCGCGAAGCCGCCGGCACCACCCGTGTTCTTCTCCAGCCGTACGACGTCTAGGCCCGTCTCCCGCTCGAGGAGCCCGTCGGTGCCGTCGGTGGAGGCATTGTTGACCACCACCACCGCGGTCGGCGGGTGCGTCTGGCGCCTGAGCTCCGCGAGCGCCTCGACGAGCAGGTCGCGCCGGTTCCACGTGACCACGACTGCGACCACGCGGACAGGGTCGGCAGACGAAACGGGCACCCGCGAACACTACCGACGCCGGGACCACATCGGCGGCAGGGCGCGGGACCCGGCCGGCGTGTGCGTGACCGAGGGGTTTCGAGCCGCACGACGGCGCTCGCTCCTCAGCGCCCGCCTGCTGAGGCACGCTGCTCCCCTGGCTCGGTGCTCAGCCGCCCGGGTCGAGGAGGGGGAGGACGACCAGGAAGACCACTGCGACGGCCAGTGCGACCAGGAGCAGGGCCCCGACCACCTGGCGGGTTCGCGGGTCGGCGCGGCGCCACATCCAGAGCGCGAGGATGCCCAGGGCCAGGAGGAGGGCGTACTTCAGCACTCGCTCAGCAGACCGAGGAGAGGTCGCTGGCCTGGTTGGCGGCGTACCCCTCCTTGAGGTTGCCGATCGAGCCGCCGGTGGTGCCGGTCGTCGAGGCTGCTGACGTCGACTTCCCTGTGGTCTTCTTCTTGGAGCCCTTGCCCTCGGAGCGGTCGATGGCGTTCTTCACCGTGCTGTGGATCCGGTCGATGTCCGGGTTGCCGGTCGAGATCATCGGCGGGACGAAGGAGACGGTGCGGATCGGCTTCTGCCGGGCCTTCAGCGCCAGCTGCATGAACCGGTCGACCTCGCTGCGGGGCAGGTCGGTGGTGATCAGCGCGGCGCTCGCCTTGGCGATCTTGTCGAAGTTGAACACGACGGTCTGCGGGCTGAGCTGGTGCAGCATCGCGTTCATCACGCACTTCTGGCGCGCCATCCGCGAGTAGTCGTCGGCCGCGACCCGCGAACGTGCGAACCACAGGGTCTGGAATCCGTTGAGCTTCCGCTTGCCCGGCTTGATGTGACCGGTCACCGGCGCGCCGATGCCACCGATCGGGATGGCGTCGCGGACGTTGAGCGTCACGCCGCCGACGGCGTCGACCAGGCGCTGGAAGCCCTGCAGGTTGACCATCGCGTAGTAGTTGATCGTCAGGCCGGTGATCCCCTCGACGCCTTCCTTGGTCGCCTCGACGCCGGGGTTGGCGTATCCCTTGAACAAGGCCTTGTGGTCCTGGGCCCACGTGGCCAGGGAGTTCAGCTCGCACTGCGCGCCGCAGTCGTAGCCGTCGGGGAACTGCTCGGCCATCACCGACCCCTTGGGAAACGGGAAGTTGAGCATGTTGCGGGGCAGGCCGAACAGGACCGTCTCGCCGGTCTCGGCGTCGATGCTGGCCACGGAGAGGCTGTCGGGGCGCAGCCCCCAGCGGTCCGCGCCGGAGTCACCCCCGAGCAGCAGCACGTTGTAGCGCCCGGCGTGGGCGCCGCTGGCCGCACCGTTGGCGAACATCGCGCTCATGAAGTCCTTCTGCACGCCCACCACGTGGGACGCGAACAGCAGCGACCCGGCCACCGTGAAGCACAGCAGCCCGTTGATCCCGACCATGGCCAGGCGCTGCTTCTGCCGCAGTGCCAGCGGGTCGCCCAGGCGCCACGCGTCGACGAAGAGGTAGGCCCAGCCGACCGCCACCACCATCAGCACGATCCGGACGATGCCGAGCACGACGGTGTTGCTGAGCAGCCAGAACACGAACGAACCGAAGACCAGGCCGAGCCCGAAGAGCGCTACCACGCTGGCGATCAGCCCGAACCAGATGCGCAGCGCGAGACGCCCGGTCTCCTTGTGCCCGGCCGCGAGCTGGGCCGATCCTGGCAGCACCAGCGTCATCAGCATCAGCACGACGGCGCGACGGAACGGGACGCCGCCGGCCCGTGGGACACGGGTGCCGGTGTGGGGTGCAGAGTCGGGAAGGACAGGCGCCATGAGGGGGAAGGCCTCTCGGGCTCGAGGGGTGGCCGGTCGGTGCCGCCAAGTATCACCAGCCACATGCGTCACACCGGCGCAGGCGCGCCGAGTCGGGCACCCGTCAGGTGAGACGACCCTCGTCGATCTCGGTCTTGCGGGCCAGACGGTGGGCGCGGCGGATCTCCGCCTCGCGCATGCGGCGTACCTCCTGGGCGTCCTGCGGTAGCAGGCCGGGGATCTCGCGAGGCCTTCCGTCGGCGTCGATGGCCACGAAGACGAGGTACGCCGAGGCCACATGCACGGGCTCGGTGCCCGCGCGGTTCCACGGCTCCGACTCCACGCGTACGCCGACCTCCATGGACGTGTGGCCCGCCCAGTTGACCTGGGCCCTCGCGCGGAGGATGTCACCGACGTGCACCGGCGCGAGGAACGCCATCTCGTCCATGGCCGCGGTGACCGCCGGTCCCCCGCTGTGCCGCTGCGCCACGGCGCCCGCCGTCGAGTCGACGAGGCGCATCACCTCGCCGCCGTGCACGTTCCCGAGCAGGTTCACGTGCACCGGCCCGGCGAGCAGGGTGAGGCTCACCCGACCGAACGAGGGTGGCAACGGCTCCATGTGCTGCACGGTAGCGTCTGCGCCATGCCTGGAAGAGGGAAGCCCGGTGGAACCGGCAGTGGGTCCGGTGACGGGCCGGACTATGGATGGCTCTACGGCGGCAGGTCCGACCAGGGTGCGCGCGGGTCGGCCGGCGGGTCCGAGGACCCCGAGCCCACCCAGGTCCTCCCCCGGATCGACCGCCCCGGCACGGCTTCGCGCACCCGGTCCGCAGCGGCCACGACCCGCGGCAGGGCCACCGAGCCGCCTCACCGGCCGGTGCAGCCCGCCCAGCCGGTGCCGCCTCCGAAGGAGGCCCGGAGGACCCGCAGGAAGCGCCCGATCGGCAAGATCATCCTGCTCGTCCTGCTGGCCTGGATCGTCTTCCTGGTCGCCGTACCCGTGTGGGCGACCAGCAAGATCGACAAGGTCGACATCGTGCCGAGCGGTGACCGCCCGGCCTCGCAACCGGGCACGACGTACCTCCTGGTCGGCTCCGACAGCCGCAAGGGCCTGTCCAAGGCGGAGAACAAGCGGCTCGGCACCGGCGGCGTCGGGGACGTGGGCCAGCGCACCGACACCATCATGCTGCTGCACACCGGCGGCGGTCCGAGCATGTTGCTCTCCGTCCCCCGCGACTCCCTCGTCGCCGTGCCCGGGCACGGCACCACCAAGATCAACGCGGCCTTCGCCCTCGGCGGACCGAGGCTGCTCGTGAAGACGATCGAGCAGAACACGGGGGTGCGCGTCGACCACTACGTGGAGATCGGCTTCGGCGGCTTCGTGAACTCGGTGGACGCGGTCGGCGGCATTGAGATCTGCCCGACCAGGCGCATGGTCGACCCGCGGGCGAACCTCAACATCAAGAGGGGCTGCCAGCAGGCCGACGGCGTCACGGCGCTGGGCTACGCCCGGTCCCGCCACGTCAGCCAGTACGGCGACATCGACCGCGCGCGCCACCAGCGCGAGGTGGTCAGCGCGATCGGGGCCGAGGTGAAGTCCCCCTGGACCTTCGTCAACCCCGTGCGCTACTACGAGGTGAACAAGGCCGCGACCTCGTCGCTGCGCATCAGCAAGGGCACCGGCGTGATCGCGCTGGCCAAGTTCGGCCTCGCGATGACCCGCGTCAACGGCAAGAGCGGACTCACCTGCTCGATGCCGATCGCGGACCAGGCCATCCACTGGGACAGGGAGCGGGCGTTGGCACTGCTGAAGTACGTCAAGGAGGACCGCACGGGCGACATCCCCAAGCGGCTGTGCACGCCCACCGGTCTGCCGGGTGTGACCGGGTGAACACCCGGACGAGCGGCGAGTACGAGACCCTCAGCTGGTCCGTCGACGACGACGGCGTCGCCACCCTGGTCCTCGACCGACCCCAGGCGATGAACTCCTTCACCGTCACGATGGCGCGCGAGCTCGAGCAGTTCTTCCGCACCGAGGCGATGAGCGACGAGGTGAGGGCAGTCGTCGTCACCGGCGCCGGCAAGGCGTTCTGCGCCGGCATGGACCTCTCCGCAGAGGGCAACGTGTTCGGTCTCGACGAGGCCCTCTCCCCTACCCCCGCGGACATGCGCGAACGGCTCGACGATCCCGCGATCGCCGAAGGCGTCCGCGACACCGGTGGCAAGGTGACGCTGGCGATCCACGAGCTGCCCAAACCCGTGATTGCCGCGATCAACGGTGCGGCGGTCGGCATCGGGGCCACGATGACGCTGGCCATGGACATCCGGCTGGCCTCCACCAGCGCCCGCATCGGCTTCGTCTTCGGGCGTCTCGGCATCGTGCCCGAGGCCACGTCCTCGTGGTTCCTGCCTCGCATCGTCGGCATCCAGCAGGCGCTCGAGTGGGTCTACTCCGCCGAGATCCTCACCGCCGACCAGGCCCTTGCCGGGCGGCTGGTCCGGTCGGTGCACGAGCCCGACGACCTGCTCCCGGCCGCCGTCGAGCTGGCCCGGAGCTTCGTCGTACGCCGCTCCCCCGTCGCGCTGGCCCTGGCCAAGCAGATGCTCTACCGCAACGGCGCGGTCGACCATCCCCTCGAGGCTCACCGCGCCGAGAGCCTGGCGATGTTCTACACCAGCATCGGTGACGGCAAGGAGGGCGTGGCCGCCTTCCGCCAGAAGCGCGAACCGGACTTCACGGGCAGGGCGAGCGAGCTCCCGGAGATCTACTGACGCGAAGTCGGCCCGCCGCACCCCTCACGCCGTGAGCTCCTCCCGGGGTGAGCGGGCCACGGCCTCCGCTGGTCGTCGCCCGCGGAACCCGGGCCGTCAGAGGCGTCGCGCGAACAGCGCCTCGAGCTCGAGGTAGTGACGCTCGGCGGCCGCCTCGTCGTACATCGAGGTGTCGGCCATCGAGTAGCCGTGGGCCGCGCCTTCGTAGACCTCGTTCGACCCCGTCAGCCCCGCCTCCTGCAGCGTGTCGCCCAGGGTCGCGATCGCCTCGGGAGGCATCGACCGGTCGTTGTCGGCATGGCCGAAGACGAACTCCGCGCGTGCGTTGTCCAGGCCACGGTGCGGGCTGTCCTCCTCGTCGGTGACCAGACCCCCGCCGTGGAACGCACCCACGGCCGCGACCCCCGGGTCGAGGTTGGCGGCGCGCACCGCGAGTCGTGCCCCCATGCAGTAGCCCACCGTGCCGAGGGGCCCGTCCGCCACCCCGTCCAGGTCGCGCAGGGCGCCGAGCCAGACGCGGATGTCCTGCTCGGCCAGGTCCGCGGTCAGCGCGCGCACCCGTGGCATGGCCTCGCGGAAGAACGCGTCGCGCTCGCCCGGCTTCGTCAGGTCGACCTTCGGGGCGAGGTCATCGACGCGGCCGTCGCGGTGGAATACGTGGGGCGCGAGCACGACGTACCCCCAGTCGGCCATCCGCTGGCACATCGTGGCGATCCAGGGGCGCAGGCCGATGGCATCGGTGAAGAACAGCACGCCGGGGTGCGGTCCGTCCCCGGCCGGGCGGGCGACGTACGCCTCCGCCACGCTGTCATCGGGCAGGGGGATCTCGATCACGTCCACGGGCTCAGGGTAGGTCCCTGCGAGTGAGGTCCCAGCGAGCGACCCACCACGCCACTCCGTAGGGCGCGTCGGCGTAGCTCACGTGGCCGACGACACCGTGGCCGCGGGCCACCTCGCCCAGGGCCCGCAGGCCACCCACTCCCTCGCACCACAGCTCCTCAGCGACCTCGGGATCGAGCGCGGCCAGGGTCTCGGCGTCTCCTGACCGCAGGGCTGCCTCGATGCGCTCGTCGAACGGCACCGCGTCGGGGTGCAGGTGGCCGGGCGCCCTCTCGTCGCGCCGTGCGGACCCGTCGGCCATCACGACGAGGGTCGTCGGCTCGCTGACCTCGAGCAGCGCTGCGGCGGCGCACGGCAGGGCGAGCCGGGGCTCGAAGGGCGTGCCGCCGAGCAGCGTCGCGGCGACCCGGTGACCCAGCGGTTCGGTCACGCCGCGGGCGGCGTTGGCCTGGCTCAAGGGGGCGGCGAGCACGACGACCGGACGCTCCTCGGGCAGCGTCGAGACGGCGACCGCGCAGGCCCGCCGGAGCTCGGCGACCGGGTCGTGGACCGAGCGCGGTGCCAGCAGCGCTGGAGGGCTGGGCAGCACCAGCACGGTGGTGATCACGCGCGGCCCCGGATCGTGCGCGCGGGTGGGCGGCGGCCGAGGATCACGTCGACCATGTCCACGACC
Organism: Marmoricola sp.; assembly: GCF_025965085.1. Taxonomy (GTDB): domain Bacteria; phylum Actinomycetota; class Actinomycetes; order Propionibacteriales; family Nocardioidaceae; genus Marmoricola. The sequence continues at coordinate 11,854 of NZ_JAOPXP010000119.1, forward strand.
TGGCGGGTCTCGGTGACCTCGTGGACGCGGAAGATACGGGCGCCGTGCAGGGTGGCGATCGCGGACGCGGCGAGCGTGCCGTTGAGCCGCTCGCCGACGGGCAGGCCGAGGGACTCCCCGACGAAGTCCTTGTTGGAGAGGGAGACCAGCACCGGCCACCCCGTAGCGACCATCTCGTCGAGGCGACGAGTCAGGTCGAGGGAGTCCTGCGTCGTCTTGCCGAAGTCGTGGGCCGGGTCGATCACGACGCTCTCGCGCTTCACGCCGGCGGCGAGCGCGCGTTCGGCGTACGCCGTGGTGTCGGCGATCGCGCTCGCCACCACGTCGGCGTACTCGATCCGGTGGGGACGAGTGCGTGGCACCACGCCGCCCGTGTGGGTGCAGATGATGGCTGCGTCGTACGCCGCCGCCACCTCGACCAGCCCCGGGTCGGCCCCACCCCAGGCGTCGTTGAGCACGTCGGCCCCGACCTCGCACACCGCACGTCCCACCGGCGCCCGCCAGGTGTCGACACTGATCACCACGTCGGGGTGGGCAGCGCGGACCCGCTCCACGAAGGGCACCGTGCGCCGCATCTCCTCCTCGACGTCGATCTCCTCGCCCGGCGCGGCCTTGATGCCTCCGATGTCGACGATCTCGGCACCTTCGTCGACGACCTGCGCGACGCGGTCGAAGGCCTTGTCCTCGGCCCAGGTCGCCCCCTTGTCGTAGAACGAGTCCGGCGTGCGGTTGACGATCGCCATCATCAGCCGCCGGTCGTCCGCGAAGGACTGCCGACCGAGGCGGAGCGTCATGCCTCGAATCCTGCCACCGGAGGGGGTACGCCGATCGCCGGTGGGCGCTCGAGCAAGGAGATCCGGGTCCGGGTGGTCTCGATGCCGGGGCCGACCTTGTGAGGCTGGTCGAGGGCCACGTGCTCGGGGGCGGACCCTGTGGAGCGGCGACCCGAGGCGCTGAGGATCTGGGTCGCCATCGAGCCGAGGTCGCGCAGCGCCTGGTGGCGGTGGGCGCGACGGCCGAGGTCGACCTGGGCGATCGCCTCGGGTCCGAGGAGGCGGCAGGTGTCGATGAGCGCGGCCAGCTCCACGGCGTACCCGGTGGGGACCGGGAGCCGTTCGAAGAGGTCGCGGCGAACCGACCACTCTCCGGCCAGTGGCTGCGCCAGCCACGCCAGCTCGGGCCACTCCAGCGCGATCAGGGGACGCGCCACGAGCTCGGTCACCCGTCCGCCCTCGAGGGACGCCCCTCCCCCGGGGTCCGCACCCTGCGTCCGCTCGTAGAAGCCCTTCACGAGCGCGACGTGCTCGTCGGCGAGCATCGGCCCCAGCAGCCCGGGCACGAAGTGCGTGTCCCAGTCGACCAGGTCCGCGTCCATGAACACGATCAGGTCACCGCTGGTGACGAACAGCGACTTCCACATCGCCTCCCCCTTGCCGCGGTGGCTGCCGAGGTCGGGCCTGATCTCACCGGAGCGGTGCACGACTGCGCCTGCATCCGCGGCCACGGCGTAGGTGTCGTCGGTCGAGTCGGAGTCGATCACCACGATCTCGTCGAGCAGGGCGGTCGTGTCCATCAGGGCCTCGCGAACGCGTCCCACGACGGCGCCGACCGTGGCCGCCTCGTTGCGCGCCGGCACCACGAGGCTGGTGGTGTGGCCCGTCTCCTGCTTGCGGCGCAGGAGCAGGTCGAGGTCCCAGTCCTGCCACCGGTGCGTGCGCGCGCTGAGCGGGTCGGAGGTCACGGGGCAAACCTAGACTCGCCCTGGGAGCGACCGGACGCAGACGCCGGCTACCAACCACCGGCTACCAACCACCGGCTACCAACCACCGGGGCTACCAACCACGGGGCTACCAACCACGGGGCAGGATGGACGCATGGCCCACGACCTGGACCGACGTGAGGAGCGCTGGACCCAGCGGCTGCCGGGCGCGTTCGCGATGGTGGCGGTGACGCTCGCGCTCCTGTGGAGCCTGGAGATCGTCGACACGGCGATGAACGGCCGGCTCGACGGCTACGGCATCCGTCCGCGCAGCCTGTCGGGCCTCGAGGGCATCCCGTTCGCGCCGTTCCTGCACGCCGGCTTCGGCCACCTGCTCTCGAACTCGCTGGTCTTCGCCGTGCTGGGCGTGATCGCGTACGCCTCCGTCACCCTGGCCCGCTTCGTCGGCGTCATCGTCATCACCGGGCTCAGCAGTGGCCTGGGGGCGTGGCTCTTCGGTCAGCCCCACACCATCGTCATCGGCGCGAGCGGGGTGATCTTCGGCCTGCTGGGGTTCCTGCTGTTCCGCGGCCTCGCCGAGCGCAGCCCTGGCGCGATCACCATCAGCATCATGATGCTGCTGGTCTACGGCGGCACCATCTCCGGGATCCTGCCCGGGGTGCCCTACATCTCCTGGCAGTCACACCTGTTCGGCTTCATCGGCGGAGCCGGCGCGGCGTTCCTGCTGCGCCCCTCGCCGCAGCGACACCGGTACCGCTGGAACTGACGCCGCTCAGAGCTCGAAGAGCGGCTTGCGCCCGAGCTCGGCCCGCGCCAGCGACGCCAGGTGCACCTCGTCGGGACCGTCGAAGAGACGCATGGCCCGGTGCCAGCCCCACATCGCGGCGAGCGGCGTGTCGTCGCTGACGCCGGCGCCGCCATGGACCTGGATCGCACGATCGATGACCGCCGTCACGGCGCGCGGGACCGCGACCTTGGCCGCCGCGATCAGGTGACGACCAGCCTTGTTGCCCTCGCTGTCGATGACGTGCGCCGACTGGTGGCACAGCGCTCGCGCCTGGTCGAGCTCGACGCGTGACTCGGCGATCCGTTCCCGCACCACGTCGTTCTCGGACAGCGGCCGACCGAACGCCACCCGCTCGCGGGACCGCTTGACCATCAGCGCGAGCGCACGCTCCCCCGCGCCCAGTGCCCGCATCACGTGGTGGATCCGACCCGGGCCCAGGCGGGCCTGCGCAGCCGCGAACCCGCCGCCCTCCTCACCCACCACGTTGGTCACCGGCACCCGCACGTCGGTGAGCACGACCTCGCAATGACCGTGCTGGTCCTGCCGGCCGAAGACCGGCAGCGAGCGCTGCACGTCCACTCCCGGCGTGTCCACGGGCACGATCACCATCGACTGCTGGCGATGCGGGGCGGCCTCCGGATCCGTCTTGCCCATGACGATGAGCACCCGGCAGCGGGGGTCAGCGGCGCCGCTGGTCCACCACTTGCGGCCGTTGATGACGTACTCGTCGCCGTCGCGCTCGATACGCGTCGCGATGTTGGTCGCATCGCTGCTCGCCACCGCGGGCTCGGTCATCCCGAACGCGGAGCGGATGGTGCCGTCGAGGAGGGGGAGGAGCCACCGCTCCTTCTGCTCCTCGGTGCCGAGCAGGTGCAGCAGCTCCATGTTGCCGGTGTCCGGCGCCTGGCAGTTCATCGCCTCGGGGGCGATCTCGTTGCTCCAGCCACTGAGCTCGGCCAGTGGCGCGTACTCCAGCTGCGTCAGCCCGGACTCCGAGGGCAGGAAGAGGTTCCACAACCCCCGCCGGCGCGCCTCCGCCTTCAGCTCCTCGACGACCGGCGGCAGGGTGTGGTCGTCCGACCCGGCCTGGACCCGGTAGCGCTCGTACTCCGCCTCCGCCGGAAAGACGTGGTCCTGCATGAACGAGAGCAACGACTCGTGCAGCTCGAGCGCGCGCTGGGAGGGGGCCGGGTAGGCGGAGTACATGGAGCTCCTCAGATGTCGGTGATGCGGATGCCGGCGTGTGCCTTGTAGCGGCGGTTGACGCCGATCAGGTTCGCGGTCAGCGCCTCGATCTGGTGGGCGTTGCGGAGCCGTCCGCCGTAGACGCCGCGCACGCCGGGGATGGTCCCCGCCAGGTCCTGGACGAGGTCGCAGGCCTCGCGGTCCTCGCCCTCGCCGAGCACGAGGACATCGGTGTCGACCGAAGTGACCTCAGGGTCTTCGAGCTTGACCGCGGAGACGTTGTGGAAGGCGCCGATCACGGTGGACTCCGGGAGCAGCGCGGCCGCCTGCTGGGCGGCCGACCCCTCTTCCACCTGCAGTGCGAAGGCTCCCTGCTTGTCGAAGCCCAAGGGGTTCACGCAGTCCACGACGATCTTCCCGGCGAGAGCCGACGCCAGCTCGCGCAGCAGGTCCGCGTGCCCGTCCCACGGGACCGCGACGACGACGACGTCACCGGCCTCCGCGGCTCCCGAGTTGTCGGCTCCTGTGACCCGGCCTCCCGTGGCGTCGGCCAGCATCGTGGCGGTCTCGCGCGCACGCTCGGCGCTGCGGCTGCCGATCACGACGGGCAGACCGGCGGCGGCGAAGCGGCGCGCGAGGCCGCGGCCCTGGGGTCCGGTGCCACCGAGGACGGCGACGGTCGTGGTGGTCAGGGAGGCGGGCAGGTTCATGGGGCTCCTTCAGGTCGGGCCCCATCCTTCACCCGCGGCGGCGCCGGACCGGACCGGGGTCACATCGTGGCTGGCGCAGCCTACGCTGCAGGAATGACCACTGACCTCCCATCCCTGGCTGTCACCGGTTCGACGGGAGGTGTCGGTGGCCGGGTCGCGAGGCGGCTCGCCTCCTCCGGCGTGGCCCAGCGGCTGATCGTCCGCGACGTCTCGCGCGCCCCCCAG
>NZ_JAOPXP010000187.1 GCF_025965085.1 Marmoricola sp.
GACCGAGCACGCCCGTGCCCGACCAGACGCCGGAGGCGAGCAGCTCGAGCGCCACGACGGGGTTGACGGCCGTCTGCCAGACCACGCACTGGTGGCCGTACTCGCGCATCGACCACTCGTTGTCGACGACGTGATAGAGGTACGTCGCCCTCGGCCGGCCGTCCTTGCCGGTGCCCGTGACGTGGAGCCCTGCGCAGGTCTTGCCGCGCATCCTGTCGCCGAGTCCGGCCGGGTCGGGCAGGCACGCGGCGACGACGTCACGCGGGCTCACCTCGACTCCGCCGACCCGGACCTTGTCGGTCCTGTCGAGGCCCAGCTTGTGCAGCGTCTCGAGCACGTCGATGAACTCCTCGCCGAGGCCGTACTTGAAGGTGGCGCGGTTGCAGTCCACCCAGCGCGGCATCAACAGCACCTCCTCGTGCTCGACGTTCACGCACTCGACCGGACCGATGCCCTCGGGGAAGTCGAAGAACTCCGGCTCGCTGAACGGCTCCGTGGTGAACCAGCCGCGCTCCCGCTCCCAGACCACCGGCGGGTTGAGGCACTCCTCGATCGTCGTCCAGATGGAGAAGGACGGTGCGAAGTCGTAGCCGTCGACGGTCAGGTTCGCCCCGTCGCGTACGCCGAGCTCGTCGATCTCGCTGAACAGGTGGTCGGCGGCGTAGCGCGCGAAGACGTCGGAGAGACCGGGCTCGACGCCGATGCCGCAGAGCGCGAGGCGTCCCGCCTTCTCCCAGTCGACGGCCGCCATGAACTGCTCGTCACCGAGCTTCACCCCCACCTCGGCGTACGGCGCGTCGGGATGGGGCCTGGAGAGCGACATCGCCATGTCGAGGTAGTCCGCGCCACCTGCGAAGGCGCCGTTGAAGACGGGCATCACGAAACGCGGGTCGACCGCGTTCATCACGTGCGTGATCTCGTGCTCGCGGACCAGCGCCTCGACCGAGCCCGCGTCGGAGGCGTCGACCCGGGCCGCCGTGAAGCGATCGTCCGTGAGGGTCCCGACCGCCTTCCTCGCACGGGCCTCGTCGTGGTCGGCGACGACGCAGAGCTCGAAGAAGTCCCGGCGGGCCGCGATCGAGGTGAACGCCGAGCCGACACCACCTGCGCCGACGAGCAGGATCCTCACCCGGTCACTCGCCGAAGTACGACATGACGTGCTTGATGCGGGTGTAGTCCTCGAGCCCGTACATCGACAGGTCCTTGCCGTAGCCGGAGTGCTTGAAGCCTCCGTGCGGCATCTCCGCCACGATCGGGATGTGGGTGTTGATCCAGACGCAGCCGAAGTCGAGACTGCGCGACATCCGCAGCGCGCGGGCGTGGTCCTTCGTCCACACGCTGGAGGCGAGGCCGTACTCGACACCGTTGGCCCAGGCGAGGGCCTCCGCCTCGTCGCTGAACTTCTGCACGGTGATGACGGGCCCGAAGATCTCGCTCTGGATCTGCTCGTCGCTCTGGCGCAGGCCGGACAGGACGGTGGGCTCGTAGAAGTAGCCCTTCTCGCCCTGGCGCTTGCCACCGGCCGAGACCTGCGCGTGGTCCGGCAGCCGGTCCACCATGCCGGAGACGTGCGCGAGCTGGTTGGCGTTGTTCAGGGGCCCGTAGAGGACATCCTCGTCGTCCGGCATCCCTGTCCTGGTCTTCTTCGCCTGCTCGGTGAGCGCCGCGAGGAAGTCGTCGTGGACTCCCGGAGCGGCGATGACCCGCGTCGCGGCGGTGCAGTCCTGGCCGGCGTTGAAGTAGCCGGCTCCGGCGATGGCCTCGGCGGCCGCCTCGACGTCGGCGTCGTCGAAGACGATCACCGGCGCCTTGCCGCCGAGCTCGAGGTGGACCCGCTTGACCTGCTTGGCGGCGGAGGCCGCGACCTCCATGCCGGCACGCACGGAGCCGGTGATGGCGACCAGTTGCGGGATCGGGTGGTCGACGACGGCACGGCCGGTGTCGCGGTCACCGGTGACGACGTTGAAGACTCCCGGCGGCAGGAACTCCTGGCACATCTCGGCGAACAGGGTCGTGGAGGCGGGGGTGGTGTCGGACGGCTTGAGGACGATGCAGTTGCCGGCGGCCAGGGCGGGCGCGATCTTCCACACCATCATCATCAGGGGGTAGTTCCAGGGGGTGACCTGCCCGACGACGCCGATGGGCTCGCGGCGGATCCAGGAGGTGTGGTCCTTGAGGTACTCCCCGGCCGACCTGCCCTCGAGCACGCGTGCGGCCCCGGCGAAGAAGCGGAGCTGGTCGATCGCCGGCGGGAGCTCCTCGTCGATGGTGAAGCCGATGGGCTTGCCGGTGTCCTTGGACTCGACGTCGACGAACTCACGCGACCGGCTCTCCAGCGCGTCGGCGATCTTCAGCAGCGCCTTCTGGCGATCGGCGGGGGTCGCGTCGCGCCAGGTGTCGAAGGCGGTCGACGCTGCCCGGTAGGCACGGTCGACGTCCTGCGGGCCGGACTTGGGAGCGGTCGCGTAGACCTCGCCGGTGGTCGGGTCGATGACGTCATAGGTCTCCCCCGACGCCGCATCGACGAGCTCTCCGTTGACGACATTGCGGAACGTGGTTGCAGACATGCCGCGAGCGTAGTCATCGCACAACGGAATCGGTAGGCCCCTCTGCGTCCAACCAACGATTCCATCGAGGTTTCCGCCGACAGGCGCCTGAATCGTTTGCCAGCGTACTGTGAACCAAGGCACACTGAGAAGTCCTGAACCTGACCCCAGAGGTGCTCTGACAATGACCGAACCACGCAATGACGAGGACCGTCAGCGCGCAGCCAAGGACCACCTGTGGATGCACTTCACGCGCCACTCGACCCACGACACCCACGAGGTGCCGACGATCGTCCGCGGCGACGGGGTGCACATCTATGACTCCCACGGCAAGCGCTACCTCGACGGCCTCGCCGGCCTGTTCGTCGTGCAGGCCGGGCACGGTCGGACCGAGCTCGCGGAGGCCGCTGCCAAGCAGGCCGCCGAGCTCGCGTTCTTCCCGCTGTGGTCCTACGCGCACCCCGGCGCCATCGACCTGGCCGAGCGGGTGGCGGCGTACGCACCCGGCGACCTGAATCGCGTCTTCTTCACCACGGGCGGCGGCGAGGCCGTCGAGTCGGCCTGGAAGCTGGCCAAGCAGTACTTCAAGCTGACCGGGAAGCCCACCAAGCACAAGGTCATCAGCCGCGCCATCGCCTACCACGGCACCCCGCAGGGCGCGCTGTCCATCACCGGTCTTCCCGGCATGAAGGCACCCTTCGAGCCGTTGGTGCCCTCGACGTTCCGCGTCCCCAACACCAACTTCTACCGGTCCGCCGAGACCTCCTACCTCGGTCCCGCCGACGAGTACGCATTCGGCCAGTGGGCCGCCAACCGCATCGCCGAGGCCATCGAGTTCGAAGGCCCGGACACGGTCGCGGCGGTGTTCCTCGAACCGGTGCAGAACTCCGGCGGCTGCTTCCCGCCTCCGCCCGGGTACTTCGAGCGGGTGCGCGAGATCTGTGACGAGTACGACGTGCTGCTGGTCTCCGACGAGGTCATCTGCGCCTTCGGCCGGCTCGGCCACATGTTCGCGGCGGAGCGCTACGGCTACCAGCCCGACATCATCACCTGCGCGAAGGGCCTGACCTCGGGGTACTCGCCGCTGGGCGCGATGATCGCCACCGACAGGCTCTTCGAGCCGTTCTCCAAGGGTGACAACTCCTTCGCCCACGGCTACACCTTCGGCGGCCACCCCGTCTCCACGGCCGTGGCGATGGCCAACCTGGACATCTTCGAGCGCGAGCAGCTCAACGAGCACGTCCGCGAGACCGAGGGCGACTTCCGGACGACGCTGGAGAAGCTCACCGACCTCCCGATCGTTGGCGACATCCGCGGCGACGGGTACTTCTACGGCATCGAGCTGGTCAAGGACCAGAAGACCAAGGAGACCTTCGATGACGCCGAGTGCGAGCGTCTCCTGCGCGGTTTCCTCTCGGGTGCCCTGTTCGAGGCCGGCCTCTACTGCCGCGCCGACGACCGCGGGGACCCGGTCATCCAGCTCGCCCCGCCGCTCATCGCCGACCAGGCGGTCTTCGACGAGATCGAGACGATCCTGCGCGACGTGCTGACGAGGGCTTGGGCCCAGCTCTGACGGGTGTGTCGGGGCGCTCGCCGGCTGGCTGGGCGGTCAGAACCAGCGAGTGAGGGCGTCCTCGAGTCGGGCGTCGGTCCCCTCGCCCACCCAGGCGACGTGTCCGTCGGGCCCGATCAACAGCGCGGCGGGAGCAGCGACCTCGCCGAGCACCGGGAGCTCCCAGGTGCCGCCGAAGTGGGCACGGCCGAGTCGCACCCGGTCCGCGCACGGCGTGAGGTCGAAGCCACCGGGTTGCCCGAGGTCGAGCCGGACCGGCCGGGCCGCGTGCACGCGACGACCGAGCCTGAGGTGTTCCTCGCTGAGCTCGTAGCGGATGTCCGGGCCGGACATCA
>NZ_JAOPXP010000002.1 GCF_025965085.1 Marmoricola sp.
TGTGATGCCCAGCCAGGTTGTCCAACCGGGTGATGGGTGGACGGCCACCGAGGGCTGAGTGGGTCCGGTGGTGGTTGTACTGGTGCAGCCATCCTGCCAGCGCTGCGCGGCGGACGTCTTCGGAGGAGTAGAGCTTCTTGTAGGCCCAGCCGTCTGACATCGTGCGGTGGAGTCTTTCGATCTTGCCGTTGGTCTGTGGCCGATAGGGCCTGGTCTTCTTCATCGCGATGCCGAGCTCGTCGCAGGTATCGCGCCACAGGAACGACTTGTAGGCACTGCCGTTGTCGGACAGCACCCGCTCGATGGTGACGCCGCGTTCGGCGAACCACGCCACCGCCCGGTAAAGGACCGCTGTCGCGGTCGCGGCGGTCTCGTCGTCATGACATTCGGCGTAGGCGACACGGGAGTAGTCATCAATGACGGTGTGCACGAAGCAGGTTCCGACGCGGGGCTTGTGGTGGGCAGCCTTGGCGCCGGTGCGGTCCCGGGTGGCTTGCCGGTTCCAGTCGCCTTGGGCCTTGCCGACGAACCGCCAGCCGCCGCCGTCGGGGATGTTGCCGAACTTCGTGACGTCGACGTGGATCAACTCCCCGGGCCGGGAACGTTCATAGCGCCGAGCTGGCTCGCCGGTGACCCGGTCGATGTGGGTGAGCCGGTTGAGCCGGCAGCGGGTCAGCACGGCGTGCACGGTCGAGGCCGGCATCCCGACCTTGGCGGCGATCGGGACCGGGCCCAGCCGCTGTTTCCAGCGCAGGTGAACGATCTTGCGCACCATCGGTGTCGGCGTCTTGGCGTGCTGGGTATGGCGGGCCGAGGACCGGTCGAGCATCCCGGCCGGCCCTTCGTCGCGGTAGCGCTGCGCCCACTTGGACGCAGTGCGCCAGGAGACGTTGAAGAACTCAGCCGCCCGTGACGGTGGCCAACCGTCCTCGACGATCAGCCGCGCCAGGCGCAGTCGGTGTTTCGGGGTCAAAGCCGCGTTAGCGTGAGCCATGAAGGCCTCCCTGTGGGTGAAGTCCTAGACAGCTCCACTCCACATCCGGGAGGCCTTCACCTATCTACGGCTCGCCGTACCCGATCGCACAACGTGCTTGGGCATCACAGCTAGTCGTCCCACCCGACCCGGCGCACCTCGAGGTCGTGGTGGCGCCCGAGCGTGCGGGCGGCAGCCGCGGTGACCCCGCGGTCCACGAAGGTGAACCCGCCGTTCGATGCCCCTCGGGCCAGGTGGGTGTCGATGACCACCATCGACGGCGTCGCGTCCGCGCGGCCGTCCGCCTCCCGTGCGGCCGCGTGCAACACCGTCAGGGCCTGCGCCCCGGTGCCGTTGCGCGACCAGCGGCGGAACTGCGACCAGACCCGCGTCCACGGTCCGAACGACGCCGGAAGGTAGCGCCACTGGCAGCACGTGTGAGCGATGTACAGCATCGCGCCCACCACAGTTGCCGGTCATCGGCGTGCTTCCGGCCGCGCTTCCCTGGCGCGTCGAACACCGGCTCCAGCAGGTCCCACTGATCATCGGTCAGGTCACTTGGTACGACATGCGCCGCATAGTGACCGCGCGGTCCGCCCGTGCAATAGGGACACACCCAGTAAGAAATGTGACACCTGCAAACCGCGATCGCCAGTGCCGGGAGGCAACCCGCCGCCCGCTCTTGGCGCGGTAGACCCTGTGACGCTCCGGCTTGCAGTCCTCCGGGGTGGGTACTTCCCCGATGGCGGTCCGCCGGTGCGTGTCACCACGCGGCCGCCGGAGGGAGGTCGTGCGGTGGGTCAGTCGCCCGCGCGGGGCGCGCCGGAGAGGTTGCTGGAGCACTGGCGCTGGCGCCCGGACTGGACGCCCGACCGCATCGGCCTGTGGTGGTACCTGACGTTCACCGACCTGCCGCAGGTCGCCGCGACGAGCCGCGAGGTCACCGCCGCGCTCGCCGGCTCGCCGGAGGTCGACGTCAGCCCTCCGTCCTGGCTGCACCTGACCCTGCGCGAGGTCGGCTTCGAGGACGAGGTGTCCCCGGAGGCCGTCGAGGACTGCGTCATCCGGACCCGCCGTGCCCTTGCCGCCCGGCTCCCGTTCGTGCTCCGGGTCGACGCTGTCGGGATGCTCCCGGGGGCCGTCGTGCTCTGGGTGGAACCGCAGGATGCGGTGCAGGACCTTCGCGACCAGGTGGCCGGCCGCGAGATCGCTCCTGCGGACCGCGAGGGGCTGCTCGGTCCCTTCGCCCGGCCCCACATCAGCGTCGCCTACGTCAGACGGGACGGCGACCCCGGACCCGTCCAGGACCTGCTCCCGTCCCCGACCCCGGTGCAGGTCCCGGTCTCGCAGGTCACCTTGGCCGCGGTGACCAGACGCGACCAGCACTACCGGTGGACAGTCCACACCCAGGTCCCGATCGGCGCCTCGACCGTGCCTCCCCCCGGCGGCCCGGGCCGGGGGTGACCCCGGGGTGACTCAGGACGTCTCGGCGGTAGGTCCGGCGGAGTAGGGCTGGATCCCGTCCAGGAACGCCAGGACGGCCGAGCGGCACGAGTGGTCGTCGGGCAGCGGCCGAGCCGTCACGTCGTCGACCAGTCGGTGCGCGAGGTCGTGGAGCTTCACGTTCTTGTGGGAGGAGTAGGTCCGCAGGACACCGAACGCCTTCTCCGCGTCGCATCCCGTGGCCAGCATCAGCATGCCCTTGGCCTGGTCGATGACCGACCGTGTCTCGGCGATTCGCAGCAGCGCCTCCTCGACCTCGGCCTGGGTCTCGGCCCGACGTACTTCTGTGAGGTCGACGAAGAATCCGGTGACGGTCTCGACCTTGCCGTCGGGGCCGGTGACACCGCACCCGACCGAGAGGACCGACCGGAACCGGTCCTTGGCGTCGATGATGCGGTGGTAGCAGCTGAACGGCCCACCGTGACTGACGGCCCCCTCCAGCACGGCGAAGGCGCGCGCCATGTCGTCCGGGTGCTTGTGCTGGAGCATGAGCTCGGTGGTGGGGATCACCGCGTCGGGCGCGTATCCGTGCAGTTCGTACACGCCGTCCGACCAGAACCACCGGTCGTCACTCACCGCGTAGGTGAAATGACCCACCGGAGTGTGTTCCTGACTACCGTCGAATGCCAAAGCACCCATTTCGGCCCTCCCCTGTTGCGACGACACGTGCGGTCATGGCGCGAACGAGGCCGATGATATTTCAACCACGCCCCCGGTCGAGCGCGATGGTCAGCGACAGCTTGCCCGACGCTGGTCGGCGAGCACCCTGATCGCGCCTGTCTCGAGGTTCCACACGAAGGCGTACCCGGCTCGTACCGTGGGGGTCCCCGACCGGCCCGTCCCGGCGTGGGCCGCACCAGTGAGGCGGTTCCCGTTGCAGGTGTTGTGGAGTCTCCTCGGTCATCGCTAATCCGGTAACGCCACCCTCGTCCGCCCGGGCAGGACGGGCGCTGGGGGCGCTCCCGTCAGCCGGGCGGGACACGGCGCCGGCGGAGGGCACCAGCGGCGACGAGCGCCAGGGCCAGGACGAACAGGGCCACTGCTGCGTACCGCTGGTCGGTCACGGGGTCGCTCCACTCCCAGCGCAGGGCGGCGAACCAGTCGAGGGCCAGGGGCCGAACCGTCGCCGAGAGTCCCACTCCGAACGCTGCGAGGACCAGTCCGGTCAGCAGGTCCACCCTTCCGCGCCGGTCCGGGTCGGGAGCGGCGAGCAACGTGGTGCCCAGCAGGCCGACGGATCCCACCGCCACACCGAGCAGGTCGACGGCGAGGTGGGCGGCGGGGCTGCGCAGCGTGAGCTCCAGCACGGGTGTGGCGTAGACCGCGCAGAGGAAGACCGAGAGGAGCACCGCCGCGCTCAGCGGGTCCATCGACGTGAGGACGCGACCGGCCGCCCGCTCGTCGGGAGCCTGCGGCTGCTGCACCTGCGGCAGCAGGCACGCAGCGCGGGTCAGCAGGCGTGGGACGAGCACAGCACACACGAGCAGCTGGGCCACGTGGCCACTGAGCACCGCGCTGCCGTACGCCGCCAGGCCTCCGCACAGCGACCAGAGCAACAGCGCGACGGCGGCGAGGAACCACAGCAACCCGGCCCGGGCCCGGCCGTCCTGTCGTGCCGCACGTCCGTACACCACCACGCACGACAGCGTCACCACCGCGAGCACGGTCATGACCAAGGCGTCGGGGCGACTGTCCAGGAGGAGGCGGTCCGGCGTCGGGGACTGGAGGCCACGTTCGATGGTGCGCAGCGTGGGGTGCGGGGCTGCGACCACGCCCGCCCTCACCGGAGGTGCGGTACGCGCCAGGGCGACGGCGAGGCCCAGCGCCGCCGACATGATGACGAGCTCGCCGGCGGCCAGGCGCCAGAATGCTCCGCGCCGGCCGGCGGTGATCGAGGGCAGTGTGTGGCGGCGATGCGTCCAGCCGATCGCCCCGAGGACGACGAACAGCACCAGCTTGGCGCCGACGAGGGCGCCGTACGTCGAACGCCATGCCCCCACGTCGACACCCAGCCGCGTGGAGGCGCTCACCAGACCACTCAGGGCGACCACGACGAAGCAGCCGAGTGCGAGGGACGAGAACCGAGTCAGGGCCGTTGCCTGGGTGGTGCCTGTCGCCCCGCGAAGGTGGAGCAGCGCGAGTAGCCCGCCCGTCCACACCGTCACGCCCAGGACATGCAGCACGAGGCTCTGCGTGGCCACGTAGTGGTTGCCTGCCGTGGCCGCGTGCCCGGTCAGCGCCATCGGCGCGAGGGCGAGGAGCACCACGCCGGTCAGCAGGTGCATGCCGCGGCGGGACCGCAGCTGTGCAGCGTGCACGGTGATGACCAGCACGGCCGGAGCGGTGACCATGAGCGCGCGTCCCTCCGCCAGCTGGGGCACGTAGCCCCACACCGCCGACGAGCTCAGCGCTCCGGGCAGGGGTGTGCCGAGGAGCTGCGCACTGCCCGAGACCATGAGCAGGACCGACGCGACCGCCCAGACGAGTGACCACCTGCCTGCCGCGCGGAGCAGCCGTCGATGGAGCGCGGAGAGCGCCTGGGATCGCGACGCCTCCTGCGGCAGCAACCAGGCCGCCGCGACCAGGCACCCGACGGCGCCGACGGCACCGAGCCGCATCATCGTTCGGGCCAGCATGACGGTCCACGCGGCGAGGGGGCCGGCGTCGGGAAGGCCGACCGGCGCCTGGGTGGGACGCTGGCCGGTGAGCAGCACGGCCAGCACCAGCACGGCACAGGCGGTGACCAGCAGGAGCCCAGGCACCAGGTGCCAGGCTCGGCGGGTTCTCGGCTCGTCACGGTCGATCGCGTCCGCCCACGACAGCCCCTGCACGGAGGGCTCCTGGACCGACAGCTCCTGCACGCTCATGGCGCGTCGGGGCGGGTACGCCGCAGCGCCGTGAAGCGAGCCAGCACTACGCTGACGAGCAGCCCGGCGAGGGCCACGGACACGGCCAGCCAGGGTCCGGACGCACCTGAGGCAGGCGAGGCGGCCAGGTCAGACGACTGCGACCCGGAGCCGGTCGGCAGGACGGCTGCCGTCGCACGACTGCTGCGCGTCGAGGCGGCCGCCTCGGAGAGGGTGAACCTGAACCCACCCGTCTCGGGGTGACCGTCGGCGGCCACGACGCGGTAGGCCACGCGGTAGCGACCCGGCCCTTCGAGTCGACGCAGGGAAGCCACGACGCTCCCGCCGTCGACGGTCGGCTCGCCGGACACGACGTCAGTGCCGTCCGGGGCGATGACCGCCACCTGCACGAGGCTGCTCGAGAGCGGCTCGTCGAACGACAGACGCACCTCGCGGAGCAACCGGTCGACCACCGTGCCCTCACGCGGGGAGGTCCCGGCGAGGTCGGTGTGGGCGGCGGCAGGTGCAGCCAGGGCGAGCACCACCACCAGGAGGGCGAGGAGTGCGGACACGAGGACTCTCGTTCTCTGCCTCATCGGACTGCTCCTGACTCGTCGAGCGGCCAGACGACCCAGCGGACGCGGCCGGAGATGCTTGAGACGGGCACGCCGCCGTACTGCCGGGAGTCGAGCGAGTTGGGGCGGTTGTCACCGAGCAGGAAGACCTCTCCGATGCCCACCCGGGTGGGGCCGTAGTAGACGCCGTCGATCGCTCCGGGCCGCACGTAGGGCTCGGGGACGGGATCCCCATTGACGTGGAGCACGCCGTCCCGGATCTCGACGCTGTCACCGGCCAGGCCGACCACCCGCTTGATGGTGAGCTGGCTGTTCTTCGGCGCCCTGAACAACACCACATCCCCCCGATGCCAGCTGCGGAGGTGTGGGGTCACCTTGTCGACCAGCACATGTTCGCCGGGACGAAGGGTGCCGACCATGCTGGACGACCGGATGCCGAGCGGCTCGAGGACGAACGTCCGCATCACGACGATCGCCACCAGTGCGACCACGATGCCGAGCCCCCACCGTCGCGGCCGTGACGGGCGCGAAGGGGCGCCCCCGTGGGTTGCGGCCCCGAGTGGCCGCGAACCCGACGTGGCCAGGGAGCCCGGAACGTGCACGGTCTCAGCCGATCAGGCCGGCGGCGGCGGCGGTGATGGGGTCGTACTCGGGGGCGTGGTCGGGGTCGCCCACGCTGAACTGCATCATCATGTCGTGGTCCTCATGGACCAGGTTGTGGCAGTGCATCATGTAGCGGCCTCGTGGTCGTGGCCACCCGTCGCCGGCCGGCGGTCCCCCGAAGCGCATCGCCACGCGGACGGTCTCGTTCTCGCCCACGTAGACCACGTCCTTGGGGCCCTTCTCGTAGGCAAGCACGTTGGAGGCGCTTCCGTTGCGCGAGAGCACCTGGAAGTCGACGAGGTGGATGTGCACCGGGTGGAACCAGCCACCCGAGGTGTTGGTCAGCTCCCAGATCTCGACGCTGTCGAGCTCGGGCTCGGCCATGCAGTGCGTGTAGCCGCTGTCGACGACGTTCTCCCAGGTCTCGCCGTTGATGGTCCAGTGACCGTTGGTGCGGATGAACTTGAACTGACGCTCGGTGACGCCCTGGGCCTTCAGGTCCGCTTCGGTGAAGGTCATGCACTCGGGGGCCTCGACCCGGCTCTCCCAGTCGGCGGGGACGGCGTTGTTGTCCACGCTCGCCACCGACGACTTCGGGCCCACCACGAACTGCATGGCCTGCATGACGCCGTCGTAGTTGATGTTGTTCTTGGGCAGCAGGTTCTTGAGAGTCAGCTTTGCCGGCGCACTTCCGGGCTTCTGGGCGAAGGGGGCGAAGTCGATGACCACCTCGTAGCGCTCGGCCATGCCGTGCCGGAAGGAGCTGACGACCTGTGGCTTGGGCATCAGGCCCGCGTCGGTTCCGATCACGGTCATGGGCACCGCACTGCGACCGTCGTGCAGCTGCCACTTGTAGGACCGCGACACCGAGGCGTTGAGGAACCGGAACCGGTACTTACGCGGCTCGACCTGCATCGCGGGCCACGGCACGCCGTTCATCAAGATGACGTCTCCGTAGACGCCGGACTCGGAGTTGTCCTCGTAGACGAGGCCCCCGTCGTCGGCGAACATCGCGTCCTTGATGATCAGCGGCACGTCGTACCTGCCCTGCGGGATGCCCAGCGCCTGCTCGTGCGGGTCGTGCAGGATGTACATGCCCGCCAGGCCGTTGTAGGCGTTCTGGGAGGTGTGGTGGACCCCGTGGTCGTGGTACCAGAGTGTCCGCGCCTCCTGGCAGTTCGGATAGAAGTAGCGCTTGACCTGACCCGGCATGGTGACGTCCGAGGCGTAGCCGTCGTACTGGGGAAGGGACGCGGACCCGTGCAGGTGGGTCGAGGTGGACCTCTGCAGCGGGTTGCTGGTGTACCGGGACGGCATGGCCACGCCCTGGTACGGCGATGCCGGCGGCAGGTGCAGCAGGTTGGACTGGTTCACGATGATGGAGTTGTCATGGTGCACGCGGATCGTCGGTCCCGGCACCGAGCCGTTGTAGCCGAAGACCGGGGTCTTGTATCCCGGCAGGATGCTGGCCACGCCGAAGGTCTGCGCGATGTCGTAGCGGTCGTAGTCGCGCATCTGACCGTCGAAGCACCTGATGGGCCGACGGTCGGTGCGCGTCAGCACCGGAGGAACGGCGAACGGCTGGCTGAAGTACTTGGGCATCTTGCTCGTGGGCATGCGGGCGGTCGACCCGGACGTGAAGGCGACCCTCTGCAGCGGCAGGGCAGCAGCAGCGCCACCGATCACAGCAAGCTTGAGTACGTTGCGACGGCTCACGGACATCTCGAAACCTCGTCTCTCCGGGCTCGGGGCACCCGGTACTTTCCACTTCCAGGTCACCACCGTCGCGGCATCGCCTTGGACAAACCTTGAGCGGTGGAGGAGGCGGCGCTCGTGACCCTGCGCAGCCTCGGGATCCCGGATCGATCCGGGGGTCGCCCCTGGCTCAGGGGCCCGTCAGGCGGGCCGCTCGGTCGACGTCGTCCTCGGCTGCCAGCAGTGACCGCAGGCCGAAGCGCACCACCACCTCGTGGGCGTCTGCCACGAGCTCACTGATGCCTTACCGGTCCTCGCGTCGGTCCTGGCGGGCTGACCTCCATCGTGCGAACACGCCTCGTGGTCTTCTCGCGGTGGTCCGGGCACCCTCGAGCAGATCGGCCGGGAACACTGCCTCCAGCACCGTCCCACCCCCGGGGATCGCCCGAACGGAGAGCCCGCCTCCGAAGTCGTGCAGCGTGTCTCGGAGCAGCACCAGCCCCAGGTGGCCCTTCCCCGCGTCCCATCGATCGGAGATGCCCACCCCGTTGTCCCGCACCTCCACGTGGACGAGTCGGCCCTTGCGGTCCACCGACACACTGGCCCGGGACGCTCGTGCGTGCTTGACCACGTTGCGCAGGCCTTCGCGCACCAGGCGGTACGCCAGCCTGCTGGCGTCCAGTGGCTCGTTGTAGCCCTCGCGGACGCGCACCTCGACGTCGAGACCCTGGGCCCGGACCTGGTGGGCAAGATCCTCCACAGCCGGGGCGAACCCCGATCCGTGGAGGTCGGGAGGGTAGATGTCGACCATCATCGAGCGGAGGGACGCGACGTCCCTCCGGAGGATCTCGGTGGAGCGTCGAACGGCCTCCCTGGCCCCGGCCGCCTCCTCAGTGGTGGGGAGCTGCGCCATCACCGCCGGCATGGCGTAGCTCAGGCCCGCGAGGTCCTGGATCACCCCGTCGTGCAGGTCCAGGGCGATCCGGCGACTCTCCTGCGCGCTCAGCAGCTGGGCCTGACGCATGATCCGGACGCGTTCTGCCTCCCCGTGCTGCACGCGCCGCGCGAGCGAGAGCGCCAGTGGAAGAACCGTCAGCTGGAAGAGCAGCAACCCGCCGACGGCTACGGGCAGGATGTCGAGCACGGTGCGCTGCTGGTCGTTGCGCATCCGCTCCGTGGAGAGGTAGGCCTCGAACACCAACGCGTTGGAGTTGGCATCCACCGTGCCGACGTACACCTCGAGGAGCTCACCGTGACTGCGATCCTCGACGTTCTCCGCCTTCGTGAGGTCGGACAGCTCCGCCGTCGCCTTCTGGGTCCTGAACAGCTCGTCGACCTCAGGGCTGAGCGAGAACGTCCGCCCGACCAGTGCCTTCTCGTCCGACCAGAGCACCCTTCCGTCGCGACTCCAGAGCTTCACGTGCGTCAGCGAGCCATTGTCCAGCTGCGGCTGCATGACCTGGCCGAGGCGCTGCAGCGCTGCGGGATCCCCGGCGCGCACCGCTTCGTCCACGTGCGGCGCCGCGACGCTGTTGGCGACCGTGACACCGTGCATTTGCGCTGCCTGCAGGGCCGACTCCTGGGCGATCCTGCCTCCGATCAGGATGCATGCACCGGTGAGCACGAGCAGCACGAGCACGCTCCAGAGCGCGAAGCGCCGCACTGCCGACCGGATGAACCGGCGGTCCTCGGACGTCTCGGCCTCGGAAGGCAGCTCATCTCGGGTCGGCAGCACGGACCAGTCCCACTCGGGTGGCGTTGGCCACGGCTTCGAGCTGTGAGTGCGCGTTGAGCTTGGTCAGCAGGCTGCGAACGTGACCCCGGCAGGTGTGCAGCGAGATTCCCAGCGCGCGCGCGATCGCCCGGGCATCGTGCCCGTCGGCCAGCAGGTCGAGCACTTCTCGCTCGCGCAGCGTCAGCTGAGGAGCGGGCTGTGCCACCTGTCGTGTGCCCGTCATGAGCTCCCGCATCAACGCCGGATGTACGACGAACCCGCCCCGCCTGGCCGATCGAAGCGCGCTCAGCACTTCCTGGAACGAACCGTCCTTCGGCAGGAGGCAGCACGCCCCGGCGGTGACAGCGCGTTCGAGCAGTGCCTGGGTCGCATGCGCGGTGAGCACGATCACGCGCACGCCCGGCAACATCGCGGTCAGCCGCGCCGTCACCTCGAGTCCGTCAGCCGACCCGAGTCGCACGTCCATCACGACGACATCCGGCTGCAGGCTCAGGGCTAGCGCCAGGCCCTCCTCCGCACTGTGGGCGGTCCCCGCGCGGCCGAGGTCCGGCTGCCCCGCCAGTGCGAGGGCGAGCAGATCCGCGAACGTCCGGTGGTCATCGACCACCAGGACGCTCGTGCTTCCCGCGCGTTCGGTCCCTTCGGGCATTCCCAACACCTTCTCTGCCTGAGCAGGCGTGTCAGTGGAACGTGTGCCCAGTTGCACATTCACCAATCAGGTGGTGGCGAGCGGTCCCGAAGTGCGGGCACCGGTCGTCTCACGACCGTTGGTGCACGTCACGCGACGGCGAGCGCCTGGACGGCCGCGAAGGACAACCCACTGTCACCTCGGGGGACGGTGATCCCGGGCGTCGAGTCGAGGGCGCGACGTAGCAGCGCCAACAACGTGCGCAGCTCACCGGAGTCGGGTCCGGACTCCGTCAGCGGGCCCGACTCGTCGCGCAGGACCTGGAGGTAGAGCTCCTGGGTCGCGCCGGCCGGCTCGACACCGAGCTCCCCCGCCATCAGCGTGCGCAGGTTGTTGAAGGCCTGCAGCGCCTCGCCGCGGCGGCCGGTGCTGACGAGGGCACGCATCATCTGCCGCCACGCATTCTCTGCGAAGCCGTCGAGCTGGACCGCACTGCGCGCCAGCCTCACCGCGCGGGCTCCGTCTCCCAGGGTCAGTGCCTGGGCAGAGGCACGGACGCACCCTTCGACGAGCTCGCGCACCAGGTGCTCGCGCTCCCGGGCAGCCCAGTCGGCATATGGCTCGCTGGCAAGCAGGGGTTGTCTGGACACCTCCAGCGCCTGCTCGGTCAGACCGATGCCCGAGGCGGCATCCGATGCCGTCCTCGCCGACTCGAGCAACGAGCGACACCAGGCGAGGTCGACGCGCACCTGCGCGGGGTCGAGCGCGTAGCCCTTCGAGGTCGTCATGATCACCGACGTGCGACCGCGAGAGCCGAGCTGGCGCCGGAGCACGCAGATGTAGCTCTCGAGCGTCGCGAGGTACGACTTCGGCGGTTCCCCCTCCCAGAGGAGATCAGCCAAGCGCTCCTTGCTGACCGGTGCGCCGTTGGCCAGCGCCATGATCTCCAGGATCTGCCGTGGCTTGACTCCCCCCAGGTTGACGGCGGCGCGGCCACCGCCGGTGTTCACCGACGTGGTTCCGAACATGGTGACCTCGAACATTGGGTCCTCCCCCTTGACGGTGCCAGCCTCCACAGCGACACGTGGGACGAGTCTGCGAGGTGCGGGTGAGGCCCGGGCACCCCAAGATGAAGGGCTTGTGCGCCCCCAAATTTGGGTGGCCCGTGCGGAGTCCGCCCACCACCCGAATTGACCAGGCCTAGACAGCCGTACGGCCACTGACGGCCGGCGCTTGACAGGAGGCCGACACCGAGTAGCGCCAGGGCCACGGAGAAGGCCGACCCCGGGCCCGGAGACCACCCTTGCCGAACCGGAGCACCTGGCGCCATGGGGCGTTGGTGGTAGTACCTCGTGCCGAGCCCTTCCGCATCGCTCTCCTCGGAGGGGCAGGACGAGCCACCGCCGGTATGGACTAAGGTAAGGCATCCCTAACTAAGGATGGTCTGCATGCGCCTGTCGCGTCTCCGCCCCTCTGCCCTGCTGGCGCTCCTCCTCGCCCTGCCACTCGTTGCCTGCGGCGCCGAGGACAGCGGCCCGTCGCTCGTGGTCTACAACGCCCAGCACGAGGAGCTCATCGACTCCGTCGCCAGGGCGTTCACCAAGAAGACCGGCATCCGCGTCCAGCTGCGCAACGGTTCGGACCTCGAGCTCGGCAACCAGCTGGCGACCGAGGGGGCCGCGTCACCCGCCGACGTCTTCCTCACCGAGAACTCTCCGGCCATGACCCTCGTGGACAGCAAGAACCTGTTCGCCCGGCTCGACGAGTCCACGCTCGCCCAGATCCCCGCGCAGTACCGGCCCGACGACGGCCAGTGGACCGGCTTCGCGGCGCGCTCCACGGTGCTGGTCTACAACACCGCGAAGCTGCGCCAGGACCAGCTGCCGGCCTCGCTCATGGATCTCGCCGAACCGCAGTGGAAGGACCGCATCTCGTTCTCCCCGACCGGCGCCGACTTCCAGGCGATCGTCAGCGCAGTGCTCGCGACCCGGGGGGAGCAGGCGACGAAGGCCTGGCTGGCAGGGCTGAAGGCCAACGGGACCGTGTACGACGGCAACAACGTGGTGCTCGAGTCCGTCAACTCCGGCGAGAAGCCGGCCGGCGTGATCTACCACTACTACTGGTACCGCGACCAGGAGGAGTCCGGAGAGAACAGCGACTCCTCCCGGCTGCACTTCTTCGGGAAGAAGGACCCGGGCGCGTTCATCAGCGTCTCCGGCGCCGGGGTGCTGAAGTCCAGTGACGACGCGAAGGACGCTCAGAAGTTCGTCGACTACCTGGTCAGCAAGGAGGGGCAGGAGGTCATCGCGAAGAGCTACGCGCTGGAGTACCCGCTCAACCCCGAGGTCGACCTCGGCCGTGGGGTGCGGAAGCTCTCCGAGCTCGACCCGCCGGAGGTCGACGTCTCCGACCTGAACAGCCCCAAAGTGGTGTCGATGATGCAGGAGGCCGGGTTCCTCTGAGCGCACAGCTCGCCCCAGCACGGCTGAGCAGGACCCGCAGTGGCGCGCCCGCCCTGCTCGTCCTCACCGCCGGCCTGGTGGCTCTCCTGGTGCTCGTGCCCCTGGGGTACGTCGCCTGGTACACGTGGTCGCTCGGTCCGGTCGCCACGTGGGACCTCATCGCCCGCCCCCGCGTCGGCGAGCTCCTGCGCAACACCGTTGGCCTGCTGCTCGGGGCCATGGCGCTGAGCACGCTGATCGGAGTCGCCTGCGCGTGGCTCGTCGAGCGTTCCGACCTGCCGCTCCGTCGGGTCTGGCACGTGCTGTTCGTGGCACCTCTCGCGATCCCAGCCTTCGTGAACAGCTACGGATGGGTCTCGCTCACGCACGCTGTCCAGGGGTACGCCGGCGCGGTGCTCGTCGTGTCACTCTCCTACGCCCCGCTCGTCTACCTGCCGACGGTCGCGGCGATGCGCACGCTCGATCCCGCCCTCGAGGAGGTGGCGCACTCGCTCGGCCTCGACCGCTGGACGGCCTTCCGACGCGTGGTCCTGAGCGGGATCCGGCCGGGCGTCCTGGGAGGTGCTCTCCTGGTCGGGTTGCACGTGCTCGCCGAGTTCGGCGCCCTGCAGATGCTGCGGTTCCCGACCTTCACCACGGCCATCTACGACCACTACCGCTCGGCGTTCAACAGCGCCCCGGCCAACGTGCTGGCCGGAGTGCTCGTGCTCGGTTGCCTGCTGCTGCTGGTCGCGGAGCTCTCGCTGCGGGGAGACGTCGCGCTCTGGCGCGTGGGCGCCGGCAGCGTCCGAAGCGTGGACCGCGTCCGGCTCGGCCCGCTGCGTCCGGTCGCCCTGTGCGCCGTGCTGGTGCTCGTGACGCTCTCCCTAGGCGTACCGGTGAGCAGCCTCGTGCACTGGCTGATGGTCGGCTCCTCCACCGCCTTCCCTGTCGGCGAGCTCGTCTCGGCCACCGTCACCACGGCGGGGCTGGGCCTGGGCGCCGCTACGGTCACCGTGGCACTGGCGCTGCCGGTGGTGTGGCTCGCGGTCCGTCACCGCGGCAGGCTGGCGAACCTCATCGAGCGCGCCACGTTCACCGCCCACGCCCTTCCCGGCATCGTGGTGGCGCTGGCACTGGTGGCAGTCTCGATCCGCTCGGTGCGTCCGCTCTACCAGACCCTGCCCCTGCTGCTCCTCGGCTACGCGATCCTGTTCCTGCCCCGGGCCGTGGTGAGCATCCGCAGCAGCCTGGAGCACGCCCAGCCGGTGCTCGAGGACGTGGCACGCAGCCTCGGCGAGCGACCCGCCGGGGTGCTCGTCCGGGTCACCCTGCCGCTGATCCGCAACGGCCTGGGAGCAGGGGCGGCGCTCGTGTTCCTCGCCGTCTCCACCGAGCTCACCGCGACGCTGCTGATGGCTCCCATCGGCACGTCGACGCTGGCCACCGAGTTCTGGTCGAACAGCTCGTCGCTCGCCTACGGTGCGGCCGCGCCGTACGCCCTGCTGCTGGTCGTGGTCTCCCTGCCCGCCACCTGGCTCCTCAGCCGCCAGGCACGAGGAGGTGTGCTCGCGTGAGCCGGGTCACTGTGCAGGGCCTGCGCAAGTCGTTCGGGCCCCACGAGGTGCTCCGAGGCGTCGACCTGGAGGTGGACGACGCCGAGATCCTGGCCGTGCTCGGTCCATCGGGGTGTGGCAAGACCACGCTGCTCCGCATCATCGCCGGTTTCCTCGACCCCGGTGCCGGAGTGGTGACGCTGGACGGAGCGACCGTCGCGAACGGTCACGGCTCGCTGCCCGCGTGGCGCCGACAGGTCGGCTACGTGCCTCAGGAGGGCGCCCTCTTCCCGCACCTCGACGTGCGGTCGAACATCCTCTTCGGGCTCCCGCGACGGCAGCGCACCACCCGGCGCCTGGACGAGATGCTCCGTCTCGCCGAGCTGCCCGCCGCCGTGGCGGGCGCCTACCCGCGCGAGCTCTCCGGTGGACAGCAGCAACGGGTGGCGCTCGCCCGCGCCCTCGCCCCGGAGCCCCGGGTCGTGCTGCTCGACGAGCCGTTCTCCTCCCTCGACGCCGCCCTGAGGCTGAGCGCCGGTCGCGAGGTCAGCTCCGTGCTGCGCAACGCCGGTACGACCGCACTGCTCGTCACGCACGACCAGGGAGAGGCACTGTCGCTCGCCGACCGCGTGGCGGTCATGGACGACGGCGTCATCCGCCAGGTGGACAGCCCGGCGAGGCTGTACGGCGCACCGGTCGACCAGCGCGTCGGCCGGTTCGTCGGTGACGCCAACCTGGTGCCCGGCCACCTGCACGGCTCCGCCGTCCGCTGCGTCCTGGGCAC
>NZ_JAOPXP010000014.1 GCF_025965085.1 Marmoricola sp.
GGTCGATGATGTAGATGCCGTTGCGCTCGGTCATGATGAAGCGCTTCATCTTGGGGTTCCAGCGACGGGTCTGGTGCCCGAAGTGGACGCCGCTCTCGAGGAGCTGGCGCATGGTGACGACTGCCATCTGATTCTTTCCTGTCGTGTCCGCGCACGAGCACGTGCGTGAACTGGGTTTTCAGTTCGTTGCAGAGCTCCCCGGTGTCGCTGGGGGCCTGCCCTGGCACTCGTGCGGAGCCCGACCCTGTCTCCAGGGACTGAGAGCCCTCGCCCGCGTGACTCCGTCCTGCCAGGATCTGCGGGACGGCACGGAAACGAGCGTGCGAAGTCAACCCGTACGGGTTGCTGGGGCCACTCTATCCGTGCACCGGTGAGGTGTCGAAACGGCCCAGAGGCTGCCCCCGGCCGGATGGAGGCGCCTCGGGGGTTCGCGGCGTGAGGCCGAGGAGCGGCGTGGGCCTGGCACCGGCCGTCGGTGCTCGTCGCCACCGCGGCACCTTCGCCAGCCCGACCCACTCAATCTCGAGCTCGACCACCGGGTCCCGTCCTGCCGCGTCGTCGGGGCCGAGGCGAGATCTCGCAAGACCGGTTGACGTCCACAGCCCGGGGGACGTCTACCCGGCTCCACAGGGCCGGGTGACCCGCTCGCCGCTGGCCCCGCCCATGGGCACCCTGACCGCATGCGTCTCCTCACCTCCCTCGTCCTGGCGCTTGGCCTGACCCTGTGGGGACCTGCAGCGCAGGCCGACCTCGCTCCCGCGCCCAGCCGTCACGGTGCGTTGCCGCTCGATCCCCGGCCCGAGGTCCTCTCCGGGTTCGACCCGCCCGCGACGAGCTGGGGCGCCGGGCATCGCGGCGTGGACCTGGCCGGTCGCGTGGGCCAGGGGGTCCACACGTCGCTTGGTGGCACGGTCACGTTCGCGGCGCGGCTCGCCGGCCGGGGCGTCGTGGTGGTGGACCACGGCGGCGTGCGCACGACGTACGAACCGGTGGGCGCGCGGGTCCGGGTGGGTGACCTCGTCGCCCGGGGAGCGGTCATCGGCACCCTGCAACGAGCCTCGAGCCACTGCTTCCCCCGCGCCTGCCTGCACTGGGGACTTCGACGCGGGGAGAGCTACCTGGACCCGCTGACCCTGGTCGGCGCCGGCCCGATCAGGCTGCTTCCGTTCGCACCCGTCAACGTCTCGCCACCGGCATACGCCTCGCCATGGATGCCTCCTTCGTGGTCACCGGCGGCAGGCACGGAGTCGGTGCCGCTGTCGCGCAGAGCCTGGCTCGGGCCGGTCCGGTGGTCGTGACCGCGCTCACGGGACGGTCGCGGGTCGAACCTCAGGCCCGAGGGTGAGCGAGCCGGTAGGCCGTACGCAGCCGGTCGGTGGTCACGTGGGTGTAGATCTGCGTCGTCGACAGCGACGCGTGGCCGAGCATCTCCTGCACGGTTCGCAGGTCCGCGCCGCCCTCGAGCAGGTGGGTCGCGGCGGTGTGCCGGAGCCCGTGCGGACCCATGTCCGGAGCATCGGGCACGTCGGCCAGCCGGGCATGCACCAGCGTCCGCACGGCCCGCTGGTCGATCCGGCCACCACGTGCCCCCAGGAACATCGCCGCGCCCGCACCAGGCACGAAGAGCGCGGGGCGACCGGTCTCGAGCCAGAGCCCGATCGCACGGTCGGCGGGCACGCCGTACGGCACGGTGCGCTCCTTGCGGCCCTTGCCCAGGACCCGGACCACCCGGCGTCCGCGGTCGACGTCGTCGACGTCGAGCCCGCAGAGCTCTCCCACGCGGATCCCCGTGGCGTAGAGCAGCTCGAGGATCGCGACGTCACGCCGCCCGACCGCGCTGCCGTCGTCGGCGCGCACAGCAGCCGCCTCGAGCAGCGCCCGCGCGTCGGCAGCGTTCAGTGCAGGTGGCAGCGGCTTGTGCGCCTTGGGTGTTCCCAGGGATGCTCCCGGGTCGGCGTCGGCCCGGCCGGTGCGTTGAGCCCACGCCGTGAAGACGCGGACAGCCGTGGCGCGACGAGCCATGGTCGAGCGGGCCTTGCCGAGGGTCTGCTGCTTGGCCAGCCAGCTGCGGAGCGTCCGCAGGTCGAGCGTGCGTACGTCCGTGTGGCCCAGCGCTGCTGCGTGCTGCAGCATGCCGAGCACGTCACCCATGTAGGCACGCACGGTGTGCGCCGCGAGGTCGCGCTCCGAGCTCAGGTGGCGCTCGTAGGCCGCCAGGGCGGTCGCCAACCCCTCGGGCAGCTCCTCGGTCTCCTCCACATGGCCACACTACGAACCGCGAGGCCGCCGACCCCGCAGGCGCGACCCTAGGCACCCGAGGAGTCAGCAGGTCCGGGTGAGACCCGCCAGCATCCGAGCGAGTGCTCCACCAGCCCCGCGCGGTGCAGGGCGAGCAGCGCCTCCTTGGTCCGGCCGTGCGCGATGCCGGCTGTGCGGGCGATGGAGTCCGAGTCGACGGCCCGGACGAGGGGCACGGCGTCCAGCACCTGGCGCTCGCGCGGGGGCAACCGGTCGCGGACGTTCTCGGGCTCTCGGGGGTCTGCCAACGCGAAGGTGCCCATCGGCCCCACCGCCTCGAGCACCTCCTCCCCCGACGTCACCAGCAGCGCGTCCCGGGCGCGGATGAGCTGGTGGGCTCCGGCAGACGGCGCGCTGGTCACCGGCCCGGGGATCCCCATCACGGTGCGCCCGAGCCCTCCCGCCCAGCTGGCGGTGTTGAGCGCCCCGCTGCGGACAGCGGCCTCCACCACGACCGCACCGCGGGAGAGCGCTGCGATGATGCGGTTGCGGGCCAGGAACCGGATCCGGGTCGGAGCGCACCCCGGCGGCGCCTCGGAGACGAGCAGCCCGACGTCGGCGATGTAGTCGATCAGGCTGCGGTGCGCCGCAGGGTAGGCACGGTCCGCTCCGCAGGCCAGCACCGCGACCGTCCGACCGCGGTTGGACAGCGCCCCGCGGTGCGCCGCCTGGTCGATGCCGAACGCTGCACCGGACACCACCGTCCAGGACGCGCGCGCCAGGGTGGCGGCGATGCCCGTGGCGACGTCGGCACCGTAGGTGGTCGCCGACCGGGAGCCCACCACGGCGACGGCGTTCTCGGCCGCCTCATCCAGCCGCAGCACTCCGCGGCACCACAGCCCCACGGGCACCCCCCCACGCTCGTGCAGGTGGGGCGCGTGAGCCAGGTCGTCGAGCACAGCCGGCCACTCCTGATCGCCCGGGACGACGAACCTGATTCCCTGGGACGAGGCACGCTCGAGCTCCTGGACGGCGTCCACCGACTCGAGCCGCTCGGCGAGGTCGGCACCCAGCTCACCGCCGGCAGCCTGCCCCTGCAGGCTCGACAGGACCTTGCTGGCGCCCAGCTCGTGGACCAGGTCGGTCAGTCGGTGGTCGCCCGGCTCACCGATCCTGGAGAGCACCACGCGGGCCAGCCGCTCGGACTCGCTGACGCTGGTCATGCGGTCTCCCCCACGGCCGGCGGGGCGCCGGGCGTCGGCAGGCTGCTCAGCAGCAGGGGTGCCGCCGACCGTAGTCGCAGCGCCACGTCGAGCTCGTCGACCCCTGGCCTGTCGAGGCCGGCGAGGTCGGCCACCGACCAGGCGACCCGATGGACGCGCACGGCTCCTCGGCGGGTCAGCCGCCCGGCGTACACCTCGGTCTCGAGCCGTTGTGCGGCGTTGTCCGTCAGCGGCCAGCGCTCGCGGAGCAGCGGCCCCGGAGCGTGGGCGTTGAGCCGCCACGGGTGGCCGGCATAACGCTCCCGCTGGCGCGCACGAGCAGCGGCGACCCTCAGCCGGATCGGGGCACTGGGCTCGGGACGGTCGAACGGCAGGGGCTGCTCGCGCTCGTAGGGACGCATGGGCTCCACGAACCTGGTGATGTCGATGCGGTCGGCGATCGGGCCGGAGATCTTGCGCCGGTACTCCCGACGCTTGAGCTCGCGGCACCGACAGTGGTGGTCCCGGGACACCGGTGAGAACTCCCCACAGGGACACGGGTTGCATGCGAAGACGAACATCGTCCGTGCCGGGTAGATGGCGTCCTCCTCTCCCCGGGAGATCGAGATCTCCCCCGCCTCGAGCGGCTCGCGGAGCGCCTCGACGACGTCGGAGGGGAACAGCGGGAACTCGTCGAGGAAGAGGACGCCCAGATGGGCCTTGCTCACCTCCCCCGGTCGCACCCGCCCGCTGCCGCCGCCGAGGATCCCGGTGCGAGACGCCGAGTGGTGAGGTGCTCGGAAGGGCGGCCGCGTGATTCGGGCCGCTCCTGGAGGGAGGGCACCCGAGAGCGAGTGAACCGCTGTGAGCTCGAGCGACTCGTCGTCACTCAGGTCGGGCAGGAGTCCCGGGATGCGCTCGGCCAGGGTGGTCTTGCCCGAGCCCTTCGGCCCGGTGAGCATCAGGTGGTGACCCCCGACCGCCGCCACCTCGACGGAGTAACGGGTGTCCGCCATCCCGATGACGTCAGCCATGTCGAGATCCTCGAGGCGCTCCTCCCCCCTCCAGGAGAGCAAGGGAGAGCCGGTCAGGGGTTCGACCTCAGCTGCCTCCGGCACCTCCTCCCCGCGCAGGAGCGCGATCACCTGAGCGAGGGACCTGATGCCGAACACCTGCATTCCGGGCACCATCGCGGCCTCGTCCGTCTGGGGCTCGGGGACGTAGACCGTCCTCAGGCCCCGGGCGGCGGCGGCCATCGTCATCGGGAGCACACCGGGCACGCACCGCACGCGACCGTCGAGGGTGAGCTCGCCGATCATCGCTGCCCCAACGAGGTCGGCCTGGGGGAAGTCCTTGGTGGAGGCGGCCAGCACCGCGACGGCGATGGCAAGGTCGAAGTGCGGACCACGCTTCGGCAGGTCGGTCGGGGAGAGCAGGATCGTGACCCGGCGCGTGACGGGCCACCTGAAACCGCTGTTGGTGACCGCTGACCGGCACCGATCACGAGCCTCGTTGA
>NZ_JAOPXP010000039.1 GCF_025965085.1 Marmoricola sp.
CTCGGGCGGACCAGCGACTGGAGCCGGGTCCGGGTCGTCGTGGCGGGCATGGGTGTCTCCGGCTTCGCCGCGGCCGACAACCTGACCCACCTCGGCGCCCAGGTCACGGTGCTGGACGAGTCCGCCGCGGGTGACCGCCGCGAGCAGCGGACGCTTCTGCAGATCCTCGGCGCCACCGTCCTGATCGGTCCGGGGTCCACCGACCGACTGCCCGAGGACGTCGACCTGGTCGTCACCTCCCCGGGGTGGGCCCCGTCCTCGCCGCTGCTCGCGCAGGCGCGTGAGCGCGGCATCCCGATCTGGGGCGAGGTCGAGCTGGCCTGGCGGCTGCGCGACCCCGAGCATCCCGCGCCCTGGCTCGCGGTGACCGGCACCAACGGCAAGACCACGACCGTGCAGATGCTCGAGGCGATGCTCCGGGCGGCCGGCCTGCGCACCGTGGCCTGCGGCAACGTCGGCCTGCCGATCGTCGAGGCCGTGATGGACCCCGAGCCGTACGACGTCCTCGCCGTCGAGCTCTCCAGCTTCCAGCTGCACTACACGTCCTCGATGCGGGCGGAGTCGGCCGCCGTCCTCAACGTCGCCGAGGACCACCTGGACTGGTACGACGACATGGAGTCCTACGCCGCCGACAAGGGGCGCATCTACTCCGGGGTCGAACGGGCGTGCATCTACAACGTGGCCGACCCCGTCACCGAGCGGCTCGTCCGCGACGCCGACGTGCAGGAGGGCGCCCGCGCCGTCGGGTTCACCCTCGGCACTCCGTCGGTGAGCATGATGGGCCTGGTCGACGACGTACTCGCCGACCGGGCGTTCATCGAGGAGCGCCAGACGACCGCCGCCGAGATCTGCACGCTGGACGACCTGGCCACGAGCGCACCGCACTTCGTCGCCAACGCCCTGGCCGCAGCCGCCCTCGCCCGGTCGCACGGCGTCAGTCCCGCCGCGATCCGCACAGCCCTGCGGGCGTTCGTCCCCGACGGCCACCGGATCGCCGAGGTGGCGGTCCTCGACGAGGTCACCTGGATCGATGACTCGAAGGCGACCAACCCCCACGCCGCCCTCGCCTCGCTGCAGGCCTACGACCCCGTCGTGTGGGTCGCGGGCGGGCTGGCCAAGGGAGCACGCTTCGACGACCTCGTGCTGGCGGTGCGCGACCGGCTGCGGGGCGTCGTGCTCCTCGGCCGGGACGCGGCGGTGATCCGGGACGCGCTTTCGCGACACGCGCCCGATGTGCCCGTGATCGAAGTGGCCGCCGGAGACACTGCAGGGGGAGGACCCATGGACCGCGTCGTGGCAGGGGCTGCGACGTTGGCCCGACCCGGGGACACCGTGCTGCTGGCTCCGGGATGTGCCTCCATGGACATGTTCACCAACTACGGCGCACGCGGCGATGCCTTCGCCTCGGCGGTACGCCGGAGGCGGGGGACGGGCAGCAAGGACGAGTAGCCACCGGCACCTGACCGGAACCGGTGGTGGCCGACGAGGAGGACCTGTGAGCGTCACCCGACAGACGCACCAGCAGTCGTCCACGAGACCAGGGCTGGCCGGCTCGATGGAGACGATGCGTCGCACCCTGGAGCGCCCGCTGACGTCGTACTACCTGCTTCTCGGTGGTGCCACGATGTTGCTGGCGATCGGGCTGATGATGGTGCTCAGCGCCTCGAGCGTCTACTCCTACCGCGTCCACGACAGCAGCTACTACATCTTCTTCAAGCAGCTGACCTGGGTGGCGATCGGGCTGCCGGCCGCGTGGCTGGCGAGCCGGATCAACCGCCGGCTCCTGCGGGTGCTCGCGTGGCCGACCGTGCTCGTCGCGGTCGTGCTGCTCGCGCTCACCCAGACCGGCCTGGGCTTCGCGGTCAACGGCAACCGCAACTGGCTCGCCCTCGGTCCGCTCACCGTGCAGCCCTCCGAGATCGCCAAGCTGTCGATCATCTTGTGGTCCGCGGACGTCTACGCGAAGAAGGAGAGACTGCTGGGCAACCCCTGGCACGCCTTGATCCCGGTGGCGCCGGTCGTCGCGATGATCTCGGTGCTCGTGGTCTTCCAGCACGATCTCGGCACCGCCCTGGTCCTGTTCGCGATCCTGCTCGGCATGCTCTGGGTCGTCGGGATGCCGGCGCGGCTCTTCGGCATCGCCTTCTCGCTGGTCGGTGTGGTGGCGTTCTACCTCGCCGCCTCCAACGCCGAGCGACGCAACCGGCTGACCAGCTTCATCGACCCGTTCAAGGACTTCCAGGGTGCCGGCTGGCAGGCGGGTCACGGCCTGCTCGGCATGTCCAGCGGCGGCATCTTCGGCAAGGGGCTCTCCGCCAGCCAGCAGAAGTGGGGGAACCTGCCCGAGGCGCACACCGACTTCATCTTCGCCGTGCTCGGTGAGGAGCTCGGCCTGATCGGCACGCTGCTGGTGCTCGCCCTGTTCGGCGCCATCGCGTTCGCCGCGATCCGGCTGGCCATCAACACGACGGACCCGTTCGTCCGCTACGTGACCGCAGGTGTCACCATCTGGTTGATGTCCCAGATGATCATCAACATCGGCATGGTGCTGGCGCTGCTGCCAGTGATCGGCATCCCGCTGCCCCTGGTGTCCTACGGCGGGTCGGCCCTCGTGCCGTCCCTGGTCGCCCTCGGACTCCTCGTGGGCTTCGCTCGGGCTGAGCCCGAGGCAGCCGAGGCCCTGCGGGCCCGACGCGGTGAGCGCCGCACCTCGCGCGGTGGAAAGCACCCCGCCAAGGGCGCCTTTCCAGGCGCGATCTCCGCCGGGAGCGCCCGCTCGAGGCGTTCTTGATGGTGCAGAACTCGGCGCCACGGCGGGTCCTGCTGGCCGGCGGTGGGACCGCTGGCCACACCTCCCCGTTGCTCGCCACAGCCGACGCGCTGCGGCGACGCGACCCGCACATCGTGATCACGGCCCTCGGCACGTCGCGCGGTCTGGAGACCCGCGTCATCCCCGAGGCGGGCTACCCCCTCGAGCTCGTGCCGCCCGTCCCCCTGCCACGGCGCCCCAACGCCGACCTGCTCCGCACGCCGGGCCGGCTGCGCGGCGCGATGAAGGCCGCCCTCGAGGTGGTCGACCGGCTCGAGCCCGACGTGGTCGTGGGCTTCGGCGGCTACGTCTCGGTCCCGGCGTACCTCGCCGCGCGCAAGCGTGGCCTGCCACTGGTCGTCCACGAGGGGAATGCCCTGCCCGGGATCGCCAACAAGCTGGGCGCCCGGTTCACCACCCACGTCGCCACCAGCTTCCCCGAGACGGACCTGCCGCACGCGCACTACATCGGTCTGCCGATCCGCCGGATGATCAGCACCTTGGACCGGGCCGCGCTGCGGGCGCAGGCGCGTGAGTCGTTCGGGCTCGATCCCGACCTGCCGACCCTGCTCGTGACGGGAGGGTCCCAGGGAGCACGCCGGCTCAACGAGTCGGTCGCCGCGGCCGCACCCGCATTCGCCGCAGCCGGGATCCAGGTGCTGCACGTCCTCGGTCCCCAGGGGGAGGCGACCCCCCAGGTCACGCCCGGCGGTCCGCCGTACGTCACCGTCGCGTTCGTCAGCCGCATGGACCTCGCGTACGCCGCCGCCGACGCGGTCCTGTGCCGCGCGGGGAGCAACACGGTCACCGAGGTCTCCGGGGTCGGACTGCCCGCGATCTACGTCCCGCTGCCGATCGGCAACGGCGAGCAGGCTCACAACGCCCGGCCGGTCGTGGACGCGGGCGGTGGGCTGCTCGTGGCCGACGCAGCGCTCACCCCGGAGTGGGTGCGCAGCGCCGTACCCGCCCTGCTGACCGACCCCCAGCGCCTCGCGGCGATGTCCGCGGCCGCCACCGACGTCATCCCGCTGGACGCCGACGACAAGCTCGCCGACATGATCCTCACCGCCCGGTCCAGGACCGGTTCGCGGAACAAGACCGCCAGGAGGGCGCGACGATGAAGGTCCCCGTCCCCGAGGTGCTCCTGCCCGCCGACCAGCTCGGCGCGGTGCACTTCGTCGGCATCGGCGGCGCCGGGCTGTCGGGCATCGCGCGCATCATGCTGGCCAGGGGCATGACGGTCTCCGGCAGCGACGCCAAGGAGTCGCCCACGCTCGAGGCACTGCGTGCCCTCGGGGCGACCTGCCACGTCGGTCACGCCGCGGCGAACCTCGGCGACGCCGAGACGGTGGTCATCTCGACGGCCGTGCGCGAGACGAACCCCGAGGTCGTCGAGGCGACCCGACGGGGGCTGCGGCTGCTACCGCGCTCGGCGGCCCTGGAGTCGGTGATGCGGGGGCGCGTCGTGGTCGCCGTCGCCGGCACCCATGGCAAGACCACGACCACCTCGCTGCTCACGGTCGCGCTCCAGCACTGCGGGGCGGACCCGTCCTTCGCCATCGGCGGCGACCTCAACGAGACCGGCTCGAACGCCCACGACGGCAGCGGTGAGCTGTTCGTCGCGGAGGCCGACGAGAGCGACGGCGCCTTCCTCGTCTACTCGCCCCACGCGGCGCTCGTCACCAACGTCGAGGCCGACCACCTGGACAACTACGGCACGGAGGAGGCCTACCGGGCTGCCTTCGACAGGTTCGTCGACCGGGTCTCGCCCGAGGGCTTCATGGTCGTGTGCGCCGACGACCCGGGGGCCGACGCGCTGGGCCGCACCGCGGTCGAACGGGGCCGCACCGTCGTGCGGGTGGGGGAGCGTGCCGACGCGGAGGTGCGCGCCGAGGGAGTCCGCTTCCTCGGGTCGACCTCGACGTTCACCGTCGTCGACCGCGGCGAACGGCTCGGCGAGGTCACGCTGCAGATCCCCGGGCGCCACTACGTGCTCGACGCGCTCTCCGCCCTGGCCTGCGGACTGCGGCTGGGCTTCGAGTTCCGTGAGCTGGCGCGCGGGCTGACCGCCTTCACCGGCACCCGGCGACGGATGGAGCTCAAGGGCCAGGCCGACGGCGTACGCGTCTACGACAGCTACGCCCACCACCCCAACGAGATCCGCGGCGACCTCCAGGCCGCGCGGTCACTGGCGGGGGAGGGCCGCGTCGTCGTGGCCTTCCAGCCGCACATGGTCTCCCGCACGCGCATCTTCGGCCACGACATGGGCGTCGCGCTGGGTGCTGCGGACTCCGTGGTCGTGATGGACGTGTATGTCGCCCGCGAGGAACCGGAGCCCGGCGTCAGCGGCGCGATGGTGGCTGCCGCCGTACCCCTCGCCGCGGCCGACGTGGTCTTCGAGCCCTCGTGGTCGGCCACTGCTGGACACCTGGTGCGCTCGGCACGACGCGGGGACGTGGTGCTGACGCTCGGTGCGGGCGACGTGACGCTGCTGGGTCCCGAGGTGCTCGAGCTGCTGGAGGAGCGGGGTGAGCGCGATGACGATGCTTGACCGCCGCAGCCGCACCTCCGGGGGCCCGAAGCTGTTCCGGCGTCTCAAGGAGCGCGGCTCGAAGGCGCCGCCGCCCCCCTCGGCCGGCCCCGACGAGGAGACCGTCCGGATCGCGCGCAAGGACTTCCGCAAGCGCCGCGTCGCCGGGCGCTGGCGCCGGCTGCGCCCGCTCGTGCTGGGACTCGTCGTGGTCGCACTCGTGGCGGGCTCGGCATGGGCGGTGCTCCTCTCCAGCCTCGTCACCGCACGGGCCGTCGAGGTCACCGGTACGCAGACGCTGGCCGATGCGCGGGTGGAGCGCGCGGCCTCGGTGCCCCTCGGCACCCCGCTCGCGCGCGTCGACCTGGGCGCGATCCGGGCGCGCGTGGAGGCGATCGCGTCCGTACGTCGGGTCGAGGTCTCGCGCAGCTGGCCCCACACCGTGCACATCGCCGTCACCGAGCGCACCCCGATCGCCGTGATCGATCGCGGGGACGGCCTGCAAGGCCTCGACTCCGAGGGCGTCCTGTTCGGCAGCTACGGGACCCGACCGCGCGGGTTGCCGCTCGTGCGCACCGAGCCGGACACCGCGGCGGAGGCCCTCGTGGAGTCGGCCCGGGTCGTGGGCGCGCTGCCGCAGCGGATCGCCGCCCGGGTGGCCACGCTCGAGGTGGCCTCCGTCGACAAGATCCAGCTCGTGCTGACCAACGGCCGCCGGGTCGTGTGGGGGAGTGCGGAGGACTCCACCCACAAGGCCGAGGTGCTCGCCGTACTCCTCAAGCGGCCTGGCCAGCAGCTCGACGTCTCCGTCCCCGGGCGCCCCACCACCCGCTGAGGCGTCGCAGATTGCGCCCGGGAACCCGCTGAGGCGTCGCAGATTGTCGAGGTGGAGGACGGCTGCACCGCAATCTGCGACGCCTCGCCATGCCCGGGACCGCAATCTGCGACGCCTCGCGGAAATTGTGGATTCTGGTGGTCTTGCCCGCGTGTTGCGCGAGTACGTCGGCCCTGTCCCCCTACCTTGATCTAACGACCTCAGGTTGACATAACGTTAACCCTCTACTTCAAGGTTAGGGTTCTGAACCTGAGGAGCTTCCCCAAGGAACATCCGAGAGTCGCTCTGCAGTCGGGCAGGGTGGCGAAGCACATGAGAGGCAACGCCGTGGCAGCACCCCAGAACTACCTGGCCGTCATCAAGGTCGTAGGTATTGGTGGAGGTGGAGTCAACGCCGTCAACCGGATGATCGAGGTCGGGCTGAAGGGCGTCGAGTTCATCGCCATCAACACAGATGCACAGGCCCTGTTGATGAGTGACGCCGATGTCAAGCTCGACATCGGCCGTGAGCTGACCCGTGGCCTCGGTGCCGGAGCCAACCCCGATGTGGGTGCCCAGGCAGCCGAGGACCACGCTGAGGAGATCGAGGAGGTGCTCAAGGGCGCCGACATGGTCTTCGTGACTGCGGGCGAGGGCGGCGGCACGGGCACCGGTGGTGCGCCGGTCGTGGCCAAGATCGCCCGCTCCCTGGGAGCACTGACGATCGGTGTCGTGACCCGCCCCTTCGCCTTCGAGGGTCGCCGTCGCGCGACCTCCGCGGAGGAGGGCATCGCCTCGCTGCGCGAGGAGGTCGACACGCTGATCGTGATCCCCAACGACAAGCTGCTGATGATCTCGGACCGCAACGTGAGCATGCTGGACGCGTTCAAGCAGGCCGACCAGGTGCTGCTGCAGGGTGTCTCGGGCATCACGGACCTGATCACCACGCCGGGCCTGATCAACCTGGACTTCGCCGACGTCAAGTCGGTGATGTCCAACGCCGGTTCGGCGCTCATGGGCATCGGCTCGGCGCGCGGTGAGAACCGCGCCGTCGAGGCAGCCGAGCTGGCCGTGTCCAGCCCGCTCCTCGAGGAGTCGATCGACGGTGCCCAGGGCGTACTGCTCTCGATCGCCGGTGGTTCCGACCTCGGCCTGTTTGAGATCAACGAGGCGGCGGCCATGGTGGCCGACGCGGTGCACCAGGACGCGAACATCATCTTCGGTGCCACCATCGACGACGCCCTCGGCGACGAGGTCCGCGTCACGGTGATCGCGGCCGGGTTCGAGGGTGGACGGCCCAAGCGTCGTGAGGAGAGCCACGGGCTCCGCCCGCGCCCCGCGCAGGCGCAGAAGCCGCAGACGCAGGAGGAGACCCGGGCCGCGGCACGCGCCCTCGCGGACCAGCGCAGGGCCAGCGAGCCTGCGGCCCCGCGTCGCGAGCCCGTCACCGTCGGAGCGACCCAGCGTCCCGCCGAGTCGATGGGTGGGTCGGCGCCGTCGGCCCCCCAGCGGCAGGCAGCGCCGACCTTCGACGATGACGAGCTCGACGTCCCCGACTTCTTGAAGTAGGAGGACATCCAGCACCGGTGTACTCCCACCGCAGCAGCACCGGCCCCGTCGACCTGGCGTTCACCGACAGGTACGACGGGGTCAGTGCTGTCCCCTTCGACAGCCTCAACCTCGCGCTCGTCGGCGACGACGACCCCGAGGCCAGACGCCGCAACACCGAGCTGCTGCTCGCGGACTTCGCGCCCGGGGCCGAGCTGTGCGACATGGAGCAGGTCCATGGCCGCAGGGTCGCCCGCGCCGGCGGTCCACGGACGCAGTGCGACGCGCTCGTCACCGACCGCCCCGACGTGGTGCTCATGGTCAGAGCGGCCGACTGCGTGCCAGTGCTCTTGGCCGACCTCGAGGACGGTGGCAGCGGGGTGATCGGCGCGGCGCACGCAGGACGTCAGGGCCTGGCTGACGGCGTGGTGGTGGCCTGCGTCGAGGAGATGCGGCTGCTGGGCGCTCGTAGCATCGGCGCCTGGGTCGGCCCGCACATCTGCGGCCGCTGCTACGAGGTGCCGGCGACGCTCCGCGACGAGGTCGCCGCGATGGAGCCGTCCACCGCATCCACCACCTCGTGGGGCACTCCTGCCCTGGACATCGGCGCAGGCGTGGTGGCGCAGCTCGAGCGCCTCGGCGTACTCGTCGACGACGTGTCGCGGTGCACCCTGGAGTCTCCCGATCTCTACTCCTACCGCCGTGACGGTGCCGGCTCCGGGCGTCTTGCCGGCGTGATCCGCAGGAGGGGACCAGCCCGATGAGCCAGCAGCGACGCGACGAGCTCCAGGCCAGGCTGGCCGCTGTGCGGGCGCGGATCGACCGGGCCTGTGCCGAGTCCGGCAGGAGCCCGGCGGAGGTCGCGCTCGTCGTCGTCACCAAGTTCTTCCCGGCCTCCGACGTCCGGCTCCTGGCGGCCCTCGGCGTCCGGCACGTCGGCGAGAACCGTCACCAGGAGGCGGTCGAGAAGGCTGCCGAGTGCGCGGACCTCGGCCTGGACTGGCACTACATCGGGGCGCTGCAGAGCAACAAGGCAGCGGCCGTGGCGGGCTACGCCGCGGTCGTGCAGTCGGTCGACCGTGCCAAGCTCCTGAACGGGCTGAGCCGGGGCGCCGAGGAGCACGGCAGGGTCCTCGACTGCCTCGTCCAGGTCAGCCTCGACCCGCCGGGCGCCAGTGGCCGCTCCGGGGCCGCGATCGGTGATGTGCCGGCGCTGGTGGAGCGCGTCCTGGAGACGCCGAACCTCCGCCTGCGTGGGGTGATGGGGGTCGCGCCACTCGGCGGTGACCCCCGCCAGGCCTTCGCGAGACTGCGCGAGGTGGCCTCCGACGTACGCCGGACCGCGCCGGAGGCGACCTGGATCTCGGCAGGCATGAGCGGGGACCTCGAAGACGCCATCGGGCAGGGTGCGACACACCTCCGGATCGGCTCGGCGGTCCTCGGTCCGAGGCCGGTCGTCAAGTAATGTCCCAAGTGCCGTGGAACGCGCGGCACACAGCGCTAAGAGAGCAGAGGATCTACAGATGAGCGCGATGCGGAAGATGGGCGTCTATCTAGGCCTGCTCGAGGACGCCGACGGCGACTACGTCGACACGGAGAACGAGTACGACGAGCCCGCGCGTCGCGCCGAGCCCCGGTCCGAGCAGGAGGCTGCCCGCCCTGTTGCCAACCTGTCCGAGCGCCGCCGCCCGGTGGCCACCCGGGAGACGCAGGCACCCCGACCTACCTCTACGGTGGCGCCCATGTCCAGGATCACCACGCTGCACCCCCGCACCTACAACGAGGCCCGCGTCATCGGGGAGAACTTCCGTGACGGCGTGCCCGTCATCATGAACCTCTCGGAGATGGATGACACCGACGCCAAGCGCCTCGTCGACTTCGCCGCCGGCCTCGTGTTCTCGGTCCGCGGCACCATCGAGCGCGTGACGAACAAGGTGTTCCTGCTCTCGCCGCCCAACGTCTCGGTGACCGCGGAGGACAAGCAGCGCATCGCCGAGGGCGGCTTCTTCAACCAGAGCTGACCGATGACCGAGGTGCCGGGCTGGTGCGTGACCGCCGAGCTGGCCGCCGTGTGCGGGCGCTTGGGCTCGGTCCTCTAGGCTCGTCCCGTGGTCATCATCGGCAGGATCATCGATCTGCTCCTGGGCATCTTCATCCTGTTGCTGTTCGTCCGGCTCATCGTCGACTGGATCCAGATCTTCGCCCGCTCCTGGACCCCGCGCGGCCCGGTCCTCGTGGTGCTGGAGGCCGTCTACTCGGTGACGGACCCGCCCGTGAAGGCGCTCCGCAAGGTGCTGCCACCCCTGAGGCTCGGTGGGGTCGCGATCGACCTGAGCTTCCTGGCGGTGCTGCTGATCTGCTACATCCTGCGCTACCTCAACGCTGCGCTGTTCCTGCACTGAGGTCGTACGCCGACCCGGACACCACGTCTGCGGACCGGGACCCGAGCCACCCGTTATCGTTCAGGCGCACACCCAGACGCAACCGACGAAGAGGATCAGGTGAGGTCATGCCGTTGAAGCCCGAGGACGTGAGCAACAAGCGCTTCACTCCGGTGCGGCTCCGCGAGGGCTACGACATGGGTGAGGTCGACCAGTTCCTCGACGAGGTCGAGGCCGAGCTCGAGCGCCTGCTCAAGGAGAACGACGACCTGGGCAGCAAGCTGGCAGCAGCGACCGGCAATGCTCCTGCGGCCGCTTCGACGCCGGCTCCGGGCGACAAGGCGGTCGGGAAGTCCGGCACCGCCGCGGACAAGCCGACCGACGCGTCCGGCTCGGCCGCCCCCAGCGAGACCATCAAGGTGGTCACCGCCGCGGAGGCGTCCTCAGCAGCACTGCGCCTGCTGGAGCTCGCCACCAAGAACTCCGACGAGGTCGTGGCGGAGGCCAAGCAGGAGGCCGAGCAGATCGTCGGCACGGCCCGCACCGAGGCCGAGCGTCTCGAGTCTGAGACGAAGGCGCGGACGGAGGCGCTCGAGCAGGAGGCACGTGCTCGTGCGCAGAACCTCGACGCGGAGACCGAGGCCAAGCGCAGCGAGCTGCTCGGCGCGATCGAGCAGGAGAAGGCGCGCCTCGACGGCGAGGTCGACACCCTGCGTGCCTTCGAGCGCGAGTACCGCAGCCGCCTCAAGAGCTACTTCACCGAGCAGCTGCAGGCGCTCGGCGGCCTGGGCGAGGGCGGCGAGGTGGCTGACCCGGGTGACTCCCGTCGCCTCCGGTCGGTTCTCGGTCAACCGGGCGACCACGAGTCGGCGAGCGGGACGCCCGACCCGGACGCCACCCCGGGTGACCAGCAGGCGGAGTCCCCGAAGGCCTGATCGTTCCACGTTCCGCACCGAAGGGGTGTCGCGCCCGGCGCGACACCCCTTCTGCGCGTGCTGTGCGGTCAGACCTGTTCGATGGTGAACGCCATCGCGAGGTCCGCGTCGGTGTGCGCGAGGCCGTCGGGCGAGTTCGCCTCGGTGATCGTGGCCGCGAGCACCTCCCTGGTGATGAGCTCGCGGTGCTCTGCCACCGCCTCGGCGACCTCCCCGGTGGCGTACCAGGTCAGCGCGATCCGGTCGGACACGTCGAAACCGTCGGCCTTCCGCGCCTCCTGGATCATCCGGACGACCTCGCGGGCGAGTCCTGCACGGCGCAGCTCCGGAGTGATCTCGAGGTCGAGGGCCACGGTCTCGCCCTGCTCGTTGACCACCGACCAGCCCTCGCGCGGACGCTCGGAGACGATCACCTCGTCCGGCAGCACCTCGACCGGCTCGCCGTCGACGTCGACGCGGGCCCGGCCGTCGGCTGACAGCGCCTTGGCCAGCGCCTCGGCGTCGGCGGCAGCGATCGCCGCGGCCACCCGAGGCGTGTCCTTGCCGAACCGCTTGCCCAGGGCCCGGAAGTTGCCCTTGGCGGTGTGGTCGACCAGGTCCGCCCCGGCAGCGGAGAGCGGTTCGATCCTGCCGATGTTGAGCTCCTCGGCGACCTCGCGGCGCAGCTCCTCGGGGAGCCGCTCGTAGGCACTCGTGGCGACCAGGGCCCTGCGCAGCGGTTGCCGCGTCTTGACCTTGGCCTCCGCCCGCGCCGCACGCCCGAGCTCGACGAGGCGCCGGGCGAGCTTCATCTGCTCGCCCAGGTCGGCATCGACCAGCAAGGCGTCCCGCTCGGGCCAGCTGGACAGGTGCACGGACTCCGGCAGCACGTCGCTGGTCGTTGCGAACACATCACGCCACACCCGCTCGGTGATGAACGGGGCGAGGGGCGCCATCAGCTGTGTGACGAGGTGCAGGCACTCGTGCAGCGTCGCGAACGCCGAGGCGTCCCCGTCCCAGAAGCGGCGGCGCGAACGCCGGACGTACCAGTTGGACAGGTCGTCGACGTACGCCGAGAGCAGTGACCCTGCTCGCTGCGTGTCGAAGCCCTCCATCGCGGTGGTGACGTCCGCGACCAGCCGGTGGGCCTCGGACAGCGCCCAGCGGTCGAGGACGGGCCGGTCCGCAGGCGCCGGTGCGTCCCCGCCGGCGGTCCACTCGGACAGGTTGGCGTAGAGCACGTGGAAGGCCACGGTGTTCCAGTAGGTCAGCAGGACCTTGCGCACCGTCTCCTGGATCGTCGTGTGCCCGACCCGCCGAGCAGCCCAGGGCGAACCGCCGGCGGCCATGAACCATCGCACCGCGTCCGCCCCGTGCTCGTCCATCAGCGGGATCGGCTCGAGGATGTTGCCGAGGTGCTTGGACATCTTGCGGCCGTCCTCGGCGAGGATGTGGCCCAGGCACAGCACGTTCTTGTACGACGACCGCTCGAAGACCAGCGTCCCGATGGCCATCAGCGTGTAGAACCAGCCGCGGGTCTGGTCGATCGCCTCACAGATGAAGTCGGCGGGGTAGGCCCTCTCGAGCAACTGCGCCGAGCCCTCGACGTGCGGGTAGCCCCATTGCGCGAACGGCATCGAGCCGGAGTCGAACCACGCGTCGATCACCTCCGGGACCCGGCGAGCCTGCTGGTGGCACGTCGGGCACCTGAACACCACGTCGTCGACGAACGGGCGGTGCGGGTCCAGGCCCGACTGGTCGGTGCCGGTCAGGTCGGAGAGCTCCTGGAGCGACCCGACCACGGTCTGGTGGCCCTCGTCGCAGCGCCAGATGGGCAGCGGCGTACCCCAGTAGCGGCTGCGTGAGAGCGCCCAGTCGATGTTGTTCTCCAGCCAGTCGCCGTAGCGGCCGTGCTTGATGGTCTCGGGGAACCAGTTGGTCTGCTCGTTCTGCTCGAGCAGGTCGTCCTTGATCTGGGTGGTGCGGACGTACCACGAGGGCTGGGCGTAGTAGAGCAGCGCGGTGTGACAGCGCCAGCAGTGCGGGTAGCTGTGCTCGTAGGGGACGTGCCGGAACAGCAGGCCGCGCCTGGTCAGGTCCTCGACGAGGTCCGCGTTGGCGTGGCGGAAGAACTGGCCACCGACGAGCGGGATGTCCTCGAGGAAGTGACCCGTGGGGTCGATCGGGTTGACCATCGCGACGCCGTGGCGGCGGCACGAGGCGAAGTCCTCCTCACCGAAGGCGGGGGACTGGTGCACCAGCCCCGAGCCGTCGTCGGCGGTGACGTACTCGTCGGTGACCACGAAGTGCGCCTTCGGCCCGACGTGGTCGGGGTCCTGGCTCTCGGGCCACTCGACGAGCTCGAAGGGTCGCTGGTAGGTCCAGCCCACCATGTCCGTGCCGGTGAACCGGTCCTCGACCGTCCACCCCTCGCCCAGGGCCTTCTCGACCAGGACCTCGGCGACGATGAGCGTCTCGCCCTCCCTGGTGGCGGTCACGTAGGTCAGCTCCGGGTTGGCAGCCACCAGCGCGTTGGACACGAGCGTCCAGGGGGTCGTCGTCCAGATCAGGAGCGACGCCTTGCCGGCGTACGGCCCGGAGGTGAGGGGGAACCGGACGTAGACCGACGGGTCGGTCACGGTTTCGTAGCCCTGCGCCAGCTCGTGGTCGGACAGGCCGGTGCCACAGCGGGGGCAGTACGGCGCCACCCGGAAGTCCTCGACCAGGAGGCCACGACCGTGGATCTGCTTGAGTGCCCACCACACCGACTCGATGTACTGCGGGTCCATCGTGCGGTAGGGCTGGCGCATGTCGATCCAGCAGCCCATCCGGTCGGTCATCTGCTCCCACAGGTCGACGTGCCGCTGGACCGACTCACGGCAGCGTGCGTTGAACTCCGCGATGCCGAAGGCCTCGATGTCGGCCTTGCCGGAGAACCCGAGCTCCTTCTCCACGGCGAGCTCGACCGGCAGGCCGTGGCAGTCCCAGCCCCCCTTGCGGTTGACCTGGAACCCCTGCATCGTCTTGAAGCGGGGGAAGACGTCCTTGAACGTCCGCGACTCGATGTGGTGGGTGCCGGGGCGGCCGTTGGCCGTGGGCGGTCCCTCGTAGAACGTCCAGCTGTCGGCGCCGTCGTTGAGGGCCACGGACTTCTCGAAGATCTGCTGCCGGTGCCAGAAGTCGAGGACCTCCGACTCGAGCTCGGGCAGGTCGACCTGAGGGGGAACGGGGCGGTAGCGGGTCACTGCGGTCCTTCGTCTTCGGTGTCGTGTGTGGCGCTCATCGAGACCGAGGGACGAGGAACGGCTCACGCCGTACCCCGCGGTACCACCCTCCTTGGCCGGCCACGTGCTCGCCGACCCACTTCATGGGCGACCCGGGTGGGTCCACCGCAGCTGGTTCTACTCCGCGGCAATCCCGTGACGGGCTTCCACGTTTCTTCCAGCGACTCCGGGCTGATGTTCTCCGGCTGCCGTGCCACCGGGCTCGCACCGTCCCCGGCTCGCTCATGGCCGTGCAGTTAGGTACTCGTCCCCTCCACGCCTTGCGGTGGGTCAAGTGTGCCAGATCTGTGGAAGAGTGCTCCGGTACGGCGGGTTGAA
The DNA here is from genome assembly GCF_025965085.1 of Marmoricola sp. Taxonomy (GTDB): domain Bacteria; phylum Actinomycetota; class Actinomycetes; order Propionibacteriales; family Nocardioidaceae; genus Marmoricola. The sequence continues at coordinate 14,599 of NZ_JAOPXP010000039.1, forward strand.
GGGGATCGGCGCGCAACATATCCTCGCGCCACACGTATGGCGCAGCCCATACAGACAGCCGGATGAGGGGCCTCGGACCATGGCACCAGCGACCAAGAAGTCCCTGGCGAGCCGCGCAGGAGCAGCGGCACGCAAGGTCGTCTCCCGCAGCTCCTCCGACCGAGAGGCCGCCAAGGGCGCTGCGAAGTCTGCGGCCAAGAAGGTGGCGAAGAAGGTCCCCGCCACGCAGGCGGCGGCCAAGAAGGCCGTGACCAAGAAGGCGTCCGTCAAGACATCGGCCACCAAGGTGCCGGCGCAGAAGACCGCACCGAACGGGGCGCCGGCCGCCAAGGCCGCGCCCAGGGCAGCCGCCCGGAAGTCCTCCCCCGCCAAGAAGTCCGCAGTGGCGACCCCCGCCGAGAACACGCCATCCAAGAAGGCAGCCAAGACGACCGTGACCGCCCAGCCGGTAGCCAAGAAGACCACCGCCACGAAGGCGCCAGCCAGGAGGACGGGTACGGCGACGCCGGCCGAGCTCCTCGTCCTCGAGGGGGAGGACCCCTGGACCAAGGCCGAGCTCAAGGAGGTGCAGACGCAGCTGGCCGACGACGTCGACCGCCTCACCGGCGAGCTGGCCGAGGTCGAGGGCGACCTCGCCGGCATGATCGAGAACTCCGGTGAGGGTGCCGGTCACGACCAGGCCGACGTCGGTTCCGCCTCGTTCGAGCGTGACCAGGAGATGGTCATCGTGAACAACGCGCGCGACATGCTCGACCAGTCCCAGCACGCGCTCGAGCGCATCGCTGACGGCACCTTCGGCAAGTGCGAGAACTGTGGCAACGCGATCGGCAAGAACCGGCTGATGGCGTTCCCCCGGGCGACCATGTGCCTGCGCTGCAAGCAGCGCGAGGAGCGTCGCTGAGCACCCTGGTGAACGCCGGCCCCCGCGGGAGGACCACCGCGGCCCTGTCGTTCGCGGTAGCCGGGGTGGCACTCCTGATCGACCTGGCGAGCAAGCAGCTCGCCGTCCGCGAGCTGACCGGCCGCGCCCCGGTGGAGGTCGTCGGCAACCTGCTGGAGCTCCGGTTGGTCCGCAACCCCGGGGCGGCGTTCAGTGCCGGCGCGTCACTGACCCCGGTGATCTCGGCGGTCGCCGTGATCGCCACGGTCGTCGTCGTCTTCTACGTGCTGCGCGCCCGGCACCGCGGCTGGGCCGTGGCCCTGGGCCTGTTGCTGGCAGGGGTGGCCGGGAACCTCGTCGACCGCCTGTTCCGGGCCCCGGGGCCGTTCCGTGGCCACGTCGTCGACTTCCTCGCGCTCCCGAACTGGCCGGTGTTCAACGTGGCCGACATCTGCATCGACGTCGCCGGTGCGCTCTTCGTGATCCTCCTGCTGCGCGGCGTCCGGCTCGACGGGACCCACCACGAGCGCGACGACCGGCGGGAGGACCGTTGAACGACATCGACGGGGAGCAGCGCAGTCTCCAGGTGCCCGACGGGCTCGGCGGGGAGCGGGTCGACGTCGCGCTCGCGCGGATGTTCGGCATCTCCCGCAGCAAGGCCGCAGAGCTGGTCGCGCGCGAGCTCGTCCTCATCGACGGGCAGCCGGCCATCAAGTCCGACCGCCTGGTGCCGGGTACGGAGCTCGACATCACCTTCCCCCGGCAGTCCGACCCTCTCGAGGTGCTGGCCGAGGTGGTCGAGGGCATCCGGATCATCCACGACGACGACGAGATCGTGGTCATCGACAAGCCGGTCGGGGTCGCCGTACACCCGTCGATGGGGTGGACCGGGCCCACGGTCGTCGGTCACCTGCGGGGCGCGGGCTTCCAGATCGCCACGAGCGGCGCCCCGGAGCGCCGCGGCATCGTGCAGCGACTCGACGTCGGCACGTCGGGCGTGATGGTGATCGCGAAGAGCGAGCGGGCCTACTCGCTGCTGAAGAACGCATTCCGCCACCGCGAGGTGGACAAGACCTACCACGCGCTGGTGCAGGGGCACCCCGACCCTCTCGAGGGCACCATCGACGCACCCATCGGGCGGCACACCAAGTCCGACTGGAAGTTCGCCGTGCGCGAGGACGGCAAGCACAGCGTGACGCACTACTCCACCCTCGAGGCGCACCGCTTCGCGAGTCTGCTCGAGGTCACCCTCGAGACCGGGCGCACGCACCAGATCCGGGTGCACATGGCAGCGCTCAAGCACCCGTGCGTCGCGGACCTCACCTATGGTGCCGACCCGACGCTCGCGCAACGGGTCGGCCTCGAGCGGCAGTGGCTGCACGCGGTGCGGCTCGGCTTCGAGCACCCGGGGACGGGGGAGCAGGTGGAGTACTCCTCGCCCTACCCAGAGGACCTGGCTGGGGCGCTGGAGATCATCCGCCATGCCGACTGAGGACGAGTTCGAGCTGCGGCCGGTTTTCCACGACGACCTGCTCGCCCTGCCGGAGGTCCTCCTGGCTGCCACCGCCGGCCCCGGTCATCCCGCCGAGAGCCGGTCCGAGGACGAGGTCCGGGCCTGGTGCCAGAGCCTGCTCGACCGGCCCGGCCGCGAGCTGTGGGTGGCGGTCCGGGCGGACCTTCTCCTCGGCTTCGTGGTGCTGGAGCGGGAGTGGGTCAACCTGCTGATGGTCCACCCGGACAGGCCGGCCCGCGGCGTCGGGGCCGCCCTGATCGACCTGGTCAAGGCCTTGCGGGCACAGGGCTTCGGGCTCAGGGTCTACCAGCGGAACGAGCGGGCGCGAGCCTTCTACCGCAAGCACGGCCTGATCGAGCTCGAGCGCACCGATGGCAGCAGCTACCGCGACGCCGAGCCGGACCTCCAGATGGCCTGGCCGGGTGAGGACCCCCTGGCCTACCTGCGAGGCCGCATCGACAGCGTGGACGACGAGCTGGCGGTGCTGCTGGCGCGTCGCACGGCGCTCACGGCGGCTGTCCAGGACCACAAGGCCGCCAGTGGCTCCCTCGGCGGGCTGCGCGGCCGTGACCCCGGGCGCGAGGCCGAGATCGTCGCCCGGATGGCCCGGCACGTGCCCGACCTGGGGCCGGAGCGCATCGCGCGCGTGATGCACTCCGTGATCGAGGAGAGCCTCGCCGCCTGGGAGGCCACCAGC
>NZ_JAOPXP010000048.1 GCF_025965085.1 Marmoricola sp.
GAAGAGACGGCCCCCTACGGAAGCGGCGCGGCCACGCCCGCCGCCCCGGCGAAGCGGATCCGCACCCAGCACCTGCGCGAGCTGAAGGAGCGGGGCGAGCGGTTCGCGATGCTCACCGCCTACGACATGTACACCGCGCAGGTCTTCGACGAGGCCGGGATCGAGGTCCTCCTGGTGGGTGACAGCGCCTCGAACAACGTCTACGGCAACGAGACCTCGCTGCCGGTGACGGTCGACGAGCTGATCCCGCTGACCCGCGCGGTGTCGCGGTCGGTGAAGCGCTCGCTGGTGGTCGGCGACCTCCCGTTCGGCTCCTACCAGCGCTCCCCCGAGCAGGCCTACGACACGGCCGTGCGGTTCATGAAGGAGGGCGGCGCCCACGCGGTCAAGCTGGAGGGCGGCCGCGAGATGGTCCCCCAGATCGAGCTGCTCAGCCGGGGCGGCGTGCCCGTGATGGCGCACATCGGGTTCACCCCCCAGAGCGAGCACGCGCTCGGCGGCTACCGCGTCCAGGGCCGTGGGGAGACCGGGGACCGGATCCTCGAGGACGCGCGCGCGGTCGAGGCCGCGGGTGCCTTCGCCGTCGTGATGGAGATGGTCCCGGGGGATGTGGCGGGCCGGATCACCAAGGAGCTCGGCATCCCCACGATCGGCATCGGGGCCGGGTCCGACTGCGACGGCCAGGTCCTGGTCTGGCAGGACGCCTTCGGGATGCGGACCGGCAAGATGGCCCGCTTCGTCAAGCAGTACGCCGACCTGCACGGCGTACTCCTGGAAGGCGCGCGGGCCTACGCGGCGGACGTCCGCGCCGGCGAGTTCCCCGGGGTCGAGCACACGTTCTAGTACCGGTTGTGACCGTTTTGCTGTGATTTAGCCATTTCGCCGATATTCGGACGCTGCAGCCGTCAGGATTGCCTCCACTGACACGCACGGCTCTGCAGGGACACCCACATGGCGATCTTCGGCACCAGGAAGCGCAAGCGACGCAAGAAGAGGCGTCGCCCGGTCCAGGTGAAGCACACCCCGCCCAGGCCCACACCGAAGCCTGCCACCACCGCGCCCCCCACCACGCCGGGCCCATCCACGTCGGCGAACCAGCCCTGGGTCTCCAGCGCCCCGGTGGCGACGTCGCGGGAGCGGCTCTACCTCAACCGCTTCGGCACCGGCTTCACCCCGTCCGCTCTCGCCAGGCTGCGCACCGCAGGCAGCCCGGAGGCCTGGCTGGCAGCCCAGCTGAAGCCGGACGGCATCCCGGAGTCGGGCAAGGTGGCTGCCCTCGACGCCTGGTTCGCGCCGCTGTTCCGCACCCCGGCCCAGAAGGCCGCCACCAACGCCGACGGCTCGAGGTCCGCCTGGCAGTACGGGAACGACCTGGGCAACTGGAGCATCCTGCGTCGGATCTACTCCGAGCGCAGCGTCCTCGAGACGATGACCGACTTCTGGTCCAACGCCCTGCACATCCCCATCGGGCACGACCGCGCCTGGCTCTACCGCTTCGACTACGACGCCACCATCCGCAAGCACGCGCTCGGCACCTTCGAGGACCTGCTCCTCGCCTGCTCGCTGCACCCGGCGATGCGCGTCTACCTGGACAACTGGACGTCGGTGAGGAACAAGCCCAACGAGAACCAGGGCCGTGAGCTCCTCGAGCTGCACACCGTCGGTCGCGACGCGGCCTACACCGAGGAGATGGTCAAGGCCTCCGCCCGGATTCTGTCGGGCTACACCGTGGACTGGAACAAGACCTTCGACGCGAGGTACGACCCCACCGCCCACACCACCGGCGACGTGCAGGTGCTCGGCTTCCACAGCGCCAACTCGGCCGCGGACGGACAGTCCGTCACGGTGGCCTACCTGAAGTACCTGGCCAACCACCCGGCGACCGCCCGTCGGATCGCCACCAAGCTCGCGGTCACCTTCGTTTCCGACTCGCCGTCCGACGCCCTGGTGAACACCCTCGCCGACGTCTACACGAGCTCGGGGACGGACATCAGCGAGGTGCTGACAGCGCTCTCGACGCATCCCGAGTTCCTGACCTCCGAGGGCCGCAAGGTCCGCACGCCGGTCGCTGACCTCGTCGCCACCACCCGAGCCCTGAGCGTGGACGTGCTCGCGCCCGTCTCGGGCAGCTCCTGGGCCAACGCCGCCAACTACCTCCATGGCGCCGACCGACTGTTCTCGTGGCCTCGGCCGGATGGTCCGCCGCTGACCGGTGCCCCGTGGTCGTCGGCGTCCAGGCTGTTCGCCAGCTACGACATGCACCGGTGCCTGGCCGGCGGCTGGTGGCCCAAGGAGGCGGCGAAGTACCGGACAGCTGCGTCGTGGCTGCCTGCCCCGAGCCTGCGCTTCGACGCGTACGTCGACCACCTGTGCCGCACCTGGCTCGGGCGGCGGTCGGACGCCCGCCTGCTGAAGGCCGCCACCGAGGCGGTGACCGGACCGGAGAGCTGGGCGGTCGTCACGGCGTCGACCACGGTCACCAGCAAGCACGGGTTGGCGACGTGGCTCTTCCCCCGCCTCGCGTGCGCCCTTCTCGACACCCCCGACCACATGACGACGTGAGGGACCCGATGACCGATCACGCCACCTCGGCCGAGAATGCCTGCTGCAGGGACTTCTCACGCTCCCGCATGTCCCGCCGCTCGCTGCTACAGGGTGCGGCTGCCCTCGGCGGGTCCATGGCGGTGACCCAGATGTTCGGCGACGCCATGATGCAGGCGACGTTCGCCGGCACCAGCGGCGGCAACACCATGGTGGTGATCAGCCTCCGGGGCGGCATCGACGGCCTGGGGCTCGTCGTACCGCACGGTGATCCCAGCTACTACACCGCGCGGCCCACGACGGCGGTGCCTGCGGCCTCCCTGATCTGCAAGGACTCCATGTTCGGCCTGCACCCGGCGATGGCACCCCTCGCGCCCCTGTGGCAGTCGGGTGAGCTGGCGGCGATCCAGGCCACCGGGCTCGCCGTACCCAACCGCTCGCACTTCTCGGCGATCGAGGCGGTGGAGGACGCCGATCCCGGCTCCGCGATCCGGTCGGGGTGGATCAACCGGATGATCGGTCTGGGCAGCGGGCACGGCACGCTCGACGCGGTCCAGCTGGGCATGAACTTCCCGAGCACCGCGCTGACGGGGAGCAACCCCGTCCTGGCGACCCAGGACCTCGACGGCCTGCTGGTGCCTGGGCTCGAGGACCGACCCGCCCAGCGCTACCAGTCGCTGCAGACCGCCTGGGCCGCGGCACAGGGCCCCCTCGCAAACGGCGCCCGGGAGGCAGTGACCATCTCAAGGGGTCCTGGCCAGAAGCTGAAGGCGATGCCCGCCACCGGTGCGACCTACCCGACCGTGTGGAACGCGACGCCGTTCGCCCAGCCGCTCAAGAACGCGGCGAAGCTGATCCGCGCCGACATCGGCACCGACGTCATCGCCATCGACGCCGGCAACTGGGACCTGCACACGGGCTACGGGACCATCTCGTGGGGCACGATGCAGAGCAACATCTCCGGCTTCGCCCAGTCCCTCGCGGCCTTCATGGACGACCTCGGGGCGCTGCGGTCACGTGTCACCGTGGTCACCATCTCGGAGTTCGGCCGTCGGATCGCCGAGAACGGCAGCCGCGGCTTCGACCACGGCTGGGGCAACATGATGCTGGTGGCCGGCGCCGGTGTGAAGGGTGGCGCCTACCACGGACGCTGGCCGGGTCTGGGCAGCGGCTCCCTGGTCGACAGCGACCTCCAGGTCACCACCGACTACCGCAACGTCCTGGGCGAGATCGTCGCCAAGCGCTTCCCGGACCGATCCGTGCCCGCACTCTTCCCGGGCCTGGCGATCGAGCCCGTCGGCGTCATGGCCTGAAAGTCTCCGCGCAGCTCTGGCATCCTCCCGGAACCGCGGGCTAGCCTGCCCCATGCGACGTGTCATCCCCGCGCTTCTCGGTCTGGTGGTCCTTGCCTCCGGATTTCCGGCTGCCGGTGAGGCGGCCGGGCCCCCTCCGGGCCCTCGACGGAGCGCGGCATCCACCGTGCCCACCCTGAAGGTCACCCGCATCGCCACCGGTCTCGACATCCCCTGGGATGTGAAGTCGGTCGGCCGGGGACGGATGCTGATCACCGAGCGCGACAAGAAGCGGTTGCTGCTCCTGCGCAAGGGAAAGCTGCGTCAGGTCAGGTTTCCTTCCTCGACGGTGTGGTCCGCCGGCGAGACCGGCCTGATGTCACTGGCCGTCGACCCCGGTTTCCGGAGGAACCGCCGCTTCTACACCTGTCAGGGCGGCGCCCTCGCCGGCGGTCGCCACGACGTGCGGGTCATGGCCTGGCGACTTTCGCGAGCCGAGCGCCGGGCGACCCTCGTGCGACCGCTGCTCACGGGGCTGCCCTCAACGTCGGGTCGACACGGCGGCTGCCGGCTGCTCATCGCCACCAACGGCGCCCTGTTCGTCGGCACCGGGGATGCAGCCACCGGGACGAACCCTCGCAACCTGAACTCGCTCGGCGGCAAGACGCTGCGTCTGAACCGTTTCACCGGAGCGCCCTGGCCCCGGAACCCCTTCATCACGTCCTCCTCGCGCAACGCGCGCTACGTCCTGACCTTCGGGCACCGCAACGTCCAGGGTCTCGCCCAGCGCGCCGACGGCTCGGTGTGGTCCGTTGAGCACGGCCCCGACCGTGACGACGAGGTCAACCGCCTGATCACCGGCGGCGACTACGGGTGGAACCCCGTGCCCGGTTACAACGAGACGGTCCCGATGACCGACCAGACGCTGCCGGGCACGCAGATCCCGGCGCGCTGGCGGTCCGGGTTCCCGACGCTCGCCACCTCCGGCGGCACCTGGGTCAGCGGATCGAGGTGGGGCCGGTACAACGGCATGCTCGCCGTCGCGGCCCTCAAGACGCAGCGTCTGATCTTCATGCGCTTCGACGCGGCCGGGAAGTTCAGGTACCTCACGGTCCCGCCGGTCCTGACGAAGTACGGCCGGCTCCGCTCTGTCACCCAGCTCTCCGGGGGCGACCTGCTGGTGACCACCTCCAACGGCGCCTCGAAGGACTCGGTGCTGCGGGTCCACCCCGTCGGCTGACGGGCCCTCGAGCAGTGGCTGGGTCAGCCGCCCCAGCCGAGGTGGCGGGTGCCCAGGACGATCGTCGGCAGCCACACCACGAAGCCGATGAGGGGCAGCCAGGGCACACGGTGGGGGCGCGGCAGGAACCAGCTCAGCGCCACGAGGAACAGGACCAGCCAGAGCAGTAGGAACAGCGTCGTGACCCACCACGGCGCGACGTTGGCCGTGCCGAGGTCGAGGAACAGCATGCAGGTCATGCCCCCCATCCCGGCGAATCCCCAGGGCGACACCGTCTGCTTGGCCACGCGCGAGACCCTACGGGAGCCCCGGTCCTGCACTAGCGTGAGGCCCGCGCCACCCCGGGCGCGCGCTCTCGGAGGTGTCGTGAAGCTCGCCGCAACTGCTCGCCCGGTCCTCGGGCGACCACTCGTGATCGCCCTCGTCGTGGTCCTTGCCGCCCTTGCCGCCCTGGCCGGCCCCGCCGCGATCGTCTCCGCCGACCCTCTCCCGGTCACCACGCTTTCCCTGACGGCACCGGCCTCCGGCAGGGCCGGCCTGCCGGTGCCGTTCACCGCGGTGCTGGAGGACGAGGACAGCGCACCGCTCGCCGGGAGGACCGTCAGCCTGCAGCGTCTCGGCTCTGGCTGGGCCACCGTCCGGTCCGGCGTCACCGACGGCGCCGGCCGGGTGGTCATCGAGGCCGCGCTGCCGGCCGGCGCGACGCGGTGGCGGGCGTCGTACGCCGGCGACGGGACGACGCAGGCTGGTTCGACGTCGTCGGAGGTGAGCGTCACAGGCGTGCGCCATCCCAGCACGCTGGCGCTGTCGGGTCCGGCACGACTGGTAGACGAGACCACCGGGACCCTGTCGATGCTCTGGACGGCTGCGGACGGCAGCCCCGTCACTGGTCTGATGACCGTCTACCGCAGGCTCGGCAGCGGGGCGTGGACCGCCTACCGCCGCGTGCGCACGGCGGCGAACGGCCGCGGGTCGGTGGCCGTCGCCCCCCGGGTCGACTCGACCTGGCGGGCGATCGGGCCGGCCGGCACGTGGTGGCTGGCGGACACCTCCGACGACTTCCGCATCGACAACGTCCCGCCGACCGCAGCGGTGGGCTACCCCGCTGCGGCACCTCGTCCCGCGGGCACCCCCACCCAGGGCCGGGCGCAGGGCGACGGCGCCAACGCAGTCGTGACAGCCGTCCCGAAGGCCGTCTGGCGCTCCATGGTCGGTCGCAGCTGGCACCGCGGCTGTCCGGTCGGTCGGGCGGGCCTGCGGCTTCTGCGCATCAACTACTGGGGCTTCGACGGCTACCGCTACCGCGGTGAGATGGTGCTGAGCTCGGCCGTCGCCTCACGGGCGGCGGGGGCGCTGCGCGACATGTACGCCGGCCGCTACCCCGTCCGGCGGATGTACCGCGTCGACCGCTTCGGCTGGAGCAGGAAGCTGCAGGGGGCCAACGACTACACGTCGATGCGCGCGGACAACACCTCGGCTTTCAACTGCCGCAACGTGGTGAACAGGCCTGGCGTCCGTTCACCTCACGCGCGCGGCCGCGCCGTGGACCTCAACACCTGGGAGAATCCCTACCACTCGGCGACGGGGCTGGTGCCCAACTCCTGGTGGGCCTCTCGCAGCCACCCGCGGGTCGCGTGGAGGTCGGGCTCGCACGCGGTGGTGAGGATCTGGCGATCGCACGGCTTTCGGTGGACCTACGGCAGCGCAGACAGCCAGCACGTCGACGGACGTGCCACGGGTCGGGCCGGCAGCTTCATCGGCTGAGTCCTCGGCCGCTCAGTCCTCGACCACGTCGTCGTTCCATCTGGGGTCGTTGTCCCACTCCTCGTTGCGCTCCTGGGTCTTCTCCAGGGCACGGGCGGCCTCAGCCTCGGAGGGGTAGGGGCCTAGCCGATCGGCGTTCTTGCAGCCGTCCCTGCCCTCGACGGCATGGTGCTTGAGGCAGTACCAGAACTCGCTCATGTCGCTGAAACTACACTCGGCGCCGTGACCGCCATAGCCCCCGGAAGGATCTCGCCGCGCCGCCCCGTGCCCGCGGACATCCCGCGCCCGGAGTACGTCGACAAGCCCGCACCGACACCGTTCGCGGGGTCCGAGATCAAGGACTCCGACACCATCGAGCGCATGCGGATCGCCGGCCGGCTGGCCGCGCAGGCCCGCGACCTGGTGGGCTCCCACGTCGCACCCGGTGTCACGACCGACGAGCTCGACCGGATCGGGCACGAGTTCCTCTGCGACCACGGCGCCTACCCCTCGACGCTGGGCTACAAGGGCTTCCCCAAGTCCCTGTGCTCGTCGGTCAACGAGGTCATCTGCCACGGCATCCCGGACAGCTCGGTCGTGCAGGACGGCGACATCGTGAACATCGACATCACCGCGTTCCTCAACGGCGTCCACGGTGACACGAACGCCACCTTCGTCACTCCCGGCGTCACCCCGGAGGTGCAGGACCTCGTCGACCGCACCCGCGAGTCCCTGCGTCGCGCCATCAACGCCGTGCGGCCCGGGCGCCGCATCAACGTCATCGGCCGGGTGATCGAGTCCTACGCCAAGAGGTTCGGGTACGGCGTCGTACGCGAGTTCACCGGCCACGGCATCGGCTCGTCCTTCCACTCGGGCCTGGTCATCCCCCACTTCGACGACCCGCACTACGACGACCTGATCGAGCCCGGCATGACCTTCACCATCGAGCCGATGCTCAACCTGGGCACGCACACCTGGGACATGTGGGACGACAACTGGACCGTGGTGACCAAGGACAGGCGCTTCAGCGCACAGTTCGAGCACACCCTCCTTGTCACGGCGGACGGCGCCGAGGTCCTCACCCTCCCCTGATCCGTGGACCCGAAGGACCGCTGCCCAGCGCCGTCGCTAGGGTCGCACGGGTGACGAGCATGTTCGAGGACTACGCGACCGGCATGGGTTCGGCCTACGACGAGATGTACGACGTCGACAGCGACCTCCGCACCCCTTACAGCCACCTGCAGCCCTCGCTGCAGAAGATGGGGCAGACAGAGCTGCAGAGCAGGGTCGAGGCCCTGCAGTCGAGCTACCTGGACCAGGGCGTCACCTTCGACATCGGCGGAGAGGAGCGGGCGTTCCCGCTCGACGTGCTCCCCCGGGTCATCGAGATGGACCAGTGGACCAAGGTCGAGGCCGGCGTGCAGCAGCGGGTGCACACGCTCGAGAAGTTCCTCGCGGACGTGTACGACGCCGGCCGCGTGCTCGACGACGGTGTGGTCCCGCGGAGCGTCGTGACGACCTCGTCGCACTTCCACCGGGCGGCGGCGGGCATCGAGCCGGCCAACGGCGTACGCGTCCACGTCAGCGGCATCGACCTGATCCGCGACGACCAGGGCGAGTTCCGGGTGCTCGAGGACAACGTCCGGGTGCCCTCCGGTGTCTCCTACGTGATGACCAACCGCCGCGCGATCGCTGCGGCGCTGCCGGAGACCTTCGCGGAGCACCGCATCCGCCCGGTGGCCGGCTATCCCCAGAAGCTGCTCACCGCGCTGCGCGCCGCGGCCCCTGCCGGTGTGACCGACCCCAACGTCGTGGTGCTCACCCCGGGTGTCTTCAACGGCGCCTACTTCGAGCACGCGTTGTTGGCCCGCACGATGGGAGTCGAGCTCGTCGAGGGCCGCGACCTCGAGTGCCGCCGCGGCCGCGTGATGATGCGTACGACGCAGGGCCTCGAGCCGGTGCACGTGATCTACCGCCGGGTCGACGACGAGTTCCTCGACCCGGTGCACTTCCGCAGCAACTCGCTGCTGGGCTGCTCGGGACTGCTCAACGCCGCCCGCGCCGGCAACGTGACGATCGCCAACGCTGTCGGCAACGGCGTCGCCGACGACAAGCTGATCTACACCTTCCTGCCGGACCTCGTGCGCTACTACCTCGGCGAGGAGCCGATCCTGAGGAACGTCGACACCTGGCGCCTCGGCGACGCCGACCACCGCGAGGAGGTCATGGACCGTCTCGACGAGCTCGTGCTCAAGCCCGTCGACGGCTCCGGGGGCAAGGGCATCGTGATCGGCCCGCAGGCGAGCAAGGAGGAGCTCGACGAGCTCCGGGTCAAGGTGATGCAGGACCCACGCTCCTGGATCGCGCAGCCGGTGATCCAGCTGAGCACCGTCCCGACGTACGTCAACGGCATGATGCGGCCGCGCCACGTCGACCTGCGGCCGTTCGCGGTCAACGACGGCAACCGGGTGTGGGTGCTGCCCGGCGGCCTGACCCGGGTCGCCCTCGGCGAGGGCGAGCTGATCGTGAACTCCTCGCGCGGTGGGGGGTCCAAGGACACCTGGGTGCTCGCCGGCCACGGACGCCACCAGGTCCAGGCCGAGCCGGAGCGCCTTGAGGTCCACTCCGCCCCGCAGGACGTGGGCCCGGCCCTCGACTCGTTCTCCTCCCAGCACGACCAGCAGCAACAGCAACAGCAAGCCCGCTCCCACCGCGAGGAGGTGGCGGCATGTTGAGCCGCATCGCCGAGTCGCTGTTCTGGATCGGCCGCTACGTCGAGCGGGCCGAGGACACCGCCCGCATCCTGGACGTGCAGATGCAGCTCATCCTGGAGGACCCGGGTGTCGACGAGGAGACGACCTGCCGCAACCTCCTCTCCATCATGGGCGTGGAGCTCGAGGAGAACGCACCGATCGGCACCACCGAGGTGATGCGCCTGCTGGCCTACGACCCGACCTCGAGCTCGTCGATCGCCGCCACCCTGGCCGCTGCACGCGAGAGCGCCCGGCGTGCCCGCGAGACGCTGTCGACCTCGATGTGGGAGTCGATGAACACCACCTACCGCGCCATCCCCTCCGGCCACTTCCGCTCCATGCGCCCGCCGGTGGCCTTCCGGTGGGTCCGCGACCGTGCGGCCCAGATCAACGGGATCGCCGAGGCGACGATGACCCGCGACGAGGGCTACCAGTTCCTGGTGCTCGGACGCTCCATCGAGCGCGCCGACATGACCTCGCGGCTGGTCGCCACCGCGGCCATCACCTCGGGATCGGCCTGGGGCACGTCGCTGCGGGCCTGCGGCGCCTACGAGGCGTTCCTGCGCACCTACCGGGGTCTGGAGACCGAGCGAGGTGCCGCGGAGTTCCTGCTGCTCGACCGACTCTTCCCTCGTTCGGTGGTCTTCGGGCTCAGCGAGGCCGAGCGCTGCCTGGAGAGACTGCAGTCCTCGGGCACGCGCGCAGGCTTCCAGAACGAGGCGCAGCGACTGCTCGGGCGAACGCGTGCCGAGCTCGAGTACCGCTCCCTGAGCGACTTCGTCGCCGACCTCCCCAGCGAGATGGAGCGGCTGCAGCGCACCTGCGCCCTGGCCACCGACGCGATCAGCCGGCGCTACTTCGCCGGCTCCGAGGCAACCGAGTGGCACGGGGTGCGGGCATGAGCCACCCCACGACCACGGGGTCCGGCAGAGGACTCGCTTCACTCCCGATGACGAGGGGACCCGAATGAGCATGCAGCTTCGCATCGCCCACACGACCGGCTTCGAGTACGACGGCAAGGCCAACACCTCCTTCAACGAGGCCCGCCTCACGCCACTGACCCTGCCCGGCCAGATCGTCGTCCACTCCCGGGTCGAGGTGTCCCCCACCCCGTGGGCGTACACCTACAAGGACTACTGGGGCTCGCAGGTGACGGCGTTCGAGGTGCTCGACCCGCACACGTCGTTGACGGTCACCGCGTCCGCGACCGTGCACACCGATCGGTCCCCCGTCGGTGATCCCGTGCTGACGTGGGAGGAGATGCGCAGCCAGACCGTCGCGGACCCCCACACCGAGTACCTCACGTTGCCCGAGCGGGTCGCACCGACGGAGGACCTCGTCGCCGCGGCGCGCGACGTCGCCGCGGCGAGCGCGACCCCGAGCGAGGCGGCCCGGGAGGTCTGCGCGCTCGTCTACCGCGAGGTCAAGTACGTCTCGGGCTCGACCACGGTCGACGCCTTCGGCGCGCACGCCTGGGCGAAGCGGTCGGGCGTGTGCCAGGACATGGCGCACATCGTGATCGGTGCCCTGCGGGCGATCGACATCCCCACGCGCTACGTCTCGGGCTACCTGCACCCCCAGGTCGACCCCGTCGTCGGCGAGTCCGCCACGGGCGAGTCGCACGCCTGGGTCGAGTGGTGGGACGACGGCTGGCGCGGCTTCGACCCGACCAACGACACCGAGCCGGGCGACCGCCACGTGATCGTCGCGACCGGTCGTGACTACAACGACGTGAAGCCGCTCTCGGGCATCTTCTCCGGCTCCGGCACCTCGCGGATGTTCGTCGACGTGCAGGTCACCCGC
>NZ_JAOPXP010000053.1 GCF_025965085.1 Marmoricola sp.
CTGTGTGGGATTTCCTGGTTGACCGCTCCGACCAAGTCTGGACCCTCGCGTGGGGGCACGCGTTCCTCGTGGCGCTCGCGGTCCTCCTCGCCACCGTCGTCGGCATCGCGGTCGCGGTCGTGGTCACCCGGGTGCCGCGGCTCGAACCGGTCGCCAACGCCGTCAGCTCGATCGGCCTCACGATTCCCTCCTTCGCGCTCGTCGGGATCCTGATCCCACTGGTGGGACTCGGCTTCTGGCCGGCGCTGGCCTGCGTCGGCTTCTACGCGGTCTTCCCGATCCTGCGCAACGCGGTCGTGGGCCTGCAGGGCGTCAACCCGGACCTGGTGGAGTCCGCCCGGGGCATGGGCATGAGCGAGACCAAGGCCCTGGTGCAGGTGCGGCTGCCGCTCGCCTGGCCGGTGATCCTCGCCGGGGTCCGGGTCTCCACCCAGATGTCGATGGGCGTGGCCGCGATCGCGGCGTACGTCCTCGGTCCGGGCTTCGGCAGCTGGATCTTCACCGGCCTCACGCAGGCCGGTGGCAGGAACGGCATCAACTACGCACTCAGCGCCACCATCGGTGTCGTGATCATCGCCCTGTTCTTCGATCTCCTCCTCCTGGCCCTGGGCAGAGCCACCATCTCGAAGGGAATCCGGGTCTGACATGACAGCCACCAGCACGCGCCGGGCCGATGAGCCCCAGGCAGGGGACCAGGGGCAGATCAGCGGCGCCGAGATCCGCCTCGAGAACGTGGTCAAGCGCTACCCGGGCCAGCAGGCCGCAGCTGTCGACGGACTCAGCCTGGTGGTTCCGGCAGGCGAGATCGTGATGCTCGTCGGGCCGTCCGGGTGCGGCAAGACGACGTCGCTGAAGATGATCAACCGCCTCATCGAGCCGACGTCGGGGTCGATCCACATCGGTGACCAGGACATCAGCGGCCAGGGGGCCGACCAGCTGCGCCGCACGATCGGCTACGTCATCCAGGGCGGCAGCCTCTTCCCGCACATGACGGTGGCCAGGAACATCGCGATCGTGCCGAAGCTGCTCGGCTGGGAGGCTGGCCGCATCGCCGAGCGCGTCGACGAGCTGCTGGAGCTGGTCAACCTGGACCCGGCGAAGTACCGGGACCGCTACCCCCGTGAGCTCTCCGGCGGCCAGCAGCAGCGTGTCGGGGTCGCTCGCGGACTGGCCGCGGACCCGCCGGTGATCTTGATGGACGAGCCGTTCGGTGCCGTGGACCCGATCACCCGCCAGCGGCTGCAGGACGAGCTGCTCTCGATCCAGCGGGAGCTGCGCAAGACCATCGTGTGCGTGACCCACGACATCGACGAGGCGATCAAGCTCGGCGACCGGATCCTGATCCTGCAGGAGGGTGCCCGGGTCGCGCAGTACGACACCGCCGAGGCGATCCTGGCCAGCCCGGCCGACGACTTCGTCGCCGACTTCGTGGGTGCGGGGTCCTCCCTGAAGCAGCTCAGCCTCTCGCGCATCTCCGAGGTCGAGCTGCGGCGTCCGACCACGGCGAGGATCGGCGAGAGCACCATCGAGGTGAAGCGGCGGGCCGAGGCCAACGGTGACACCGCCGTCGTCGTGCTCGACAGGCACGACAAGCCGACGGCGTGGCCGTGGCTGCGTCAGCTCAAGGGCGAGACGATCCACGCCGGCGCGGAGGACCTGATCAATCTCGACCACCGGGCCACCCTCAACGATGCACTCGACACGATGCTCACCAACAGTCACGGCGGCGCCGTCGTCACGGGGGACCGTGACCGCTACCTCGGGGTCGTCGACTTCGTCGCGGTCACCGACTTCATGCGCACCCAGCAGGAGGAACTGGAGAGCACCCGCCGCGACCAGGTCCTGGCCTCGTCTGACCCGCAGGACGAACATCGTGACGACATCACCGCCGATGACGGGGCTTCCTGAGGATGGGTGAGTCGCAGCTCGCCTCGGGCACACCCACGCCGACCCGGGGCGACCGCGCGCCGCGCGGTGGCTCCGAGCGCGGCTGGCGTGGACGGCTCACCGCCGAGTCGGCCATCGTGCTGTTCGCGATCCCGGTCATCGTCCTCGTCGGCTTCGCCGCCTACGCCATCTGGCACGAGACGGCGACGCTCGACTCGGTCGAGGAGAGCGCGCTCGCGTGGCCGACGATCTGGCAGCAGATCTGGGAGCACGTGAAGCTCACCTTCGTCTCCGCCTTCTTCGTGGTGGTCATCGCCGTTCCCCTGGGCGTGCTGCTGACCCGCGGGCGGGCTCGGGCCGCCGCGCCGATCGTCGTCGGCATCGCCAACAGCGGCCAGGCCGCCCCGTCGGTGGGCCTGATCGTCCTGTTCGCGATGTGGATCGACTTCGGCTTCAGCACGGCCGTGATCGCGCTGACGCTCTACGCGATCCTGCCGGTGCTGCGCAACACGATCGTCGGCCTCCAGGGCGTCGACCCCACGCTCGTCGAGGCCGGGCGCGGTGTCGGCATGTCGGCGGCCAGCGTGCTGGTGCGGGTCGAGCTGCCGCTGGCGCTGCCGGTGATCATGGCCGGCGTACGCACTGCCCTGGTGCTGCTCGTCGGCACGGCCACGCTGGCCACGTTCATCAACGGTGGTGGGCTCGGTGCCACGCTCCAGGCCGGCATCTCCCTGCTGCGCTACTCCGTGATCGTGTCGGGCGCCGTCCTGGTGGCCCTGCTCGCACTGCTCATCGAATGGCTCGGGCGCGTGCTCGAGCTGGTGAGCCGGCCGAGGGGGGTCTGATGACCACGAGGAGGTCGAGACTCCTGACGGCAGCCACGGGCGCGCTCGCCGCGGTGCTGATCAGCGGCTGCAGCATGCCGACCGCGGGTGGTTTCGTGCCGACCGGCACGCTCGCCGGTCCGCTCGAGGGCACCGAGTCGCTCGACGGCGCCACCGTCTCCGTGGGGTCGAAGAACTTCTCCGAGAACGTCCTGCTCGGCAAGATGGCGATCATCCTGCTGCAGTCGGCCGGCGCCAGCGTCACCGACCTGACCAACATCCCCGGCAGCGCCGCGGCCAGGCAGGCCATGCTGGACGGCCAGATCCAGGCGATGTGGGAGTACACCGGCACCGGCTGGATCACCTACCTCTCCCACGAGAAGCCGATCCCGGACGAGCAGGAGCAGTACCTCGCCGTACGCGACGAGGACCTGCAGAAGAACAGCCTCGTGTGGACCGAGCCGGCGCCGATGAACAACACCTACGGCTTCGCGGTCACCGAGGCGGTCGCGGACGAGTACGGCATCAGCAAGCTCTCGGAGCTGAAGAAGGTCCCGGTCCAGGAGCGCACGTTCTGCGTGGAGTCGGAGCTGATCAACCGTCCGGACGGGCTCAAGGGCATGCTCGCGAGGTACGACGTCCCGCTGGGCAGCGGCCAGGGAGTGCCACAGGGAAACCTGAAGACCTTCCAGACCGGCGCCATCTACGAGGCCACGGCGAAGGGCGCGTGCAACTTCGGCGAGGTGTTCACCACCGACGGCCGCATCCTCGCGCTGAAGCTGAAGGTGCTCGAGGACGACCGCAACTTCTTTCCGAAGTACAACGTCTCCCTCGTGCTGACCCGGGACACCGACGAGCAGTACCCGCAGATCCGGGAGCTCATCGCGCCGGTCAGCGAGAAGCTGACCAACGAGGTGCTGCTGAAGCTGAACGCGCAGATCGACGTCGACGGACGCGAACCGGCCGACGTGGCCTACGAATGGCTCAAGAAGGAAGGCTTCGTCGCCGACGGGTAGGCGCAGCAATGAGGAGGAGTGCTCATGACGCGGGGGGGGGGCCTTCCGCCGCCCTCGGTCCCATGACCTCCCCGATGCCACCGACCGACGACTCGCCAGGCGCGGTCGTCAGGCGCGGGCAGCCAGCCGCAGGCCCTGCTCGATGGCGCGCTTCGCGTCGAGCTCGGCCGCCACGGCGGCCCCCCCGATGAGGTGCGTCGTCCTCCCGGCTGCGACCAGCTCGTCGTAGAGGTGACGCACGGACTCCTGGCCCGTGCACACCACGACGTCGTCGACCTCGAGCAGCAGCGGCGCACCGTCGACGGTGAGGTGCAGGCCCGCCTCGTCGATCAGGTCGTAGGACGCCCCGCTGATCTGCTCCACGCCGGACTGCCTGAGCACGGCCCGGTGCGCCCAGCCCGACGTCTTGCCGAGGTCCTTGCCGATCATCGAGGTCTTCCGCTGGACGAGGTAGACCTCGCGTGCCGGCGTGCGCGGCCTGCGCTCGGTCAGTCCGCCGGCGACGGCCGACGGGTCACCGACACCCCAGTGCGCGAGCCAGTCGTCGAGCTCCTCCCCGTCACGGCTCGGGGTGTGGGTGAGCCAGTGCGCGACGTCGACTCCGATGCCCCCCGCGCCGATCACCGCGACCCGCCGACCGGGGGTGACCGACCCGTTCAGCACGTCGGCGTAGGAGACGGCGTGCTCGATGCCGCGGATCTCCGGAATCCGCGGCTCGACGCCGGTGGAGACCACGACCTCCTCGAAGCCCTCCAGGTCGGCCACGGTCGCGGCCACTCCCAGGCGCACGGTCACGCCCAGCACCTCGAGCCGCCGCGCGTAGTAGCGCATGGTCTCGGCGAACTCCTCCTTGCCGGGGATCCGCATGGCCAGCCTGAACTGTCCGCCGAGCTCGGCGTCCTTCTCGAAGAGGGTGACCGCGAAGCCGCGCTCGGCGTACGACGTGGCGGCGCTCAGGCCGGCCGGCCCGCCGCCGACGACGGCGACGGTGGAGCGGCGCTTCGTCGGCAGCAGCACCAGCTCGGTCTCCCGGCAGGCGCGCGGGTTGACCAGGCAGCTCACGCGCTTGTTCGCGAACGCGTGGTCCAGGCACGCCTGGTTGCAGGCGATGCAGGTGTTGATCTCGTCGGCACGCCCCGCGGCCGCCTTGTTCACGAAGTCGGGATCGGCCAGCAGCGGGCGGGCCATCGAGACCAGGTCGGCGGTGCCGTCGGCGATCAGCTGGTCGGCGAGCTCGGCGGTGTTGATGCGGTTGGAGGCGCAGACCGGGATGCCCATCTCCTTGCGGAGCCGCTGCGTCGCCCAGGTCCAGGCGCCGCGGGGCACCTGGGTGATGATCGTCGGTACCCTCGCCTCGTGCCAGCCGATGCCGGTGTTGAGCACGGTGGCGCCGGCCTGCTCGACCAGCAGGGCGAGCTCCACCACCTCCTCCCAGGTCTGGCCGTCCTCGACGAGGTCGAGCAGCGAGATCCGGTAGATGATCGGGAACCCGTCGCCGACCGCCTCGCGCGTGCGGCGCACGACCTCGACCGGGAAGCGCATCCGCCGGGTCGGCGTACCTCCCCACTGGTCGTCACGGTCGTTGGTGCGTTCAGCCAGGAACTGGTTGATCAGGTAGCCCTCGGAGCCCATGATCTCGACGGCGTCGTACCCCGCCTTCTGAGCGAGGGCTGCGGTGTGGGCGAAGGCGGTCGCCGTCCGATCCACCTGCCGGGTCGACATCGCGGCCGGGGTGAAGGGGGTGATCGGCGACTTGCGGTCGCTGGCCGACTGGGAGAACGGGGTGTAGCCGTAGCGGCCGGCGTGCAGCACCTGCAGCGCGATCGCGCCGCCCTCGTCGTGCACCGCCCCGGTGAGCTGCTTGTGCCGCTCGGCCTGCAGGCGCGAGGAGAGCTCGCTGGCGAACGGCTTGAGCCAGCCGCGCTTGGTCGGGGCGTAGCCCCCGGTCACGATCAGGCCGACACCACCGCGGGCACGCTCGGCGAAGTACGCCGCGAGCTTGGGCACGTCCCAGGCGTAGTCCTCCAGGCCGGTGTGCATCGAGCCCATGACCACCCGGTTGCGCAGGGTCAGGTCGCCGACCGTGAGCGGTGCCAGCAGGTGGGGGTAGTCGTTCATCGCCGTCCTTCGGTGGTGGTGGAGCGAGCGGGTCTCTCGGAACCACGCCAGGTCTCGACGTACTCACTGAGCCACTCGACCCAGAACTGCTCCTGCCTGATGCCGCCCCTGAGCACCAGCCAGGTGTCCAGCTGCTGGCCGGTCAGTGCGGCGGGGTCGGGGAACTGCTCGCGCTCGAGCTGCTGGAAATGCGCCAGCCGGGTGCCGTGCTCCGCGACCAGCTCCTCGAGGTGGTCGAGCAGCCGCCCCCGGTCGCCGTACGACGCCCCGCGCATCTTCACCGCGACCTCGGAACGCAGGGTCGCAGCGGGCGTCGGGTCGCCCACCCAGTCCGAGAGCACGGCCCGACCTGCGGCCGTGACGGTGTAGCGGCGCTCGGTGCTGCGTGACGCGCCGGCGCCGGCGCTGACCCAGCCGTCGGCCTCCATCCGCCGCAGCACCTTGTAGATCTGCTGGTGGGTGGCCCTCCAGAAGAAGCCGATCGACCGGTCGAAGCGTCGGGTGAGCTCGATGCCGGTGCCAGGCCGCTCGCGCAGCGAGACCAGCAGTGCGTGCTCGAGCGCCATGGCAGGGAGTCTCGAGGAGGAGCCGCGCATGTGCAACTGGTTGCACGGGTGATCTGGCTCTCATGGAATGCCTCCTGTCCGACCTGCTCTGGCCGAGGCTCGCGGTCTCTCGCGACCGCGTTCGTGGTGACGGTGCCCCTCAACCGCTGGCTGATCGTCCGGAGGCGGGCACGCCGTCGTCCACACGCCTCACGGGAGCCGCTGAGGGGTCATCGCCGCGCTGGGTCACGACCGGCCGCGTGCGACCCTAGAATCTGCGCATGCGACTCAAGCCCCTCGTCCTGCTGGTCCTTCCGTTGCTCGTCGCGACGACCGCCTGCGGGCCCAAGGACGAGTCGGGGTCTGCCGGCCGGCCCACCTCCTCGACCTCCTCCTCGGCTGCCTCGTGCACGAAGACGGACCTGCCACTGAAGACCGGCGGCAAGCTGACCGTCGCGACCGACACCCCGGCCTACGACCCGTGGTTCTCCGGCAACGACCCGACGAACGGCAAGGGCTTCGAGTCCGCCGTGGCGTACGCCGTCGCCGACCGACTGGGCTTCGAGAGGTCCGAGGTGGCCTGGGTCAAGGAGCCGTTCAACAACTCCTACGCCCCCGGCTCGAAGAAGTTCGACTTCGACATCAACCAGATCTCGATCACCCCGGCCCGCGCCAAGGTCGTCGACTTCTCCCGCGGCTACTACTCCGCGGCGCAGGCCGTCATCGCCCTGAAGAAGGAGAACCTCTCGCCCGGCGCACTGGCCGACCTCGCCGACCTCAAGCTCGGCGCCCAGACGGGTACGACGAGCCTGACCGCGATCCGCGACGTCATCAGGCCCAGCCAGCAGCCGCTGGTGTTCAACAACACCAACACCGCCAAGCAGGCGCTCCTCAACGGTCAGGTCGACGCGATCGTGGCCGACCTGCCGACTGCCTTCTACGTCACCGGCGCCGAGATCAAGGGCTCCACCATCGTCGGCCAGTTCCAGCCGGTGAGTGGGCAGAAGGAGGAGTTCGGCCTGCTGATGGAGAAGGGCAGCGGACTGCGCCCGTGCGTCGACAAGGCGATCGCCTCCCTCGCGCAGGACGGCACGCTGGCGAGCCTGGAGAAGCAGTGGCTCTCCGACACGGTCGACGTACCCGTCCTGAAGTGAACCCGGGAGCGCCTCCGCACGTGGGCACCGGCCGTTGAGCGGCGTCACCTGGTCGCCCAGCGAGCGCGAGGTCGAACGACGTCGCGTCCGCCGGCGCGACCGCACGCGCGGTGCGGTCATCGCGACGTCGGTCACCCTGCTCGTCGTCGTGGTGCTCGTCTGGCTGGTGACCAGCTCGCCGGGCTGGCCCCGCGTGCGTGAGACCTTCCTGTCGTGGCCGGACGCGAAGGCATCGTTCCCCGAGATCGCCAAGGGCTTCTGGACCAACGTCAAGCTGTTCCTGATCGCCGAGCCGCTCATCCTCGTGATCGGGATCCTGGTCGCAGTGACGCGCTCGACGGTCTCTCCCTGGCTGACGCCGGTGCGAGCGGCCGCAGTGCTCTACACCGACCTCCTCCGCGGCGTACCCACACTGCTCGTGGTCGTGCTGCTCGCCCTCGGCGTCCCCGCCCTGCGTCTGACCGGTGTGACGACCAGCCTGTTCTGGCTGACGCTGGTCGCGCTGGTCCTCTCCTACGGCGCCTACGTCGCGGAGGTCGTGCGCGCCGGCATCGAGTCGGTGCACCCCTCCCAGATCGCGTCGGCCCAGGCCCTCGCGCTGTCCCGCCACCAGACCATGCGGCACGTCGTCCTCCCCCAGGCGCTGCGTCGGGTCGCGCCCCCGCTCCTCAACGACTTCGTCTCGCTGCAGAAGGACACCGCGCTGGTCTCCGCGGTGGGGGTCTTCGAGGCGTTGTTCGCAGCGCAGGACTACGGCAACTACAACTTCAACTACACCCCGCTGCTCGTGGCGGCTGCCTTCTTCGTGGCCCTCACCATCCCGCTCGCCCGGTTCACCGACTGGCTCGGGCGCCGCGCGGTACGACGGGAGCGCGGCCGATGACGAGCCCGGTGATCTCCGCCCGCGGGCTGCGCAAGACCTACGGCGACCGCGTCGTCCTCGACGGCATCGACCTCGACATCCACCAGCACGACGTGGTCTGCCTGATCGGGTCGTCCGGGTCGGGGAAGTCCACCCTGCTGCGCTGCCTCGACCTGCTCGAGGAGATCGACGACGGGGTGATCGAGCTCGACGGGCGCGAGGTCTCCGACCCGCACGTCGACCCGCGCGCCGTACGCCGCGAGATCGGGATGGTCTTCCAGGCCTACAACCTGTTCCCCCACCTCAGCGTGCTCGCCAACTGCACGCTCGCCCCGGTGCGGGTGCACGGGACCCCCGCGGACGAGGCGGCCGCCCGGGCGCTCGAGCTGCTCGAACGCTTCGGGCTGGGGGACAAGGCAGACGCCCACCCCGACCAGCTCTCCGGCGGCCAGCAGCAGCGGGCCGCCCTGGTCCGCGCGCTGTGCACCGGCCCGAGGGTGCTGCTCCTCGACGAGATCACCGCCGCCCTCGACCCCGAGCTCGTCGGCGAGGTGCTGGAGATGGTGCGCGCCGAGGCCGAGGCCGGGATGACGATGGTGCTCGCCACCCACGAGATGGCCTTCGCTCGCGAGGTCGCCACCTCGGTCTGCTTCCTCGACCGTGGCCGGATCCTCGAGCAGGGCCCCCCGGGCGAGGTGCTCACCGCTCCCCGCGAGGAGCGCACCCGTCAGTTCCTGCGCCGCGTGCTGCCCGGCTGAGCGAGCCCGCGCGCCGCGCCGCTCCCACCCCATCGCCCTCGCGACGATGACAGTTCTGCTGTCACAATCGGCGGCATGACGTACGCACTCGGACAGGGAACCGGCCCGCTCAAGGGCATCAAGGTCGTCGAGATCGCCGGCATCGGCCCCGGCCCGCACGCCTGCATGATCCTGGCCGACCTCGGCGCCGACGTGATCCGTGTCGAGCGTCCCGGCGGCCAGATGCTGACCGGCGGACCCCACGACCTGCTCAACCGCGGCCGTCCCAGCGT
>NZ_JAOPXP010000077.1 GCF_025965085.1 Marmoricola sp.
CCGTCCGAGCCGTGTGAAGAGATGGCCGGCGGGTACCGAGGCTCCATGAAGCTGTTACGGAGCGTGGCCGCGTTGGGCATCGCCAAGAAGCTGTACGACGAGGCACGCAAGCCGCAGAACCAGGCCAAGATCCGGTCCGCCATCGACCGGGCACGGTCGCAGAGGAAGCCTCCGCGCCACTGACGTCAGGAGGCGGGGGCCGGCGGGGTGCGTGGCGGTTGCACTGCGACCGTCTCCTCCGACGGCATGAGGATCCACAGGACCGGGTAGATCAAGATCTGGCTGCCGGGAATGACCATCAGCAACAACACGAAGAGCACGCGAGTGGTCCAGGCCGAGATGCCGAAGCGGCGCCCGAGGCCGGCCAGCACGCCGGCCAGGACCCGGCCCTCCTGCGGTCGGATCAGACCCTGCCGGGCGAAGTTCTCACGGATGTCGTTCATGGGTGACGCACTTCCTTCTGGCTCGATTGTCCAGGCGTCTGCCTGACACCTCCACTGTGCGCCGCGAGAGACGCTCAGCACATCGGGTGCACCCCTGACCGCACCCCTAATGCCGGGCGCGGAGCCTCAGGGTCACCCCATCGAGTCCGTGCCCGCGAACCCCGGGCCCAACGGCGGGGCAGACGTTCAGGTTCCGATCAGGTGCGGACGCGGACATTGGGAACGTGACGACCATCCGCCGGTCGGACGGCTGGGCGAGGCTCACGTGGGCGCGGCGCCGGGGAGCGACCTCGCTGCCGATCGTGCCGTGGCTGGCGGACCACGTGGTCGCCGTCGCCGTGCTGGCCGTGGTTGCGCTGCGGCTGCCCATGATCGCCAACCCGCCGGGACTGGACGAGAGCGGCTACCTCCTGGTCGCGGGACAGTGGCACGCCGGAGGTTCGTCGCTCTACGGCGACTACTGGGTCGACCGGCCGCCGATGCTGATCTCGATCTTCGCGGCGGCGGCACACGCCGGCGGCCTGGTCACGCTCCGCCTGATCGGCTGCCTCGCGGCCGCGTTGGTTGTCCTGGGCGCTGCGTACGTCGCCCGGAGGGTCGCGATCGTGGCGGTCGGCTCCCACAGGGAGGGCTGGGCGGGCGCACGGGCGTCGAGGTGGGCCGCAGTCGTCGCCGCCGCCCTGTGCGTGAACCCGTCGATGGGGGCGAACGAGGTCAACGGCGAGCTGCTCGCTGCCCCCTTCGTGGTCTGGGGGGTGGCGGCCGCGGTCACCTCGATCCGCCGGACCGGTGACGAGTCGTCGCACCTACCGCGGTCCGCGGCCGTTGCCGGCGCCGCGTCGGTGGCCGCGCTGCTCGTGAAGCAGAACTTCGCCGACGGGGGTGTGTTCATGGCCGCCGCCCTGGCGGTCCTGACGATCGGACGCACGATCACGCCCGGGCAAGCGGCCCGCATCTGGTGCGCCTTCGCCGGCGGCGCTCTCGCCTGCTTGGTCGTGATGTCCGGCTGGACACTGCTCCACGGGACCTCGCTGCGCGGCGTCTACCACGCGATGTACCCCTTCCGGATCGCCGCCGGGCGGGTGCTCTCGTCGACCTCGGACCCCGCCATGGCCGTACGCCGGGCGGGGATGATCAGGACGTGGCTGACCAGCGGCATCCCCGTGGTGATGATCCTGACCCTCGTCGCCCTCGTCACTCGCCGTGTCCGAAGCGCGGCACTATGGGCCTTGGTGGCCGTCTTCGTCTTCGATCTCCTCTCCATCCAGCTCGGAGGCGGCTACTGGCCGCATTACCTGTTGCAGCTGGTGGTCCCAGTGACTGTCTGCGCCGGAGTTCTCACCACGATGCGTCAGCGCGGCCTCCGCGTGGCCGCGACGGTGGCCGCAGCAGCTGTCGCCGTGGTCGGCGTGGTCGCCTGGGCGAACGCGGTCCCCGGGGGGACAGGGACCCACGGCTCGTCCCTCGGTCGTGCGATCGGCGCCGTGTCGCGGCCCCGGGACACCATCGTCACGATCTACGGACACAGCGACGTGACGATGGCCTCCGGCCTTCGCTCGCCGTACCCCTACCTGTGGACCCTGCCGGCCAGGACGCTGGACCCGAAGCTGCGCCTGCTCGACGAGGTACTGACAGGAAGCCACGCGCCCACGTGGTTCGTGACGTGGGCTCCTTCGTCCCTGCAGGGCGTGGACGTGAGCGCCACGGCGCGCCTCGTCGCCCGGCGGTACCATCCGGTCGCCCGGCTGTGGGATCACCTGGTCTACCTGCGAGACGGCGTCAGCCGGACCCCGCCCCACTCCGAACGTCCGGCTCCTCCCCGACGGAAACCTGGCGATGAAGGCCTGGGGCCGACCCACCCGCGGGGTTCAGGGCACCTGCGTCTCCTTCCCGGTCCCTGATGCACCCGAGCTCGTGGCGCTCGTGTCCGAGGCTGCCGCCCGCGCCGCAGAGCTGTGGACCGCTCGCTGCGGTCTGGTCCGAGCCGACCGCCGTCTGCAGTACTGCGCGTACTGTCGCTCCATGGAAGACCTCGGCCCGCCGGTCGCGTATGTGGCACTCGCTGACGGAACTCCTGTCTACGACCGGGACCAGCGGCTCGTGGGGGTCGTGGAGCACGTCCAGGCCGACCTGGACCTGGACATATTCCACGGCCTGATCATCCACACGAAGCCGTTGCCCGGTCGGCACCTGTATGCCGACGCCGACCAGATCGCCGAGCTGCACGAGCGTGGCGTCGTGCTGACCGTCCAGGAGGGCGAACTGCTCGAGCCCTCTGGCCGGTCAGCCCGTTCGCCGGCCCAGGGGCGTGAAGAGACGCCCCTCGAAGCCCGGGTGCGTCGAGCCTGGGACTGGATCAGCAGTCACCTCTGAGGACCCCGCACCCAGGGTCGTCACGTCAGGTCCCGGCGCCGATGAGTCCGCGTAGGTCTTCGGGGAGCTGGGCCCTGATGTCGTCCAGCTCACCGGAGGTCACCGCCTCGCGGAGGGTGGCGAAGACAGCCCCCACGTGCACGAGGACCTCGTCGGGGCCCATCCCGGTTCGTTCGGCAACGCGACGGATGAACTCCTCCAGGTCGAAGCGCTCGGCCTCTTCCTGCGGCTTCAGCAGATGCCCTTGCAGCTCCTTGGGCAGCTGCGCAGCCAGATCCTCTGCCTCCCCGCGCGTGATTCGTTCCGCGAGGGTCCGCAGGGTGGCGGTCGTGAGAGCTTCGGCAGACTCGCGGCTGATGCCAGCGCCCTTTGCCACGCTTGCTATGAGCTCGTCGTACTTCATGGCAGTCTCCTTCGCTGTCGGGGAGCCCTCACAGACACGACGTTCCATTGCCCGCATGCAGCAAGGTGGGGCTCTGGCACCAGTCTTCTCGGCAACCTGAGCAACGGTCTACCGGCAGGTCTGCCCATCTGCGTCGCTCACCAGCACCGCAGTCCTGCCCCGCCGAGGTGGCAGCCTGTGTCACTGACCCCGGTCGGTCGCCGCAGTGGCGGTCAGGAGGCGAACCGGTGGGTTCGACCGTGCAGATTGCCGGCCAGGATGCCGCGGATGATCTCCGCGTCGGCGTCCTCCTGTCCTCGCATCGTGCCGAGGAGGTCCTCGATCTCGGCACTCGTCGTGTAGGTCGCCAGGTCACGCTCGAGCACGCGGCGACTGGCACGCCTCAGCTGGCGTTCCCTCAACTTCCGGGCGGCCGACCACAGGGCCGACCGCGTATGCGCAATCGCGTGGGGGCGGCTCGGCGCGCAGTCCGGCTCGGGACGGACGGGTGCGTTCGGGCGGGCGCTCAGAGCGACGCGCTCGACCGCGGCTCGGACCTGGGTGGCGGGGACGAGGTGGGTCATGAAGGCTCCTGAGAAGAGTGATCGGGGGTGGACCTCCACGATCGCCCGTCCTGCATTCAGCTGTCCAACAGTGGAAAGTGATGACAGTAAGTACCTACACTTCTAGGTCATGGACCTGCGCCAGCTCGAGCACTTCGTGACCGTGGCCGAAGAGCGGCACTTCACCCGCGCCTCCGCACGACTGTTCATCTCCCAGTCCGGGTTGTCAGCCTCGATCAGGGCGCTGGAGAAGGAGCTAGACGCCGAACTGTTCTCCCGCAACACCAGGCGGGTGGAGCTGACCGATGCCGGGCGCGCACTGCTGCAGGAGTCACGACGCACACTGGCCAGCGTGTTGGCCGCACGGGACGCGGTCGCGGCAGTGCAGGGGTTGTTGCGCGGCCGACTGAGGGTGGGCACCGAGCAATGTCTCGGCGTGGTCGACGTACCAACCGAGATGGCCCGCTTCCACGCCGACCATCCCGGAGTGGAACTGCTCGTGCAGCAGGCCGGGTCGGCCCGCCTCATCGAGGAGGTCAGCAATGGGCGGCTCGAAGCGGCCTTCGTCGCCGGTCCGAGCAGCGTGTCCCCGGGTGTCAGGTTCCTCCCGCTCGCCAGCGAGCCGATGACGCTGATCTGCAGCCCCGAGCACCCGTTGGGTCACAGGAGGCGCGCCGACTGGCGCACCCTGGCCGCACAGTCCTATGTCGACTTCGCCATCGATTGGGGCTCTCGCCAGGTGACCGACCAGGCGTTTGCAGCGGCGGGACAGGCGCGGCACATCAGCTCGGAGGTGAACGACGTCCACACCCTCCTCGACCTGGTCGGCCACGGGCTGGGTGTCGCGGTCGTCCCGCACCACATCGCACACAAGAAAGCCGGCAAGCTCAACCGACTCCCACTCCCCCCGGAGGCGCCCCGCTGGGACGTCGCCATCGCCCTGCCTGCCGATGGCACCTCCGCCGCCGCCGAGACCTTCTTGGCGCCCATCCGCCGCCGACTGGGCGCGTGACTCGAGC
>NZ_JAOPXP010000233.1 GCF_025965085.1 Marmoricola sp.
GGGCCATGATGATGAAGAAGGCAGCCCCGTCAGCACCCGTGATGAACCACTTGCGCCCGTTGACCAGCCAACCGCCGTCGACCTTGGTCGCCCGCGTCGCCAGCGCCGTGGGATCGGAGCCGGCGCCGGGTGCGGGTTCGGTCATCGCGAAGGCCGAGCGCTGCTCACCCCGGGCGAGAGGATCCAGGAATCGGGCCTTCTGGTCCGCCGATGCGACGTGGGCGAGCAGGTGGACGTTCCCCTCGTCCGGGGCGGCGATGTTCAGGGCCGTCGGCCCGAACAGCGAATAGCCCGCCTCCTCGAAGATGCCCGCGCGATCGACCATGCCCAGACCCAGACCTCCGTGCTCAACGGGGGCGTGGGGCGCGAACACCCCCGCGGCGCGTGCTGCCGCCTGCAGCGTGGCTCGCAGCTGGTCACCGCCTGCAGCGGCGATGTTCCCGTCGAACTCGTCGTCGATCGGCAGCACGTCCGAACTGATGAAGTCCTGCGTCCTGCGTCTCTGGTCCTGCACATCGACGTTCACGTGCATCTCCTCTTGGTCGACATCGGTGACATCAGACGAACGCGGGTCGTCTGTGTCCGGTACGTGGAAGTGGGCCGAGGGCCGATCCGGTGTGAGCCCCGACTCCGAGGCGACGTGCCTCGGCCAGGTCCCTCAACGTGTCGACGTCGCGTCGTACGGCAGGGTCCACGGCGGTCACGGCCGCGTAGTGGTCCGCGCTGTGCAGGAAGGCTGAACGGCGGCCGTACTGCGGCCGCATGGTGCCCGGACTGTGCGCGAACAGCAGCGTCGTCCCCTCGCCCACGAGGTCAGGCACGAACGCTCGATCGAACTCCGCCAACCGATCCACCGCACTCTCCAGGGCCTGGCTCGTCATCGCCGGAAGGTCGGAGGGAACCACGAGCAGCCCGTCGGCGGCGCGGTTCACCTCCGCCCAGCCACGCCCGAGGCGGACTGCGTCGTTCAACGGGTCCGATGACGGAAGCGGCGCCTCTTCGAGGACAGTGATCCCTCGACGGCCGGCTGGCGGCGAGAGCAGCTCTGGCTCCGCGGTGACGAGGACGATGCTGGCAATGGATGGCGTGCCCCTGAGGACGTCGAGCGCATCGAGCGCGAAGGCCCTCGCCAGTTCGATCCGGTGCTCGCACGAGACTGTCAGGCGGGACTTGGCCAGTTGCCACGCCTTGACCGGCACGATTGCGGTGACGCTCACGCGCTCACCGCAGCGGGGCGTGACATCGCCTCGTAGAGGGTCGTGCGTTGCCGGGCGGGACGACCAGCCAGTGCGGCCATCGCCTCGAGCTCGGCGCGATCCTTGCGGGAGCCGTTCGTGGAACCGGCCATCCGCGAGATCGTCTCCTCCATGAGGGTTCCTCCCAGGTCGTTGACCCCTCCGTTCAGGACGTGGACACACGTCTCGGGCCCGAGCTTGACCCATGAGCACTGGATGTTGTCCACCAACCCGTGCAGCATGATGCGCGCCACGGCGTGGACCGCACGGTTGTCGCGGAGACTGGGCCCGGGACGTGCGACACCGGCCAGGTAGATGGGACTGGACTGGTGCACGAAGGGCAGCGGCACGAACTCCGTGAACCCGCCCGTGTCCTTCTGGATCCTCGCCAGTGTCTGCAGATGCGTCACCCAGTGACCTGGATGGTCCACGTGGCCGTACATCATCGTCGAGGTGGTGGGGATGTCGAGCCGGTGTGCGGTGGTCACGACCTCGACCCACTGGCTCGTGGGGAGCTTGCCCTTGGTGAGCACCCAGCGAACGTCGTCGTCCAGGATCTCGGCGGCGGTCCCGGGGAGGGAGTCGACGCCGGCCTCCTTGAGCGAGGACAGGAACTCGGTGAGGGACAGGCCGGTGCGAGCGACCCCGTTCATGACCTCCATCGGCGAGTACGCGTGGACGTGCAGCGATGGCGCCACACTCTTCACCGCGCGGGCAATGTCCGCGTAGATGGTTCCTGGCATCTCGGGATCGATACCGCCCTGCATGCACACCTCGGTCGCCCCCACGTCCACGGCCTCGACCGCCCGGGCCGCGATCTCGTCGAGCGAGAGGGTGTAGGCGTCCGCGTCGGTCTTGCGCTGCGCGAACGCGCAGAAGCGGCATCCGGTGTAGCAGATGTTGGTGAAGTTGATGTTCCTGTTGACGATGTAGGTGACCTCGTCACCGACCGCCTCCCTGCGCAGGTCGTCCGCGAGGGCGCAGACGGCTTCCAGTGCGGGACCTTCCTCCGCGGTCATCAGCGCGAGTGCGTGCCGATCGGAGAGTCCCGCCGGGTGCACCTCGGCCGCACGGAGGGCGGAAGCGACGTCTGAGGAGCCGAGTGCTCGGCCGACCAACGCGGGCGCTTTCCGGACCTTCTCTCGCAGCATCGCCCAGTCGCCGTACACGTCCTCGAAGTCCGAACGCCGGTCCGTTAACCGCCCCTCGGTGTCCACTGCGGTGTGCAGGTCAGCGCGGCCGGAGGTCTCCCATCCACCGTCCGGCTCCTGCCAGGGCAGGCCCGTGGGTCGCGCGTCGGGGTCCGCGAGGCCGTCGCTGCCACGCAGGGCGTCGACGTGGCCCTTCAGGCGCGGGTCGAGCCACGGCACGTCCAGGTACGCCGGGTGTGCCGTCAGTCGCTCACGAAGCTCGAACCCGGCGTCCTGACAGAGTTGCTCGAGCTTGTCGATCTGTGGCCAGGGCCTTTCGGGGTTCACGTGGTCCGGCGTCAGCGGGCTGATGCCGCCGAAGTCGTCCACTCCCGCGTCGAGGAGCGCCCGGCACTCGATCAGGTCGACCAGGTTGGGGGGTGCCTGGAGCCGAACCCCCGGCCCTAGAACGATCCGTGCGGTCGCGATCGCCGCGAGGTACTCCTCCAGCGGCACGTCGTCCACGTGTCGCATGGCGGTGTCCGGCTTGGCACGGAAGTTCTGCATGATGACTTCCTGGATGCTGCCGTGCTCTCGGTGGATACGGCGTAGCTCGAAGATGCTATCGGCACGCTCCTCGAGCGTCTCGCCGATCCCGACCAGCAGGCCGGTGGTGAACGGTACGTTCAGCCGCCCCGCGTCCTCCAGCACCCGCAACCGGACCGAGGGGTCCTTGTCGGGGCTCTTGTGGTGCGGCAACCCCATGGTCTCGTGCAGCCGACGTGAGGTGGTCTCGAGCATCATCCCCATGGATGGCGCCACCGGCTTCAACCGGCTCATCTCTGCCCAGCTCATGACCCCCGGGTTCAGATGGGGCAGGAGCCCGGTCTCCTCCAGGACGCGGATGGCCGTGGCTCGCACGTATTCCAGCGTCGAGTCATACCCCGCCTCGGCGAGCCACGCAGCCGCCTCGGGCCATCGAAGCTCGGGCCGGTCGCCGAGGGTGAACAAGGCCTCCTTGCATCCCAGCTCCGCACCGCGACGGGCGATCGCCACCACCTCGTCCGGCGACATGAACGGGGACTGTTCCTCGCGCGAGAGTTGTCCAGGGGTGGTCACGAACGTGCAGTAGTGGCACCGGTCGCGGCACAACCGGGTGAGCGGGATGAACACCTTGCGGGAGTAGGTGATGATGCCCGGCCGGCCCGCGTCGGTCAGTCCGGCATCACGTACGCGGCGGGCGACCGCCGTCAACCGCTCGAGCTCCGGACCTCGCGCCGCCAGCAGCGCCGCCGCCTCGCCGAGGCCGACGGTCTTTGCCGACTCGACGCGCGCGAGCGCCCGAGCGATCTCCCGCTCGGTCATGGCCTGCTCACCCGTCGCCATGGCGGCCTCCGTCCTGGACCGTCGCACGGAGCACGTTCTTCTGGATCTTGCCGGTCGATGTTCGGGGCAGGCGAAGGAACTCGACGCGCTTGGGGGCCTTGAAGCGGGCCAGGCGCTCGCGCACGAACTCGATGACCTCGGCCTCGGTCAGCGTGGCGCCGACACGGGTGGTGACGAACGCGACAGGCACCTCACCCCAGCGTTCGTCGGGCATGCCGACGACGGCACTCTCGACGATCGCCGGGTGGCTGTCCAGAACCTGCTCGATCTCGACAGACGCGATGTTCTCCCCCCCGGAGATGATCACGTCCTTGAGGCGGTCGCGGATCTCGACGTACCCGTCCGGGTGCAGGGCCGCGAGGTCCCCGGTGCGGAACCAGCCATCAAGACTGGCAGCGGCGGTCGCGACCTCGTCCCGGTAGTAGCCCAGCATCAGGTTGTTCCCGCGGATCACCAGCTCGCCCACGGACTGGCCGTCCGGCTCGATGTCCCTCCCGTCGGCGTCCACCACGCGCGCGGAGCTTGCCAGGACGTTCGGCACGCCCTGTCGCGCCTTCAGGGTGGCTCGTGCCTGCTCATCCAGCGCGTCCCACTCGGGCTGCCACTGGTTCACCATGACCGGCCCGAACGTCTCGGTGAGCCCGTAGAGGTGGGTGACCGACATGTTCAGGGCCTCCAGCCTGCCCAGCAACGTGGGCGACGGCGGCGCACCCCCGGCAGAGACGGCCACCGGCTGGGTCAGGGGGCCGTCGCCGGCGGAGGGATGTTCGGCGACCATGGTGAGCACGGCGGGAGCCGCACTGAAGTGGGTGACGCCTCCACGCAGCCGCTGCCAGATCTCCTGCGGGTCCACGGCACGCAGGGCCACGTGGGTGCCACCGGCTGCGGTGACGGCCCACGGGAAGCACCAGCCGTTGCAGTGGAACATCGGCAGCGTCCAGAGGTACGTCGAACCGGGCCCCAGGCCGACCTGGTAGGCCATGGCCAACGACTGGAGGTAGGCACCTCGGTGGTGGTACATCACGCCCTTGGGCCGGCCGGTGGTGCCGCTGGTGTAGTTGATGGCGAGCAGTGCGCGCTCGTCGTCGACAGCCACCAGTCTCGGCTCGGCGGCGTCGAGCTCACGCTCGTAGTCGCTGTCCGCCCCATCGGCCCTCAGGAGTGGCACGTCCAGCTTGGTGCTCAACCGTGCGGCGAGCTCGGCGAACTCCTCGGTGGCAACGAGCAGGGTGGCGCCGGAGTGCATGAGGATGTACGCGAGCTCCGGCTCGGAGAGCCTGATGTTGAGGGAGACCAGGACAGCGCCCCGCATCGGCACACCGAAGTGGAGCTCCAGCATCACGTGGCTGTTGGTGCACAAGGCAGCCACCCGGTCACCGGGGCTGATGCCGCGGCCGGCCAGCACGCCCGTGAGCGCGGCGGCTCGCCCCGCGAGCTCGGCGTAGGTGAACGACCGGTCACCGTCGATGACCGCGGTGCGCTCGGCGAACGCGGTGGCCGCGCGGTCGAGAAAGCGGACCGGCGAGAGGGTCTCGTTGTTGCTCAGCATGTGGTTTTCCCTGTGGTCGTGGACCTCCGCCACGCGTCGTGTACGCGGGTGGGGACGGCGGGCTCTCTACGAAGCCCTGCAGCCGCGCGTTGGCGGCCGGGCAGTTCTCTCAGCGCTGCAAGGCGGAGTCGTTCGCCAGGGAGACGCTCGTGGTCGTGGCTGCTTGCGCTGACTGCTCCGCGTGGCTCCCCTTGCGACGCATCGGAAGACGGATCTCGAAACCGTTGACCAAGCCGCCCGGGCGCTTGGCGAGCACCAGCAGGGTCAGCAGCCCGAGGACCACGAAGCGCAGCCCGGGCCGGCCGTCGAAGGCGATTCCGGCGACGTCCCATCCGCGGTCGAGCGGCTCGAGGAGCTGACGGAGGAGCTGGACGGCCAGGGTGCCGACCACCGCACCGGTGAGGCTCGTCATTCCGCCCACCACCAGGAAGGTCAACAGGCTGAACATCATCGGCACGTAGAAGAAGTCCGGGCTGATCGACCCCACGAAGTAGACGTAGAGCCCCCCGGCCAGGGCCATCACGCCGCCGCTGAACGTCATCGCCACCCACCGACCGAGGTGGACCCGGATACCGATGGCGTGGGCCGCCGCCTCGTCCTCCCGCGCCGCTCGAGCCATCCGGACCTGCCGGGTGCGTCCGAACCAGGCGGTGGCCCAGATCGCCAGGAGAGCCACGACGAGGGCGGGCGCGGTGTCGGAGATCTGGGGCACGCCCGGAACGGCACCCCGGCCGCCCGTGACGTCCTCCCAGCCACTGGTGACGTTGTAGGTGACGAGCAAGAAGGCCAACGTCGAGATTCCGGCGGCCAGACCGTTCAGCCGCCAGATCAGCAGTCCGAACACTCCTGCGGCGACGACTCCACAGGCGTAGACGACAACCAGGGCGAGGTAGGGGTCCATCTCCGTGCCGGCCAGCCAGGGGGGCAGCCCGGGCAGGCGGTAGGACTTCACCACCGCGGGCAGCGTGAGCAGCGTGGCGACGTACCCACCGATCGCCATGAAGCCGACGTGACCGAAGGTGGCGATGCCCGTGACACCGGAGTAGGCGTGCAGGCCGACCACCGCGACGAGCATGATCAGGGCCTCGACGCCCGTGCGGCCGAAGCCGAGCAGGCTCATCAGCGCGACCGCCATGAGCACGATGCCGGACAGGAGCAAGGGGGTGGACCAGTCAGCGGAGACTGCGAGCCACCCACGTCCAATGGTCCTGGAGGTGGGCTTCATGTCGCCTCGTTTCGAGCCCGTCGGATGGGTGGGATTCGTGGGCATCGCGCTCTCGGTCCTCACACGCGCTCCTGTGCGTTCTGTCGGATGAACAAGCCTTGGGGGCGCCAGATCAACAGGGCCAAGACCCCGGAGAACAGGAAGGCATCGCGGAACACCAGGACGTCGTTGGGCAGCAGGTACTGCAGGAACTGGGTCACGGCACCGAGCAGGAAGCCTCCGAGGGCCGCGGCGCTGAGGCTGCCCATGCCACCGACCACGACGGCGATGAAGCCGAGCAACGCCGGAGCGAGTCCACTCGTGGGCGTGATCCCGCCGGTCGCGGAGACCAACAGGTAACCGACGACCGCAGCGATGGCGCCGCTGAGCACGAACGCCACGCGGATCACGGAGTTGGCGTTCACGCCGACGAGTCGAGCCGCGTCGAAGTCCTCCGAGGCGGCGCGCATGCCGATCCCGAGAGAGGTCTTGAGGAGGAACGCGCGCAGCCCGACGACGATGACGACCACCGCGATCACGGTGACGATGCTGTAGCCCGGCACCTCCACCGGTCCGATCGTCCTTGCCGAGGCGAGGCTGGCTCCCGCAGTGATCGAGCGGGGGCTCGCACCCACCGTCGCCAGCGCAGCGTTCTGCAGGGTGAAGCTCACGGCGAACGCCGCGATCAGCATCGTCGTGGGGCTCGCGTTGCGCAGGGGTCGGAACGCCAGCCGTTCCGTGAGGACCGACAGCACGACACCGGCCACCACCATGCCCGGCAGCACGATCCACACCGGCCGGTCCTGCAGGAAGTAGGCGGCGTACGCCGTGGCGACGACGATCTCGCCGTAGGCCATGTTGACCAGCCGCATCACTCCGAAGACGAGCGCGATGCCGAGGGCGATCAGTGCATAGAGGCTGCCTGAGCTGATCGCGTCAGCCGCTGCCTGTGCGAGGTCGTTCACTGCCTCTCCCCCATCGTGTCTGTCGAGACGCTTGCCATGCCCTCATCGAGTCCGTGCTGGCGCCCCGAGTACGCCTCGAAGAACGTGCCACGGTCGATCGACTCCCGTGCCTCCGTGCCTGTCATGCGGGGTCCGAGCCGTCCTCGCGCCAGCACGTGCACGTGATCGGAGATGGAGACCGCCTGCTGCACGAACTGCTCGACCAGCAGTACGCCGACTCCCTGCTCCGCGAGACGACGCAGGATCGCGAAGACTCCCTGCACCACCTGCGGGGCCAGACCCATCGAAGGTTCGTCGAGGAGCACGAACTGGGGCTCGCCCACCAGTGAGCGGGCGATCATCAGCTGCTGCTGTTCGCCGCCCGAGAGGGAGCAGGCTCGTTGGGCCAACCGGCTCTGCAGCTGCGGGAAGAGCTCGAGGCAGCGCTCCATCCGTGCCGTCCGCCCTGCGCGCCCGAAGGACGCGGCGGCCAGGCGCATGTTCTCCTCGACGCTCAACGAGGAGAACACGTGCTTTCCCTCGGGAACGAGCACGAGACCGGACCGGAACACACGTTCGGCCGGCACCCTGCTGACGTCGTTCCCGCCTACGAGGATGGACCCGCGAGCAGGCTTGATCAGACCGGCGGTGCAGTTGAGCAGCGTGGACTTGCCGGCACCGTTGGGCCCCACGATGCTGGTGACCTCGCCCGGCTCGACTCGCAGGCTCGCGCCGGTGAGCGCGACCCGGCGCCCGTATTGGACCTCGAGGCCCTCGATGATCAGGCTCACTTCAGCTCCTGCGATTCGGTTCCGGTGAGCTCGGCCTCACCGAGGTAGGCGGCCTGCACCTGGGGGCTGGCGAACGTCTCGGCCACGGTGCCCTGGAAGAGGAGCTCTCCCTCGGTGAGCACGTAGGCCCGGTCGCACACCGACTCGACGAACCGCATGTCGTGCTCCACCACGAGCACGGCGGCACCTCCGCGCTGCGCCATGCGCAGCAGCTCCTCGAACTCCTGGGTCTCGACCTCGGACAGACCCGCGGCCGGCTCGTCAAGGAGCAGGAACCGCGGCCGGGTCGAGAGGGCACGTGCCAGCACGATGCGCTGGGTGATGCCCTGCGGTAGGCCCTGGCACCGCTGGTGACGCACGTCCATCAGCTCGAGCGAACTGAGGAGCTCTTCGCAGTGACGCTGTGCCTCGGTGCGTGAAGCGCCCATGGAGACGGCGCCGACGAGGATGTTCTCCTCGACGCTGAGCCCCGCGAAGAGCCGGGACCCCTGGAACGTGCGGTGGATCCCGCGCCGTGCGCGCCGACTGGCCACGAGGTCGGTGACCTCGTGACCGTCGACGCGCACAGTGCCTGAATCGGGGGTCAGGAAGCCGCTGAGTACGTCGAGCAGTGTGGTCTTGCCCGCGCCGTTCGGCCCGATCAGACCCACGACCTCGCCTGCTGAGACACGGACATCGACCCCGGACAGCGCGCGCACCCCACCACGGAGCACGGTCACCTGGCTGCACTCGAGGACACCGCTGTCGGCACCCACATCCGTCGGCGCCGGGGCGCCCCACTCACGCGTCTTCATGACCACTCGATCACGGAGCCGGAACGGCCTGTGGCGAGACGAAGTCCACGAAGCTGGGCTTCCCGGCCTCCACCTTCATGATGGCAACGTCGTTCTTGCCCTTCATCCGGATGTGCGTGGACTTGTCGTAGGTGACCGGCCCGACCAGGAACTTCTGGTCCTTGAAGGACTCCATCGCCTGCACCACCTTGGCCGCGTTGGTCGTGCCGGCCATCTCGATGCCCTTCATGAGTGCCTCGACCGCGCTGTAACCCGGGGTCGTGAAGGAGGTGAACGGGACCGAGCCGAGGTTGGCCTTGACCGTCGCAATCAGCTTGTTGACCTCGGGGCGGGGGTCATCCCCGTAGAGGCTGGCGTACGCCGGGAAGTAGACGTTGGACACCGCGCCAACGCCCTTGCTGCCCAGCCACGAGTCACCGTCCCAGGTGAAGCTGCCGAGCAGCGGCTTGTCGACACCGGCCGCGCGGATCTGGCGCACCGCGGTCGTCAGGCCGGGGTTGTAGGTGCACAGGTTGATCGCGTCGAAGGAGTCGGCGGCCTTGCGCAGCTTGCTCACCTGCGACTGCAGGGACGTGTCGGCGTTGTTGAACCCGTCCTCGCCCACGATCTTTCCGCCGAGCTGCTTGAAGGAGGCGGCGAAGTACGAGCACACGGACTTGCTGTACTCGATGGAGTTGTCCCGCAGCTGGTAGACGTTGCGGTATCCCAATGAGTTGTAGGCGTACTCCGCGATCGCAGCAGCCTCGACGTTCGTGGCGATACCCATGGAGAACGCGTCCGGGAGGATCTTGGGGTCGCCCGCGCGGGGCGACCCGGCGCACAGGTTCATGGCGACGATCCCGTGCTTCTGCGCCACCTGGGCAGCAGGCAGGCCGTAGTCGAAGTCGCAGTCGACCAACACGACGTTCGCGCCCTCGCTGATGACCTTCTCGGCGGCAGCAGCACTCTTGGCGAAGTCGGTCTGCGAGTCCTCCCACACCAGGCGCAGCTTCTTGCCGTCAACCCCACCGGCCGCGTTGATGTCCTTGATGGCCTCCTTGACCGAGATCATCGCCGGACCGCCGTAGAAGGTCTGGCCCCCGGTCTTGGCCACCGACGCACCGATCACGATCTCGTCGAGGCTCGAGAGCTTGGTGCCGCTGCTCTTGCTCTCATCCGAGCCGGACGACCCACATGCGGTGAGCAGTGCCATGGAGGCCACTGCCAGGGCCGCAGCCACCTGGGTTTGCTTGCGATTTCTCATGCTGTTCCTCTTCGTAGAAGTGTGTGCCGGACCCGAGAGAGCGGAGCTGCGGGTCATTTCCTGCCACGGGGATTGGGCAGGGAGCCCTCCCACCCGAACCGCCGCTCATAGCGAGCGGCGACGTCCACCAGACGTGCATCGTCGAAGTGACGACCGATCAACATTGCGCCCACGGGCATGCCGTCGACGGATGCCGCAGGGAGGGAGATGGCCGGATGACCGGTCATGTTGAGCGGCGCGCAGTTGCCCAGCGGCTCCCAGCCGCGCAACACCTCATCCGCGAGCCCCAGCCCCTGCTCGATCTCGAACGCAGGGAACGGCGTCGTCGGCATCAGCAGCAGATCAACGTCGGCGAGTGCGCGGTCATAGCCTGCCCGGAGAGCCGGTCGCTGGTTCTGAGCCGCGGCGTACACCGAGCCGGCGTAGCGACGACGCAGGTGCTCACCGAGGACGGCCACCATCTTCATCTGCGGCGCCAGCGCCTGGCCGCGCTCGCGGAGCGCGGCACCCATGGCCACGGCGAGCTCGGGCTCGTACTGGCCGGCCCAGTGGTGACCGTTGCCACCGCTGAGCGCAAGGGCGGACATGCCCTCCACGAAGCCGGCGAAGGCGATCCCGCCACCCAGGAGGTGCTCGGGCACGCTGACCTCGGTCACGACCGCACCCGCCTCGGCCAACCGGTCCGCGACCGAGCGGATGGCTGCAGAGGTCCCACCGCGGAGATCGTCGTCGGTCGAGAATCCCTCGGTGACCAGGCCGACCCGCAGTCCGGCGAAGTCGGTCGCATTCGACTGCAGGACATCCTCGATCTGCTGTACG
The DNA here is from genome assembly GCF_025965085.1 of Marmoricola sp. Taxonomy (GTDB): domain Bacteria; phylum Actinomycetota; class Actinomycetes; order Propionibacteriales; family Nocardioidaceae; genus Marmoricola. The sequence goes on from NZ_JAOPXP010000233.1 coordinate 11,096, forward strand.
TCGTACGACAGCCCGGCCTGGCGGGGATCACGTTCATCGGGGCCCACCATCGCGATCAGCAGCCGACCGAGTACGTCGCTCGTGGTCGCCATCGGGCCGACGTGGTCAAAGGTGGCATCGATGCCGACGATGCCGGCGTACGGCACCAGGCTGTGGGTCGGCTTGAGCCCCAGCACCCCGGTCCACGAGGCGGGGACCCGGATGCTGCCACCCTGGTCGGTTCCGATGGCACCGTCGACCACGTCCGAGTAGGCCAGGACCGCGCCCGAGCCGCTCGACGACCCGCCCGCGCTACGGCTGCGGTCGAAGGGGTTCATGATCGGGCCGTAGGAGCTGCTCAGACCACCGCCGGAGAAGGCGAACGAGTCCATGTTGGTGACCGCCACCAGGTGCGCGCCCTGCGCGAGCAGCCGCTCCGTGACGACGCTGTCGCGCGGCGCCTCGTAGTCGCGGAGCACGTCGCTGCCCAAGGTCATCGGAACGCCCTTGACTGCAATCGAGTCCTTGACGCCGATCCTGAGCCCCTCCAGGACTCCGGAGGCTGTCGGATCATGCACGTCGATCCAGCGGACGACTGCGTTGAGGGGATCCTCCTCCGACGTCGGCCGCTGCCCCACCTTGCGACGGATCGCCTGGGTCGAGGGCGCAGAGGCGCTGGCTGGAAGCGGAGCATCGCCCACGAGATCGATGGTCTGCAGGACGGCCTCCACCAGGGCGCCGTACTCCTCGACCTCGTCGTCGGCGAAGGTGAACCAGCCGATCTGCTGCGCCAGGTCGGCGAGCTCGGCTGTGGTCAAGCGTTCCAGCACGGCGTGCTCCTCTTCGGGCGGACTTAGGGGTGGTCAGAGGGCGGGTGCGCGGACGGGAATCTGCCGCGCCTGCGGTATCAGCTCGCCCATCGCCTCGACGAGCTCGAGGTACTCGGCGTAGGTGCCGGACTGCACGTCGAGGTGCACCACACACCGCGAGTAACCAGCCTCGGCGAACTCGGCGACGTCGGCGAGCACCTGCTCCGGCGTACCGGTCAATGCCTTGCGCTTGGTTCGCTTCGACTCCGGGTCGTCCGCGCCGGTCGGGCGGGCCGACACCATCACGGAGAACTCGAACTCCTCGGCGGAGCGGTCGACGGCCTCGAGCTGACGGAAGAGCTCCTCGTGCAGCGGGGCGTAGCGGTCAGGCTCCGGGTAGGGGTCGAGGAAGAGGAGGTAGAGACCTGCGCCCCACCGTGCCGCCCGTCGAGCGCCGGCCTTGGTGGCAGCACCGAACACGAGCGGAACCTCGTCCTGGATCGGCTTCGGGTTCATCGACACGTCGCTGAACTTGTAGAACTCGCCGTCGAAGTCCACCCACTCGTCGCGCCAGGACCTCCGGTAGATCTCGACACACTCCTCGAGCATTCGTCCCCGGGCCTCGAAGGGCTGGCCGAGGGCGTCGAACTCCTCCTTCATCCAGCCGGCGCCGACACCGGCGATGAGGCGACCACCGGAAAGCACGTCGGCTGCGGCCAGTTGTCGGGCGTCGTGCAGGGGGTGACGATAGGGACTGATCAGCACGCTCGGCGAGAACCGGATGCGACTGGTGGACGCGGCGACCGCGCCCATGGAGACCAGGCCGTCCAGCATGTAGGCGTCGCCGGGATACGCGCGCTCACCGGACCAGTTGGCCGGGTGCCCGGAGTCCGAGGTCCGGGTCATGAGCACATGGTCGGAGAACCAGAGCGAGTGGTAGTCCAGACGCTCGGCCAACTGGGCCACCTCGACCACGTCGACGTTGCGGTCGGGGGCGGGGAGGAAGGCGTTCTCCTCGTTGCGGAACAGCAGCCCGTGGGTGGGCATCATGAGCGAGATTTCCATGGATCCTCCGAAGTCAGAGCGAACGGGAGAAGGCAGGTCAGCCGATCTGGCTGAGGCGCAGGTCGAATCGCGTGTGCACGTGCAGGTGCGACATGCGCCAGATGCCGTCCTCGCACCGGTACTGGTGCTTGTAGACGGCGGCCATGAGCTTGGCCTGGTCCTCGGCGGTCGCGTGCTCGTCGTTGGCGAGCTGCATCAACACGATCGTGTTCCAACGTCCCGTGGCAGAGGTGCCCGGCTCGATGACCTCGACCTGAGGGGACATCACGATGTGGTGGGCGTGCACGATCTGGGCAGAGACCCCGGCGAAGAAGTCGTAGATCTGCTGGCGGCCTCGGTGCACCCCGAAATCCGATGTGCCCTGCGCCGATGACGCCTCCCAGACCGCGTCCTCGGTGAAGAGCTCCACCAACTTGTCGGGGTCGTAGGCCTCGTCGCAGATATCCGCGTAGTGGCGTACCAAGAGCTCGATGGCTCGCACGTCGTCGCGGTTGTGGCCGTCTGCTGCTGCGGAAATCACGTTGTGCCTCCTCTGGACTGACCGATCGGTACACAGCATGATATTCAGTGACCGCCCTGTCAATGGGGCTCCACCAGAGATCTGGGGGTGGCGTCATCTGCTCGAAGACGCCAAGGTCGATGCACACCGGAAGGGGGTGACACGTGACGACAACCGAGCACGACACGGAGCCGAAGAAGCGCATCAACCGGATCGCGGCGGAGCTCTTCGCCAAGAGCGGCTATCACGCGACCGGAATTGCCGAGCTGTCCGAGGCGGTGGGGCTGGGAAGAGGCGCCCTCTACTACCACATCGGAAGCAAGGAGTCCGTGCTCTACGAGATCTGCATCGAGGCGATCAGCCAGCTGATCCCCCCCACCAGGCAAGTCGTCGACGGCGACACGCCCTGCGCAGAGAAGCTTCGCGTCATGTCCCGGTTGCTGATGCGCAACATCGGGGACCTCCAGCACGAGTGGACGGTGTTCTTCAAGGAGCACGGCTCGTTGACCGGCGACCGGCGCACCGAGGTCATGCGCGCTCGCGAGACCTACGAGGGCCTGTGGCGCAGCGTGCTCATCCAGGGTGCCGCCTCGGGCGAGTTCGTGGCCGTCGAGCCGATCGTCGTCAAGGGAATCCTCGGCATGTTCAACTACTCGTATCTCTGGCTACGGCCCGGACGGGGTCTGTCTCCGGAAGCCATCGCGGACCTGTTCGTGAATGTGCTGGAGAGAGGACTCGATCCCCAC
>NZ_JAOPXP010000121.1 GCF_025965085.1 Marmoricola sp.
CTGGGCCGAGGACGACCGGGACCGCTACGACGAGGGTGTCCTGGACGACGTCCTGCGCCGCGTCGCGGAGGCTCGCGAACAACTCGCCGCCGGTTGGCGCCCTCTGGCACAGGCCTAATCCGCTCTGGCCTAGGCTCCTCCATATGGGCAAGCAGGAAGACTTCGTTCTCCGCGCACTCGAAGAGCGCGACGTCCGGTTCGTCAGGTTGTGGTTCACCGACGTGCTGGGCTACCTCAAGTCGGTGTCGGTCGCCCCGGCGGAGCTGGAGAACGCGTTCTCCGAGGGCATCGGCTTCGACGGCTCTGCGATCGAGGGCTTCGCCCGCGTGACCGAGGCCGACATGCTGGCCCACCCCGATCCGGCGACCTTCCAGCTGCTGCCGTGGCGGGGTGAGGGCCCGTCCACCGCGCGGATGTTCTGCGACATCATGATGCCCGACGGCTCCCCGTCGTACGCCGATCCGCGGTTCGTGCTCAAGCGCACGCTGCAGAAGGCCGCCGACAAGGGCTTCACCTTCTACACCCACCCCGAGATCGAGTTCTACCTCTTCCAGGGACGCCCCGGTATCGGCGAGGACCCGATCCCGGTCGACCGCAGCGGCTACTTCGACCACACCGCCCAGTCGCGGGGGTCCGACTTCCGCCGCGAGGCCATCAACATGCTGGAGTCGATGGGCATCTCGGTGGAGTTCAGCCACCACGAGGGCGGCCCGGGCCAGCAGGAGATCGACCTGCGGTACGCCGACGCCCTCTCCACGGCCGACAACATCATGACCTTCCGCACCGTCGTCCGTGAGGTCGCGCTGAGCCAGGGGATCTGGGCGAGCTTCATGCCCAAGCCGTTCACCACGCACCCGGGCTCCGGCATGCACACCCACGTCTCCCTGTTCGAGGGGGACACGAACGCCTTCTTCGAGGCCGGCGCGGAGTACCAGCTGTCCAAGACCGCCCGCCACTTCATCGCCGGCATCCTGCACCACGCCAGCGAGATCACCTGCGTCACCAACCAGTGGGTCAACTCCTACAAGCGGCTGATCGGCGGCGGCGAGGCCCCGTCGTACAAGTCGTGGGGCCACAACAACCGCTCCGCGATGGTGCGCGTGCCGATGTACAAGCCCAACAAGGGCCAGTCGACGCGCATCGAGCTGCGGACGGTCGACGCCGCGTGCAACCCCTACCTCGCCTACGCGGTCGTGCTCGCGGCCGGCATGAAGGGCCTCGAGGAGGAGTACGAGCTTCCGCGCGAGGCGGAGGACGACGTGTGGTCGCTCAACGACCGTGAGCGCATGGCGCTGGGCCTCGAGCAGCTCCCGAAGACGCTGCACGACGCGATCCGGATCGCCGAGGACTCCGAGCTCGTGGCCGAGACCCTCGGGGAGCACGTCTATGAGTTCTTCCTCCGCAACAAGCGGGCGGAGTGGGACGAGTACCGCGGTCAGGTGTCCGCCTTCGAGCGCGACCGGATGCTCCCCGTCATCTGAGCCCCCGGTCGCCGGGCGGCCCCGCCACTGCACGCGGCGGATCGTCCCAGCCCCACGGGGTGGCGATAGATTCGCCCGGTGGCGACCGACAGCGAGACCAGCTGGGGCAACCTGGCGCGGCTGGGATTCTTCGACTCCGAACGCGCGCGGCGCCTGCTGGCCGAGCTGGGGGACGTCGTCAGGCCGCTGGCTCCGCTCATCGGCCGCAGCGCCGACCCCGACCTCGCGTTGACGGCCCTGGTCGCACTGGCCGACGCCGTCGACGACCGTGCGCGCCTGTTGCGGGAGGTGGCCGACGACGAGGGCACCTCCATGCGGCTGCTCTCGGTGCTCGGGGCCAGCCAGGCGCTGGGGGACCACCTTCGCCGGCACCCGGAGCACTGGCACGAGCTGACCGATCCGACGCTCGGGTCGACCCGGCCGCCGGCGTACGCCATCCGGGAGGGGTTGCTGCGCGCGGTGGGCGCCGACCCGCGCGACGAGCAACCGATTTCGACCCTGGGGTACGCCGAGGCGCTGGACGCCCTGCGCGTGGAGTACCGCCGGGTGCTGCTGCGCCTGGCCGCCCGAGACCTCGCCCACCACCTCGGCCTCGACGACGCGGCGGCTGAGCTCGCCGACCTCGCAGCCGGCACCCTCGACGCGGCCCTCGCCGTGGCCCGTGCCAAGGTCGGCGACGCCGCGCTGAGCTGTCGCCTCTCGGTGATCGCGATGGGCAAGTGCGGCGGGCACGAGCTCAACTACGTCAGCGACGTGGACGTGATCTTCGTGGCCGAGCCGGTGGAGGGGTACGCCGAGGCGACGGCGATGCGCGCGGCCGGCCAGCTGGCGTCGTGCCTGATGCAGGTCTGCTCGGATCACACGCGCGAGGGGACGATCTGGCCGGTGGACGCGAACCTGCGCCCAGAGGGGAAGGCCGGGCCGCTGGTGCGCACGATCGCCAGCCACTGCGGCTACTACGAGCGCTGGGCGAAGACGTGGGAGTTCCAGGCCCTGCTCAAGGCGCGACCGGTCGCGGGCGACATGGAGCTGGGCCGGGAGTACGCCAGGGTGATCGGACCCCTGGTGTGGTCGGCGGCCGAGCGAGACGGCTTCGTCGAGGAGGTCCAGGCCATGCGTCGCCGGGTGCTCGACCACATTCCCGCTGACCGGGTGGAGCGGCAGCTCAAGCTCGGGTCCGGCGGGCTGCGCGACGTGGAGTTCGCCGTACAGCTGCTGCAGATGGTGCACGGCCGCACCGACGAGGAGGTCCGGCCGTCGACGACGCTGAGCGCGTTGGCGCGGTTGACCGAGCGTGGCTACGTCGGTCGTGAGGACGGCCGTTCGTTGCACGAGGCCTACTCGTTCCTCCGCACGCTGGAGCACCGCATCCAGCTGTTCCAGCTGCGGCGTACGCACGTGATGCCCACGGATGAGCCCTCACTGAGGCGGTTGGGTCGATCACTCGGCTACACCAAGGATCCGATCGAGGAGCTCGACAAGCAGTGGCACTTCCACCAGCGCGAGGTGCGCCGGCTCCACCAGAAGCTCTTCTACCGGCCGCTGCTCTCCGCAGTGGCCAGGGTCAGCGGCGAGGCCCGCCTCAGTCCGGAGTCGGCCGAGGAGCGCCTGGCCGCCCTGGGCTACCAGGATCCCAAGGCTGCCCTGCGCCACATCGAGGCGCTGACCAAGGGCGTGAGCCGCACCGCCCAGATCCAGCGGACGCTGCTGCCGGTGATGCTCGAGTGGTTCGCCGACGCGCCGGACCCGGACGCGGGGCTGTTCGGGTTCCGCAGGATCTCCGAGGCGCTGGGATCGACCCCGTGGTACCTCCGGCTGCTGCGCGACGAGGGCCAGGCCGCCCAGCGGATGGCGCAGATCCTCGGGACGAGCCGCTACGCCACCGACCTGCTGCAGCGCGAGCCGCAGGGCGTGGCGATCCTCGGCGACCAGGAACGGCTCGAGCCGCTGGGGCGCGACGCGGTGCAGACCGAGATGCGCTCCGCGGCCGAGCGCAGGGACAACGCCAAGGACGCCGTGCTTGCGATCCGGGCGATCCGGCGCCGGGAGCTGCTGCGGATCAGTGTCGCGGACCTGTGCGTCCCCTTCGGTGTCGCCGAGGTGGGCTACGCGCTGACCGACGTCACCAGCGCGACGCTGGAGGCGACCCTGGAGGCGGCGATCCGGGGCGTCGAAGCGGCGAGGGGGACCGAGATGCCGACGCGGATGGCGATCGTCGCGATGGGTCGCTACGGCGGCTACGAGCTGGGCTACGGCAGCGACGCCGACGTGATGTTCGTGCACGAGCCGTTGCCCGGCGCGGACGCCCAGCTGGCCGCCTCGATGGCGCAGGCGGTGGCCAACGACGTACGCCAGCTGCTGTCCGAGCACTCGCGCGACCCGGCGCTCGAGGTGGACACGGCCCTGCGACCCGAGGGCCGGCAGGGGCCGCTCGTGCGCACGCTCGAGTCCTACGCCGCCTACTACGGGAAGTGGTCGGCGGTCTGGGAGGCGCAGGCACTGCTGCGCGCCGCTCCGCTCGTGGGGGACCCGGGCCTCCGCGAACGGTTCAAGGACCTGATCGACCCCTTGCGCTTCCCCGCGGAGGGGCTCAGCCGGGACGACGTGGTGGAGGTACGCCGGATCAAGGCGCGCGTGGACGCCGAGCGGCTCCCACGGGGTGCGGACCCGGCGATGAACTTCAAGCTGGGTGGTGGGGGGCTCTCGGACGTGGAGTGGACGGTGCAGCTGCTGCAGATGGAGCACGCCGGCCGGATCCCCGAGCTGCGCACCACCAAGACGCTCGAGGCGCTGCAGGTGGCGGTCGAGCACGACCTGATCGCGCCCGCGGACGCCGAGGGGCTCTCCGCGGCCTGGCGCTTCGCCAGCCGGGCGCGCAACGCCACGGTGCAGGTCCGCGGGAAGGCGTCCGACCAGCTGCCCCGGGACGCCCGGGAGCGCGCGGCGGTGGCGGCGATCCTGCAGTACCCGCCGGGACAGAGCGACGACATGGTCAACGACTACCTGCGCTCGGCCCGGCGCGCCCGGGGCATCGTGGACCGGATCTTCTGGGGATAAGCAGATGGCTTCATCCAGCGGCAAGTAAGTTATGATCTTCATATGTCGAGGATGAAGCCCGGCCCTTTCGTGGCGACGGTGATCGGGGACGTCGTCCAGTCCCGCGCCGCACGCGACCGGCCGGCTCTCCATGCCGCCCTGGTGGCCCTGCTCGGCGAGGCCAACACGGTGCTCTCACCGGTCGTACCCCTGCGGATCACCGTGGGCGACGAGTTCCAGGGCTGCTTCCCCACGGTGGGCGAGGCGCTGCACGCGACCCTCTGGCTCCGCCTCCACCTCACTGCGCAGGCGGGCATGCAGCACGACCTCCGCCACGGGGTGGGCTGGGGGAGCGTCGCCGTGCTGGCCGACGCGCCCCGCGTCGAGGACGGGCCCGGTTGGTGGGCTGCACGGGAGGCCATCGAGTCGGTGAAGCTCGAGGCGTCGAAGGCGGTCATGCGTCACCTCCGCACGGCCTACCGGCGGGCCGAGGAGGAGGACGGGAGCGGAGGGCCCGACCCCGCCGCCGTCAACGCGGCGCTGATGTGTCGGGACCAACTGGTTGGCTCTCTCTCGGAGCGGTCGTTGCGGCTGCTGCGCGGCACGCTCGCCGGCCAGACGCAGGCCGAGCTCGCCGAGGCGGAGAAGATCTCGGCCTCGGCAGTGTCGCAGCGGGTGCGCAACGACGGGCTGGCCGTGATCGTCGCGGCCGACGAGGTGCTGAGGAGGGTGTCGTGAGAACCACTCCGCGAGCCGGCGCGCGGTGCTCGCCCCGGCCGCCCGCGACTTGCTCCCACGGGAGCGCCGGATGAGCTGGATCGCCGTCCTCCTCGTCGGCCTCGCGGTCGCCGACCTCGCGCACTCGATCAGGCCCGTGAAGGTGGTCGACGAGTGTGTCGGTGCTGCGGCGGCGGTGTGCGTCGGGCTGCTGGCCGGCCTGACCGGGGTGGGCGACGTCGTGGCACTTGCGGTGATCGCGGCTGCCGTCGTGCTGTGGGGCCAGACGGTCACCAGCGCCTTCGCCGGCAGCCGCCCCTGGCTGCCGCTGCTCGTCCTCGGCCTCGCCCTCGCCGTGGGGGTGCTGACCTCTCCCTGGGCCGGACCGGCCGACGGGCTGCTGGGGGAGTGGCTGGACTCGGTGCGGGTGCCAACGCTCCAGGGCCTCTCCGCCGACCGGGCCCTGCTGCTCCTCGGCGCGTTCCTGATGCAGCTGAGCACCGGCAACGTGATCGTGCGCCTCGTGCTCGCCGCCACCGGCACCACCAACCCCGCGCATCACGACACCCCTGCCGACCCGGAGCAACTGCTCAAGGGCGGCCGCCTGCTCGGTCCGATGGAGCGCGTGTTCATCGTCGGCCTCGGGCTCGCCGGCCAGCTGACGGCGGCGAGCATCGTGGTCGCCGCCAAGGGATTGCTGCGCTGGCCCGAGCTGCAGTCGAAGGGCGACCAGCAGCGGATCCATCGGCTGACCGAGTACTTCCTGGTCGGCAGCTTCGTCAGCTGGCTGGTGGCGCTGTCCTCGCTGCTGCTGCTCGCCCGCTGATCGCCGTCGGCGCCTCAGCGGCGCGTCAGGACGACGACGGGGAGTGGTCGGTCGGTCATCTTCCGGTACGCCGCGAACTGCCCGCGGTTGGCCTTGTTGCAGATCGCGAACAGCCGCTCGAAGTCCGGGTCTCCGGGGCGGAGCGCGACCGCGGTCCCCGGCCAGCGGCGTACGCCCACCTGGACCTCGACCTCCGGGTCGGCCTCGAGGTTCAGCAGCCAGGCCGGGGGCTTGCGGTGCCCGCCGTTGGAGGCCACCACCATCAATCGGTCGCCGTCCTTGCCGTAGACCAGCGCGTTGGTCCGGCGCAGGCCGCTCCGGCGTCCCGTCGTACGCAGCATCAGGGCGGGCATGCCCAACAGGATCCGGTGACCGACCAGCCCGTGCGTGTGCTCGTAGACCGCCTGGTGCACCTTGAGGGCGTTGACGAACAGGGACTTCGAGGTGGGCAGCTTCGGCATGGACGCATGGTGCCACCTGCGGTCCGGCCCGGGGGAGCCCGGGCGAGCTGTGCCTGGCTCCGCTCGGGGCGCTTGTAGGCAGGGTGGCAGCGCGCAGGACGGGAATTCCGCCTGCTCCACGGCTGCGAGAGGTCGGTCTGCCCGCCGCGGCTGGTGATGTCGGCTCCGCCACACTGACCTGCGCTCCGGAGGTGGGGCGTGGCCTTGTCCCGCGGGGTGGTGACCGCGCGGACGGGTGGGTGGGTGGTGGACCTCTGCGGATCTACCTCACGAACCGCTGGACGAATCGCAGAGCGGTCTCGGCGACCTCGCGCCAACCGTCGTCGATGGTGAGGGAATGTCCTCGGCCGGGGATCTCGACGAACTCGGTGACGCCCTCGTTGCGCCTCTGCTTTTTGTACGCGGCCTCGGAGAGGGCCCGGGGGACGGTGTGGTCCTTCTCGCCGGAGACGATCAACAGCGGTCCGCGGTCGGCGCTCTTCGTGTCGACCTTCACGTCGGTCCAGGGGTTCAGGTTCGCGGCAGCCGCCTCGAACAGCGGCGCTCCCGGCGCCGGCACGGCAAACGTGTCGTAGAGCCGCCTGCCCTCGTCCTCGGAGCTCGCGTTGGCGAAGGCGAACCGGAACTGTTCGTAGGTCAAGGGAACCGCCCGGTGGCGGTTCGCGGGGTTGCCCAGCACGGGCGATGCTGACGTGAGCGCGGAGATCGGCAGCGGCAGCACGCCGCGGAAGGGCGCGGGGTCGATGGCGACCGTGGCGGCGCTCAGCCCCCTGCCCGCCAGGATCTGCGCGATCAGGCCGCCGAAGGAGTGCCCGACCGCAGCCGGCTTCACGCCGAGGCGCCAGAGGACGGCCGCGTAGTGATCCGCGACCTGTCCGACGGTCTTGTTGGCGAAGACCTCGGGATGCGCCTTCGCCTGCGTGACGGTCGCGGGATCGTCCGGCCAGCCGGGCGACAGTGCGACGTAGCCGTTCTCCTCGAACAGCTTCACCCACCGGTCCCAGCTGCTCGGCAGGAGCCACAACCCGTGGATGAACACGACCGGGGTGAGACCGGTGACATTGGCTTCGTCGATCAGGTCGACGGTGGCGGGGTCGAGTTGCTGGGGTGTCTGCGACACGGGTCGCTCCTGGGGTGGTGTTGGATCCTCACGCATAGGTGCGGGAATGGATGGCGGACCGGGCGTTCACAGGCACAGCCGCGCAAGGGGAGTGACCCCCTCGGAACGGCCTTCGATGCCAGGGTCGCGTTCCCGGTTCTCCGTGGCGTGCCCGCCTCGGCAGCAGGCCGGAACGCACAGGCGAACGTGGGCCTGTGCGCCCGTCGAGCCTCAGAAGCGAAGTGGGCCAGACGCCCTGATCTCGATGGTGAACACCGTCGGCGGTGCCTTCTGGTCGCACGCGATGCCAGAGCCCTTGAGCGAGTAACGGCCGTTGCCGCGGGCGTGCGCGTAGGCGCCCGTCCCGCCGGTCACCCTGTAGGTGCCGCGTTCGGTGAACGTGAAGTAGCAGGTCACCTTGTCGAACCTGTTCGTGGCCGGCTTGCTCGCGTGGTGGGTGATGAACAGCGTCCCCCGAGGGAACTTGAACCTGTCCCTGGTGCCGCTGACCGTCACGTCGGTGCCCTTGGCATGTATCGGTCCCGTGGCGATGACGAATGCGTTCATGTTGGACGGGTCGGTGCTCAATCCGATGAAGTGCTGGACGTTGCTTCTCTGTCCGGAACCGCCGTTTGCCACAGCGGACGGCACGGCCGCAAACACTCCCAGGAAGATGACGACGACGACGACGACGGAACATCGCGGACGGCGCCAGTGCGCGCTAAGCAATTGGATCCACTCCCTACCCCTTCGGTGTCGCTCCTCTGTAGCGGCGTGGTCCTGTCCATACTGCTCCGTGCCCGACCGGGCGTCCCCCGCCCTGCGGAGCCGGTCTAGTCGAGCGGGAATGAACCTGACGCTCGGTCGGAGGGCGGTCTGGAGAGCCAGGCGTTCGGTCAGGACCCGCCTGTGAGGGAGCTGCCTGACTCAGCTGCCGTGGTGCGGGCGCATCCCTACCGGTAGCGGCTGGCTGTAGGTGACCGGTTCCACGGTGCCGCTGGTGAGGGACAGGGTCGCTGCCTCGGCGACGGCTTGTGCCCTCAGTCCGTCGTCAAGTGTGGGACTTGGCGGTTGGTCCTGCTCGAGGGCGGCGACGAAGTGCTCGAGCGCGTGAGCGTAGGTGGGTCGGACGCGTTCGAACCATCCGGGATGCAGGCCGTCGTCGATGACGGTGCCGGCGTGGTAGCGGGAGACGCCCCCGGTGCGGCGGCGGCGGGCCTCGACGAGACCCGTGGATCCGAGGACTTCGATGCGTTCGTCGTAGCCGTAGCCAGTCCGGCGGGTGCTGTCGATCTGCACGAGTGCTCCGGTGGGCAGCCGAAGGGTGACCACGGAGGTGTCGACGTCGCCGTACTCGGCGAGAAGTGGCTCGGCAAGGGTGGACCCGGTCGCGTACACCTCGACGGGATCGAGGCCGGATATCCAGCGGGCGAGGTCGAAGAAGTGCACCGTCTGGTCGCGCATCTGTCCGCCGGAGACGGCGATGTAGTCCAGAGGCGGCACGGAGGGGCCGCGGGTGCTGAGCTGGATGAGTTCGACGTTCCCGATCTCGCCGGCGTCGACGACGCGCTTGAGCTCGGAGTAGTCGGGATCGAAGCGGCGGTTGAAGTCGACCATGGCACGGATGGACCGCGTGGTCGCGTAGGCCACGACGTCGGTGGCGCGTTCGAGGTCGAGGTCGATGGGCTTCTCGCACAGGACAGCGAGTCCGGCGTCGGCCCCCCGGCGGAGGTGCTCGGCATGGGTGTCGGTGGACGAGGCGATCAGCACGGCGTCAACGCGTCTGCTGTCGAAGGCCTGGTCGAGGTCGGCGGTCGCGGTGGCGCCGTGTCGCTCAGCCAGCGCGGCGGCACGGTCGTGGTCGACGTCGTAGACGAAGGCGAAGTCGACGTCGGGGTGGGCGGCGAGGTTGGTGGCGTGGACCGAGCCGATGAAGCCGGCGCCGAGGAGCGCGAAACGTTGCATCACTCAGTGTGCCCTCTCCTACAGGGCGACGATCGGCGTTGCAGGCCCCTCGCTCCCGTGGGACGCCTCGACGGCCCCTTCCTTGGGTCCGCTCACCAGCCCTGAACAACCGGAACCACCCGGGCCCCTCGGAATCGGCTACCTCACCGGCACCATCGACGCCACCACGCGTCTGCGGACGACGACATCCGCGCCAGCATCTCTCGCGGTTCCCGCAGGAGGCGAGGAGTGGAACCAGGCCCCCTCGTCGAGCTGCGGGGTCAGAGCGGCGCCCGCAAGGGCGCGACCCGGGCCCAGATTGCGCTCACGTGGCTGGTGGCCGTTTCCCACCGCGATATGGCAACTCCAATTGGCGTATTGAGCGCCATGAGACAAGCCAAAGGTCGAGTGGCCCACCGCTATTCCACGGGGGATTAGAGCACATCCCTTTCGCGGCGACCGAACGTCTGAAATCCTCACCCCATGAGCACCATCGACCCGGTGACCAGCAACCCCGATCATTACAAGGTGATCTTCGAGAACGACCGAGTTCGGGTGCTTGAGTACACCGACAACCCAGGCGATCACACGACCCCGCACGAGCACCCCGACAGCATCATGTACACGCTGACGTCCTTCCGTAGGCGCCTCGTGTCCGGTGAGGTCCGGCGAGAGGTGGCCCTGGACGCGGGCACTGTCGGGTGGCTGCCAGCCCAAACGCATCACGGCGAGAACATCGGCGAGACGCCGACTCACGTCGTCTTCGTCGAGTTGAAGGAGTCCGGTACGTCCAATGACTCCGGGCCACTTGGACCGCAACTCACCTAGGTTGCAACGCCCCGGCACAGGCAGCCATTCGCGCGGGTCGTCACTGAAGAGGGCGCCTGGAGCCGTCACCCCTACCACCGCCTGCCGTCGCAAGTCGACGCTGGGGAATGGTTGTCGTTGTCATGCCCGCCATGCTCGTTTCGCGGAACGTCTGATTGAAGACGACGATCGAGTCGTTGCCAGATCCAGTTCCGCAGCGTCGACGGAGTTCGAATCCGGTACGCCGACAGTGGCGGCTCATACGAACCCGCGATCGTGCTCACAAGTCCGTGTCCGGAGAGCCTGTACGCGTTCGCGCCTGTGTGGGCGGCGCTGGCCAAGGAGGCCCGTGTCTTCGCCATCCACCTTCCAGGCTTCGGCACATCCGAGAGCCGCGAGGATCTCCTGTCGCCCCGAGCGACGGGCAGGTTCCTCGCACAGCTCATCGACGAAGCGGGCCTGATGCCCGCACGCGATCGTCAATGCGGCGGTGGACGCTCATGCGGGCGGCGTAGCTGACGACATCCGTGCCGACTACCTGGCCTCGTACGAGGGCGATCGCTTCGCCGAGTCGATGCGCTACGTCCGGCGGCATCCCGAGGAGCTGCCCGCGCTCGCCGAGCTTCTGCCACACATCGAGACTCCGGTGACCGTCATCGCGAGTGCCGACGACCACCTCGTCCCACTGGCAAACGCCCAGTTCCTCGACGAGCGTCTGTCCACCAGCCGCCTCGTGGTCCTCGAGGCCGGCCACTTCGCCTGGGAGGAGAGTCCGAACGAGTACGCCGCGACAGTCCTCGACTCGGTTGCGGCGCACCGGATGGTGAGGGCTGTGGATCACCCGGCTGCTGGTCTGTCGGCATGACTGACTAGACCGCAGACGGCTCACGGTCCGCGGGCGCCTTGACAGGCTTGTGCACCGGGCATGTGCTGGGCTCAGGGTCAGGCGCCCCGGCCAATGACTCATGCGTTCGCGAACCCTTGGGGAGGCCGAGATGGCACGTGTCCCAGCCAGAGGCGAAGGGGAGGCGACTCCTTCGTCGGCAGCTGAAGATGCTGCGCCGAACTTCGAACGTCAACCTGAGCTGCTCGGTCAGACAGTGCTCGTCATCGGGGGCAGCGCCGGGATCGGACTGGAGACTGCTCGACGTGCACGGGCTGAGGGCGCGAAGCTCGTCCTGGCGGGCCGCACACCAGAGCGGCTCGAGCGCGCGGCGACCATGGTCGACGCCTCCAGCACCGCCACGTTCGACGCCAACGACTCGAGCGCTCTGGAGAAGTTCTTCGACAACCTGGACGGACCCGTCGACCATGTGATGGTCACCGCCGGAGGCCCGTACTACTCGCGCCTGGTCGACATGGACTTCGCGGAAGCACGACGCGCCATCCAGGAGCACCCGATGCTGATGGTCGGCGTCGCCCGGTACGCCATGGACAAGGTCCGCCCAGGCGGCGGATTGGTGTTCATGGGAGGCACCAGCGGTCGCAATCCCGCAGTGGGTGTCGGTCTGATGTCCGCCATGACGGCAGCTCTCCCGGCGCTGACTGCCAGCCTCGCCCTGGAGATCGCCCCGGTGCGGATCAACCTGATCGCCGCTGGTTTCGTCGACACGCCCTTGTCGGCATCGTTGCTCGGGGACGGGCTCGATGAGCGGCGCGAGCAACTCGCCGAGAAGCTTCCGATCAGTCGCGTGGTCACACCAGCTGACGTCGCGTCGCTCGCCGTACACCTCATGACCAACACCGCGGTGACCGGCGCGACGTACGACATCGATGGCGGGCAGCAGCTCGTCTCCGCCTGACCCGGTTGCCTACTGGGAGATCAGCGCGTCGCAGGCCCGCTTGATGAGTTCGGCGACGGCGGTCGGCTGGCTGACGTACACCGAGTGGCTGCCCCGTACCTCGGTCACCGTCGATCCGGCCCGCTCGGACATGGCGCGCTGCGCGGGGGGCGGGATCATCTGGTCGTCGCTCGCGACCAGGTACCAGCTCGGCTTGGAGCGCCAAGCGGGTTCGCTGACGGTGCCGCCGAGTGCGTCGACGCCCCACGGGACCTGGGAATCGGCCATGAACGCGGCCTCTGAGGCCGAGAGGTCGCCGGCAAAGGAGGCGTGGAACTTCTCCCTGTCCAGGAAGAGGAAACCATCACGTGGCGGCAGGATGGGCGGTACCGGAGCGCCTGGCGGTGGGTTGGCGATCAGGGTGTTGACCGACTCGCCCTGGTCGGGCGCGAATGCCGCGATGTACACGAGCGCGGACACACGTGGGTCGGTGCCGGTCTCGGTGATGACCACGCCGCCGTAGGAGTGGCCGACGAGGACGACGGGCCCTTCCAGTTCGTCGATGACCAGCTTGGTGGCTGCGACGTCGCCTTCCAGGGACAGGGTGGGGTTCTGGACGACGGCGACGTCGTACCCGTCGGCCTGGAGGTGGTCGTAGACGCCTCTCCATCCGGAGCCGTCGACGAAACCACCGTGGACAAGTACGACGGCGGGGTTACCGGAGGTTGACATGCTGCTCTCCTTCGATCGGGTGATGCGGGATCGCGCGCGTCTGGTTGGCGTGGCTGGTCGGAGCCGGCGGCCGGCCGGTCTGGTGCGACTTTGGCCTTGAGGATGCTCTGCAGCCGGTGGCACCTCGCCGGCATCGTCACGGTTGGCCATCGACGCCTCCGAGGTGCTCCAGAGATCTTTGTCGTCTTCTCGCGCAAGCCTAGGACTCCCCAGCGCTCACATCCACCGCCGTTGAGCTCTTCCTTGAGCCTTGCCGAAACGTGCAGGGTCCTCATCGGGACGGGGGGCGAAACCACGTCTGATCTTGATCACGTGGCGGGGTCAGGCTGCGGTCGTGCTGGTGCGGCGGTCGCGTCGGTGCGTTGCGGGTTCATCGTGTTGGCCAGCGTTTGCCGGCCGGCTCGGCGCCGATCACCGACGGATACTCGGCCCATCAACCGCGGGCGTGCGATCGGCACCCGCCGCCTCGCTCATCGACATGTCCGGACTCAGAAGTGCGCCGAGGCTGGCTGTGCATCTTCGCTAGGCCGGCAGCACGAGCAGGAACTCCCGGAGCAGGGAGATCTTGGTCGGCGTGATTTCGTGCTCGGTGTCGGGTACGACGGCGAGCCGCCCATCTCCGAGGTGGCGATATGTCGCGACGGCTTCGTCGACCGTACAGAAGTGGTCGCGGTCACCGACCAGCACCAAGGTCGGTACATCGATCGTGGCGAGATCGGCGAAGGAGTAACCCGGCCACCGGGTGATGCGCTCGAATGCGCTGGCCAGGTAGGTCCGCCAGTAGCCAGGCCCGCCGCCCGCGTCCTGGTCGGCCCTCATCATCTCGAACATCGGGGCCATCTGGGGCTGCGAAGCGAAGAAGGCAGCCGCAGCGTCAGGGTCTGCCTCGGTTGCTTCGGGTGACCCGCCCAGCATCTGCCGCATCATCGCGAACGACTTCGCCTGGGGGTTGAGGAAGTCGTAGCCGGCGTCGTTGACGATCGCCCGCGCCACTCGGGGGTGACGGATGCCGAGAATCGTGGCCGTCAGCCCTCCAGCGCTGAACCCCGCAACCACGGGGCGCCGGAGCTCCAACGCTTCGATCAGGGCAGCAACGTCATCGGCCAGCAGGCTCATGGAGATGGATCCGCCCGAGTGCGTCGTGCGGCCGCAACCACGTTCGTCCGGTGCGATGACGCGGAACTGGGTGGCGAGGCCGCAGAGGTAGGCGTTGTAGGCGATCGGCGTTGGCTCCCAGATCGGGTTTGTGCTCACCAGTCCGCCGTGCAGGAGCACGAGGGGTGGCGCCTCCCGGTCACCTGCTTCCGTGACGTGGATGTCGATGCCGTTGGCGTGGACGCGGTGTTCGGTGGTGGTGGTCATGGCTCGACGCTAGGAACCACGAGGGGTGGCCGCATCGGGTGACCACCTGAGCTTTCAGTAGTCGTTCATCAGGGCGTGCTTCATCGCGAACAGTGCGACCCCGGCCCGGTTGCGGACCCCGGTCTTGGTGTAGATGTGCTCGACGTGGCTACCGGCGGTCTTGTGCGAGATCGTCAGCTGGTCGGCGATCTGCTTGTTGGACAGCCCCAGCGCCAGCAACCGGAGCACTTCGACCTCGCGCGCGGTGAGCCCTGCGGGCCATTCGCGGCGCCGGGGTGCGCGATGCCCCGCGGCCTCGAGCACGGCACCCGTGGCATCGGCGTCCAGTTGACCAGCCGAGACCTTCTGCCTGAGCAACGCCGCTGCTTCCGTGCCTGACATCGCAGGTCGGTGCGGTCGGGGCTCGGTCATCGTGGCGAACGTGTCGGCGGAGGCGAGGATCCGCCCGCTCAAGGTGGTGGCGGCTCCGGTGAGGCCACGGGGGTAGCCGGAGCCGTCGAGGCGCTCGTGATGCTGCACCGCGATGGCGCCCAGCCGGGCCAGCGCCGGGGTCCCTGCGAGCATCCGTTCGGTGAGGTAGGGATGCAGGTGCACGCGCTCGGTCTCGGACTGGTTCAGGGGCCCGGGCTTGTCCCAGATCGAGTTGGGCACCCCGAGCCGTCCGATGTCGTGCACCCATGCTGCTCGTCGTACGGCGACGCGCTCCTCGTCGGGCTGCTCGAGGGCCGCGGAGGCAGCCCAGGTGAGGCCGGCGACCGATGCCGAGTGCCCGATCGTGAAGGGTGACTTGATGTCCGCGAAATCGCCCATGGCGCGCAGGGCCTCGTCGAGCTCCGGCTCCGCGAGGGTCCTGCTCAGCGAGGGCTCGGCCGCGAGCACCTCCTCCCAGCTGCTGGCCTGGTCGAGTCCAGCCATCAACTCACCCGCGTGCCGGCAGAACAGGTCCACCAGGTCGGGGTCGAAGTGTGTTCCGGCGCGTTGCCTCGCCACGGTCACGGCCGCATCGAGGCCGCCGCTGGTGTAGAAGGCAGTGACGACGTCGGCCAGGATGACCAGGCGCGAGGTGAGCCGGACTTCATCGCCCGAGATGCCGCCGGCTCCTTTCCCGTCCCACCGCTCGAAGCTTTCCTTCAGGCTCTGCCGCACGTCGTCGCCCAGACCGAGTCGATGGGTCAGCTCGTCTGCCGCCAGCCAATGGTTACGCAGGTCGACCAGGGCGTGCTGCCGCGCGGCCAGCGGCAGGGTCGCCCACAGCCGGGCCTTGGCCAGGGGCGCTTGGCCGGCACCAACGCTGCGCCACGCATACGCGAGCGCCTGAGTCGGCTTGCCCTGGTCGTAGCGGAAGCTGTCGCGCTTGGCCGCGATGTCGTCCCCGAACCACTTGGCCTGCTCGTAGGCGTCGGTGTGGCATCCGACCCAGCACAGTAGCCCGGAGTAGTAGGCCACGTTCCGTTCAACGACGTCGAGCTCCAGGAGCTCAGCCATCAGAAGAGAGACGAGCGCGTTTGTCGCAGCACATGCTCCATCGGCTGGCCCAGCCCGAGATCCGTGCCAAGCGAGATGGTCGCCACCAGTTCGGCGAGACGGACCCGGTCCGGGGTGCTCGTCACCCCAACCATCCTAGGTTGACCCGGTCGGTTGGCGAGCGCACAAAGATCAGGTGATCGCCCGATGACCGGTGTCCGGCGGGTTTCGTAGCGTCGAGGCATTCGATGCGAAGGAGAAGACGATGGGGCTCTACGGCGAGCAGGTTCTGCCGCGAATCATCAACCTGGCCTGTGGCATGGCCACGGGGAACCCGTTGCGAGAGAGGGTGTGCGCCGGACTGGTGGGCGACGTCGTAGAAATCGGGTTCGGGTCTGGGTTGAACGTGCCGTTCTACCCGACGGCGGTCACACAGGTCGCCGCCATCGAACCCTCCGACCTCGGCTGGAAGCTGGCCGGCGCACGGGTGTCCGCGAGTCCGGTGAGGGTGGAGCGCTCGGGCCTCGACGGGCAGTTGCTGCCCTTTGACGACGCTACCTTCGACTGTGCGGTGTCGACGTGGACCATGTGCACCATTCCTGACCTCGACGCGGCCCTGGCGCAGGTACGACGGGTGCTGCGTCCTGGGGGAACCCTGCACTTCATCGAGCACGGACTTGCGCCCGACGCATCCGTGGCCCGATGGCAACGCCGGCTCGAACCCGTTCAGAAGCGACTGTTCGGGGGCTGCCACCTGACCAGACAGATCGTCGGCCGCGTGGAGGACGCCGGCTTCACGATCAAGGAGATCGACACGTTCTACGAGGAAGGAGCCCCCAAGGTGATGGGCGCCGACAGCCTCGGAGTCGCGGTCAACTGAGCCACGCTCCTGGAGAACCGGGCTGGCCTGGGGCACAGCTCCGACGAGGTCTGTCAGATGCTCGAGCTGTCCGGGGCCAACCAGCGCGTGCTGCTGCATCGCGCCCGGGCCGCCGTACGGGCACAGCTCGCGTCGTACCTGGAGCGGACCCGATGAGCGACCTCACCTGCCAGGAGTTCGTCGAGCTGGCACCGACTACTTCGAGGGCGTCCTCGACACCGACACCACCGCCCGTTTCGACGAGCACCGGGCGCTGTGCCCCGGCTGCGAGACCTACCTGCTCCAGATGACGGAGACGGTGTCGCGGCTCGGGGAGATCCCGGTCGAGTCGCTCTGCGAGGAGATGCAGTTGACGATGCTCTCCGCCTTCCGCGACCTGCGGCGATGACATGCCTGATGTCAACTTCACCAACCTGTTGATGGTCGCGGTGATCGCGCTCCTGACGCCGCTGACGCTCGGGCTTGCACCGCGTCTTGGTCTGCCGGCGGTCGACCTGGAGATCGCCGCGGGGATCGTCGTGGGACCGCAGGTCCTGGGCTGGGTAGAGGTCGACGTCCCGGTCTCGATCGTGTCGCTCCTCGGCCTCGCGTTCCTGCTCTTCCTGGCCGGGCTGGAGATCGACCTGCATCGGCTCAAGGGGCAGGTGATGCGGCTCGCCCTGGTGGGGTACGCCGCAACGCTGGTGCTCGGCGTCGTGACCGGCCTCGAACTCGACGCCGTCAGCTGGGTGGACAGCCCGGGCCAGATCGCGACCCCCCCACCACCTCGAGCGGCGGGGGTCTGGACGCTGCTCATCGGGACCTCGGCCGGTAGGCCTTGACCGGGCGGGTTCCTGCCGGGAAAGGGGGAGCGCCATGGCGACCGCTCCGCTCGCGGTGTGTGCAGTCGTGCGTTGGGCGTGCGCCTTGGTCACTGGCGGCCCGGGCGGGCAGGCCGGCGAACCAGGTCAGCACGTCCTCGCGCCGGCAGAGGTCGCGGTCGAAGCCGGCCTTGGCGGCGGGGAAGTCGGCTCGGTAGGTGTACTCGCGGGCAGTGTCCACCGAGAGGTGGAGGGCTGCCTCGGCGCTCTACGGCCGGTCGTACCGCAGCCAGTGGTGAGCCCGGACCGGCGCTGACCAGGTCGGCGCGGCACGCCAGCGCGATCGCCCGGCACGAGCTGACTGGCAGCTGACGCGGTGTCGCCCTCACCGTGGCCGGTGCGGAGCCGCGCCGCTGGCCAAGCACCGGGACCTGAGCCAGCCACCGTCGGGCCAGACCTGCCCGGGTCGTACGCCCAGTGTCCACGGAGCGCCTCGGCTTCGATGCCCTGCAGTGCCGCCCACCGCCAGTAGGGGTGCTACACCACCGAGGCGCGTGGCAGATGCCCTTGTGCAGCGCCCAACGCGCGGATCGGGCCGGCGAGGGTGAATGCTGGGAGTTGGGTGCTCACTCCGACCGACAGCGCCCGTGCCACCCGAGTCCGGCCCCGAGCCCGGCGCCTGCCCGGCAGACAACGGCCAAGGACGGCGCAGCCACGGGTGTCGGATGCCCGGGCGTGGGTACGCGTAGAGACGTAGCACAGGAGGTGGACATGTCCAGCAGACGCACCCTCAAGGGCCGCCGGATCGCGGTCCTCGCCGCCGACGG
>NZ_JAOPXP010000123.1 GCF_025965085.1 Marmoricola sp.
CGGAGGTCGTCGCCCACGATCGCCGCGAGGGCCTCGGCGGCGGCGAGCTTCATGCCCTCGGTGATCGCCCGGGCACGAGCGTCGATGGCGCCCCGGAAGATTCCGGGGAAGGCCAGCACGTTGTTGATCTGGTTCGGGAAGTCCGAGCGACCCGTGGCCACGACGCGGGCGTAGCGGTGGGCGACGTCCGGGTGCACCTCCGGCATCGGGTTGGCCAGGCCGAAGATGATCGCGTCCTGGGCCATCGTCGCCACGATCTCCTCGGGCACGGTGCCGCCGGAGAGACCGATGAAGACATCGGCTCCGACCATCACGTCGGCGAGGGAGCCATTGCGTCCGGTGAGGTCGGCGGTCACCTCGGCGATACCTCGCTTGGAGTCGTTCAGCGGCCCGCGTGCGGTGTTCAGCACCCCGGTGCGGTCCACGACGGACACGTCCCGGATGCCGGCTGCCAGCAGGATCCGGGTCACCGCGACTCCCGCGGCCCCGGCACCGGAGACGACGACGCGTGTCGTCTCCATCAGGCGACCGGTCAGGCGCAGGGCGTTCTCCAGGGCTGCGAGCACGACGACCGCGGTGCCGTGCTGGTCGTCGTGGAAGACCGGGATCTCGAGACGCTGCTTGAGCTGGTCCTCGATCTCGAAGCACCGGGGCGCCGAGATGTCCTCGAGGTTGATGCCACCGAAGCTCGGGGCGAGCCGCACCACGGTCTCGACGATCTCGTCGACGTCCACGGTGTCGAGGCAGATCGGGACGGCGTCCACGCCACCGAACTGCTTGAACAGCACGGCCTTGCCCTCCATCACCGGCATCGCCGCCTTCGGGCCGATGTCCCCGAGCCCGAGGACGGCTGTCCCGTCGGTCACCACCGCCACGGTGTTGGGGATCCAGGTGTAGTCGTCCGCGAGAGCCGGATCGGCCGCGATGGCCTCACAGACCCGGGCCACCCCCGGCGTGTAGGCCATGGACAGATCGTCGGGCCCGTTGATGGCGACGCGAGACGCGATCTCCATCTTGCCGCCGGCATGCAGCGCGAAGACGGGATCGTTGGCGGGGAGGTTCGCGAGATCTGGCATGTGCTCCGATGCAACCATGAATGTCATCCCTAGGGCAGACGTGTACGAAGAAGAAAGTGGGGCGATTCGACGCGCCGGGTGTGGGGCCGCGGAGTCGCAATGCAGTCGGGGGGTGACCCGCCGCCCATCATCACACAGGGACAGGCCCGGACGGACGGCCGGGGCGCGGCCACAGGCGCACCACCACGAGGGCCAGTACGTCGTCCGCGGCGATCGCTCCCCCCGACCACGAGTCGCGGCCCTCGAGGGCGTTGTCCCGCGTCACCCACCAGCCCTCGGAGGAGAGATGGTCCAGGCGCTTGACCGCGACGACGCCGTCGGCGAACCGCACCACGGCCAGCCGTCCGGGCCGCGGTGTGGCGCCGTACCGCACCAGCAGCCGGTCGCCCTCGAGCAGCGTGGGGCTCATCGAGCGACCCCGCACGATCGCCATTCCCCAGCGCGGTTCAGCCGGTGTCAGCCGGGGTACGAGCCGGGAAAGGGCGCTGCTCATCCGCATCGCGGGCACTCGACCTCCCTCGTGGAGTCAGGGTCTCGGTCGGGAGTAGTGTCGCAGCCAGCGAGGCGCTGGAGGCACTCGGCGCCGTCCCAGTCACTTCTGCGAGAGGAACCATCCGGATGCTGAAGCACCTGTTCGCCCCCACCATCGAGGTCTCCGCCCACTGCGACCTTCCGTGCGGCGTCTACGACCCCGCACAGGCACGCATCGAGGCAGAGTCGATCAAGGGCATCATCGCGAAGGTCGCCGACAACGACGATCCCGACTTCCGCACGCGCGCCATCCTGATCAAGGAGCAGCGCTCCGAGCTGGTCAAGCACCACTTGTGGGTGCTGTGGACCGACTACTTCAAGCCCCCTCACTTCGAGAAGTACCCCCAGCTGCACCAGCTCGTGAACGAGGCCACGAAGCTGGCCGGCGCGAGCGGCACCAAGGGCGAGCTCGACGCAGCCAAGGCCGACGAGCTGCTCGCCAAGATCGACGAGATCGCGGAGATCTTCTGGGAGACCAAGAAGGCCTGAGCTCGCGAAGCGGGACGCACGCAGGACCTGCGCGCCCTCCCGTCCGCCACGAACCCCCGTGCCCACCGGGCGTGGGGGTTCGTCCGTTCCCGGAGGGAACGCCCCGACCCGCGGTCGGAGAACCGGGGACAGGGCGGCACTGCGGACCGCGCCCACAACGGCCAAATCGGCACTAGTCTGTGACCCACAGACCCCATCGCCACCAAGGACACCACGTGAGCCACAGCCCCGACGTCGAGCTGCGTCTCCCCGCCGAGAGCGCCTATGTCGCTGTCCTGCGGATGACCACCGCGGGGCTGGCTGCCCGCCTCGACTTCACCCTCGACGACATCGAGGACCTCCGCATGGCCGTGGGCGAGGCCTGTGCGCTGGTGCTGGAGCACGCCGATCCCGGGGGCGACCTGCACGCCTGGTTCGACCTCAGCGACGGCTCCATCCGCGTGGCCGTCGCCGCCGACTCCAGCAGCGATGCGAACCCCGACGAGGGCAGCTTCGGCTGGCAGGTCCTCACGGCCCTGACCAGTGACGTCGTGTCACGTCGCGAGGGGCAGTTGCACTGGGTGTCCTTCACCGTGCGCTCCAGCATCGCGGCGTGACCCGTGCCCGGCCCTGAGCCCGACCTCACACCCGACCCCGCGCCCGAACTCGCGCACGCGCTCGAGCTCGAGAACGCGCCCCAGATCGGCACCGTGACCGACACCGGTCCGCGCGAGGGCCGCAGTCACCGTCGTGCGCCGTTGACGGCACGGCAGCTCTCCACACGAGAGCTGAGCCACTCGCTGTTCACCGAGCTGACCGACCCCGAGACACCCGACGCCCGACGCAGCAGCTGCCGCGAGGAGCTCGTGCGCCTGCACCTCCCCCTCGTCGACCACTGTGCCCGGCGATTCATGAACCGTGGCGAGCCGCTCGACGACCTCGTCCAGGTCGGCACGATCGGCCTGATCAAGTCGGTCGACCGGTTCGACAACGAGCGCGGGGTGGAGTTCTCGACCTACGCCACCCCGACGATCCTCGGCGAGATCAAGCGCTACTTCCGCGACAAGGGCTGGGCCATCCGGGTTCCGCGCCGGCTGCAGGAGCTGCGGATGTCGATCAGCGCCGTCACCGGCGACATGTCCCAGGACCTCGGCCGCTCCCCCACCCCCCGGGAGATCGCGGAGAGGCTCGGGGTCTCGGTCGAGGAGGTGATGGAGGGCATCGAGTCCGCCAACGCCTACTCCACCCTGTCCCTCGACGCCGGGGACAGCGGTGAGGACGGTCAGGGCAACAGCATGCTGGACAGTCTCGGCATGGACGACGAGGCACTTGCCCACGTCGAGATCCGTGAGTCGCTCAAGCCCCTGATCGACCAGCTGCCGTCTCGCGAGAAGCGCATCTTGATGCTGCGCTTCTTCCGTGGCATGACCCAGTCCCAGATCGCCGAAGAGATCGGGGTCTCGCAGATGCACGTGTCCCGGTTGCTCAACCGCACCCTCGCCCAGCTCAGGACCTCGCTGACCGAGGTCGGCTGACCTGCCGCTGATCCGCTATCGGCGGTCCGCGGCACGCTCCAGCGCGTCGATCGAGCGCGGATGGAGCAGGCCAGCCAGCACGATCACGGCCACCACGGCCAGCCCGATGGCCACCGGGAGCGTCGATCCGGCCCGGAAGTTCCAGGCCAGCCCGAGCCAGATCAGCTGGGCCAGGAGCACCGGTCCGCGAGCCCACGGCCGGACCGCGTTCAGGCCCCAGGCACAGGCCATCAGCGCGACGCCGTACGCCAGGAAGAAGACCCCGGTCGTCACGCCCATCACCAGGCGCGCACTGTCGAGGCTGAGTCCCTCGGTGATGCCGAAGACCACGGTGAGCAGCCCCTGGATCGCGGTCAGTCCAGCGGCCGCTGCGAGGGGCGCGGGAGTACCGTTGCGGGAGGAGGGTGACCGCGCCGTCGGGTCCGGGTCGGATCCGTCCTCACGGGGGCCGAGATGGTCGTCTCTCACGAGCATGAGCCTATTCCGTAACTTTCTGTGACCAAGGCGACCACCTGGAGGGGTTGTCATCGGGCCGCGGAGTTGCGACGATCAAACGGTTGCGCCGCAGCAGGAACTGATGTGCGCACCAAACACACCCCGACAGTCTTTCCCACCTGATGCCGGGCCGACATCGTGAATCCGTTCACTAGTACTCCGGAGGGTTGCCTCAGCCATGGATTGGCGTCACCGTTCCGCGTGCCTCGACGAGGACCCGGAACTGTTCTTCCCGATCGGCAACACCGGTCCCGCAATCTTGCAGATCGAGGAGGCCAAGCAGGTGTGTCGGCGCTGCGACGTACGCGAACAGTGCCTCGCTTGGGCGCTGGAGGCCGGACAGGACCATGGTGTGTGGGGTGGCCTCAGCGAGGACGAGCGCCGCGCCCTCAAGCGCCGCAACGCCCGGGCCCGGGTCCGCACCGCCTGAGCCCAACAGTCCGCCGCGTCAGCGCGGCTGCCCAGCCACGTTCGGGACCTGCACGACGACCTTCGTGCCGGTCCCGTCGTCGCGTCGTCCCAGACTGATCCGGCCCCCCAGCTCGCCCACCAGCGTGCTCACGATGGACAGCCCCAGGCTCGCCGTGTGCTCCAGGCTGAAGTCCTCGGGCAGGCCGACCCCGTCGTCCTCGATGATCAGCCGCAGACCGCGTTCGTCGCGCGAGCACTGGATCGAGATCACCCCACCCCGGTCCTCGTCGAAGGCATGCTCGACGGCGTTCTGGATGAGCTCGGTGAAGACCATGGCGAGGGGCGTCGCCGCGTCGGAGCTGATCGCGCCGAAGGAGCCCGTGCGCCGCGTCCGGATGGGCGCCCCGTGCGACCCGACGTCGGTGACCAGGTGGGTCAGCCGGTCCGTCACGTCGTCGAAGTCGACCGTCTCGTCGAAGGCCTGGCTCAGGGTCTCGTGGACGACCGCGATCGCCCCCACCCGACGGACGGCCTCCTCCAGGGCCACCCGTCCCTCCGGGATGCCGATCCGGCGTGCCTGCAGGCGCAGCAGGGCGGCCACCGTCTGCAGGTTGTTCTTCACCCGGTGGTGGATCTCGCGGATCGTCGCGTCCTTGGTCACCAGCTCGCGGTCGCGCCGTCGCAGCTCGGTCACGTCGCGCAGCAGCACCAGGCTGCCCGTGTGCTCGCCGGACGGGCGCAGCGGGATGGAGCGCAGGATGACCGTCGCCTGGGAGTTGCCGAGCTCGGTGTCGCGCGGCATCCGGCCACCGAGCACAGCGCTGATCGTCTCCTCGTCGGGTCGCAACCCGGCGGGCACCAGCTCGCGTGTGATCGCCGCCAGCGACTTGCCGCTCAAGTCACCGGTGAGGCCCAGCTTGCGGTAGACCGACAGCGCGTTGGGGCTGGCGTAGGTGACCTGGCCGGCGGCGTCCACGCGGATGAACCCGTCGCCGACACGGGGGGTGTCCGCGTGGTCCGAACGTGGGCCGGGGAAGGGGAAGGACCCGGCGGCGATCATCTGCGAGAGCTCGCTTGCGGTCTGCAGGTAGGACAGCTCCAGCCGGCTCGGCGTACGCACGCCCTGGAGGTTGGTGTTGCGGGCCACGACCGCGATCAGGCGGTCACCCCGGCGTACGGGGATGGCCTCGACGCGCACCGGCACGTCGTCGCGCCACTCCGGGTCACCCTCCCGCGCGATGCGTCCCTCGCGCAGCGCCGTGTCGAGCAACGGCCTCTTGCCGGCCTGGAGGAAGGACCCGACGATGTCGTCCACGAACGCCGTAGGTCCCGTGGTCGGACGCATCTGGGCACCCGCCCAGTAGCCGGACGCGTCCCGTGCCGGCAGCCACAGCACCAGGTCGGCGAAGCTGAGGTCCGCGATGATCTGCCAGTCCGCGAGCAGCATCGAGAGCCACCCCACGTCCTCGGTGGAGAGGTCGGTGTGGGCCCGGGCGAGAGCCTGCAGGGATGGCACCCGGTCAGCCTAGGAGACACGTGTCCTGAGCCCGCCGTCCGGGCAGTGCCGTCACGGCGTACGGCGCCGCGCACGGTGTACGACGCACCACTGGACCGATGCCCCCCGGGCGCTAACCTCGCGTCATGACGCAGGCACCCGAGCAGCCCACCGACCAGCCCGCCACCCCGGGGCCCCCTCCCGAGGCCCCCGCCTCCGTCGACGCCCCGGGCGTTGCCGTGGAGGCCCACTCCGGCCAGCACGCTGTGGCGGTGGCCCGCGCCCACGGGGTCGAGGTCATGTTCACCCTCTCCGGTGCCCACGTGTTCCCGATGTACGACGGCGCGGTCACGGCCGACCCACCGATGCGGATCATCGACGTCCGCCACGAGCAGACGGCCGCCTTCGCCGCCGAGGCGATGGGCAAGCTGACCCGGACGCCCGGGCTCGCGGTGCTCACGGCGGGCCCGGGGGTCACCAACGGTGTCAGCGCGATCGCCCAGGCCCAGTTCAACGGCTCCCCGCTCGTCGTGGTCGGCGGCCGTGCTCCCGCCAACCGCTGGGGCATGGGCTCGCTGCAGGAGCTCGACCAGCCGCCGATCATGGCGCCGGTCTCCAAGCTCGCCCGCACCATCCACTCCGCGAGCGAGGTGGCTGACGGGATCCACGAGGCGTTCACGGCCGCCGGTTCCTCGCACCGCGGACCCGTCTTCGTCGACATCCCGATGGACGAGTTCTTCAACTCCACCTCGTCCGCCCGTCCCGCCGTGGGCGAGCGCCGACGCATCGAGCCCGACGGCGACGCCATCGCCGACATCGCCGAGCTGCTGGGCCAGGCGGAGCGCCCCGTGGTCGTGTTCGGCACGGACGTCTGGGCCGACGGTGCCGAGGACGCAGCGTTGCGACTCGTCGAGGAGACCGGCATCCCGGTCATCACCAACGGGATGGGCCGCGGCCTCGTCCCCGGCGGCCACCCGCAGCTCGTCACCAAGGCCCGTGGGATCGCGCTCGGCGGCGCGGACCTCGTCGTCGTGGCCGGCACCCCCCTCGACTTCCGGCTGGGCTACGGCGTCTTCGGCGGCAAGGAGGGCACGACCCCGGCGCGCGTCGTACACCTGGCCGACTCCCCGGGCCAGGTCTCCCAGCACGCCGACTTCGCGGGAGCGGCCTCGGGTGACCTCAGCCTGGTGCTCGACGGTCTGCGCGAGGCCGTCGGTGGCCTGGTGCGCCGCCCCGACTGGACGTCGTGGGTGGGGAGGCTGCAGGACACCGTCAAGGCCGCCACGGCACGCGACGCCGAGCTGCTGGGCGCCACCGCCGACCCGATCCACCCCGCCCGCATCTACGGCGAGCTGGTCCCCCGCCTGGCCGACGACGCGGTCGTCATCGGCGACGGCGGCGACTTCGTCTCCTTCGCCGGCAAGTTCGTCGAGCCCAAGCGCCCCGGCGGCTGGCTGGACCCGGGTCCCTACGGCTGCCTCGGTGCAGGGCTGGGTGCGGCCATCGCCGCACGGGTCTCACGACCGTCGGCCCAGGTGGTGCTGCTGTACGGCGACGGCGCGGCCGGCATGTCACTCATGGACGTCGACACCCTCGTCCGCCACAACCTTCCCGTGGTGATGATCTGCGGGAACAACTCCGCGTGGGGCCTGGAGAAGCAGCCCATGCAGATGCTCTACGGGTACGACGTGGCGGCCGACCTCGCGCCGCAGACCAGGTACGACGACGTGGTAAAGGCCCTCGGCGGCGGTGGCGAGACGGTCACCGACCCGCGTCAGATCGGACCTGCGATCGACCGTGCCTTCGCCTCGGGCGTGCCCTACCTCGTCAACGTGATCACCGACGTCGACGCGGCCTACCCGCGCAACACCTTCGGGATCTGAGCCGGGTCCCCGCGCGAGATGGAGATCAGGCCGGCCCAGCCGGACGAGCTCGAGGAGGTCGGACGCCTCACCGGCGAGGTGTACGTCGCTGACGGCTACGTCGCCGAGGCCGACGGCTACGTACGCGAGCTCCTCGACACGCCGCGGCGGGCGCGGGAGGCGGAGCTCTGGGCTGCGGTCGAGGACGGCCTGATCCTGGGGTCGGTGACGTTCTGCCCGGTCGGCTCGTCGTACCGCGAGATCGGCCGCGACGACGAGGGCGAGTTCCGGATGCTCGCGGTCAGCCCTGCCGCGCGCGGCAGGGGAGTCGGGCGTGCGCTCGTCGAGCTGTGCCTGCGCCGCTCGCGCGAGCTGGGATACGCCGGAGTTCGGATGTCGACCATGGACCGGATGACCTCGGCCCACCGCATCTACGAGCGGCTCGGCTTCACCCGCGCACCCGAGGACGACTGGTCCCCGGAGCCGGGTGTCGCACTGCTCGCCTACGTGACCACCCTGGACGCCTGACGTCAGGGGACCCGGGACAGGAACCGCCCGGCGTCGACGACCACACGGGTCACCTCCCCGGAGCCGACCAGCCTGGCGCCCTGCCGAGCAGCCACGCTGAACCGCACCAGCTTGCCGTCGACGTGAACCGCGGTGGCCGTGACGCGGAGGCTCGCGCCCACCGCGGAGGGTGCCGTGTGCTCCAGTGTGACCCGGGTGCCGACGCTGGTCTGGCCGGGTTGCAGAGCCGGGTCGATCGCCGCACACGTGGCGGCCTCGCACCACGCCAGCAGGCGGGGCGTGCCCAGCACCGGCAGGCTCCCCGAGCCCACCGCAGCCGCGGTGTCGCCGTCGCCGACGGTGCACTCCAGGGTGGCGCTGAGACCCGGCTGGGGACCCGGGACCGGGCTCACGGCGCCGCCAGGTCGAAGGTCGAGACCCGTCCGCCGGGCTCCTCGAGCGTCACGGGGCCGAAGACGATGTAGGTGGCCAGCTGACCGTTGAACGGGTGGTAGAGGCCGGTGCAGTCGCCGAGGCGGAACGCCAGGGCGATCAGGTCGCGCACCTGCTCCTCGTCGATCCTCAGGGGCGACGTGCGCAGTGCGGCGATGTCGTTCTCCACCCCGTAGGAGCGGACCTGCTCTGCGGTGGCGCACAGCGGCGCCTTGATCGTCTCGTTGTCCCAGGACCAGACAAAGCTGCTCACCTTGTTGTTCCAGGAGCCGAGGATCTGCGCCGGGGCGGAGGCGACATGGTCCTCGAAGGACCACAGGACGCGGCCCTCGTCCTGGTCGAGCACCCACCGCTTCGCCGTACCCAGTCCCCAGCGCTCGGCGTGCGCACGCGAGGTCTGATCGATCAGTTCGCGGCCCTGCAGCAGCAGTGTCTCGAGTTCCATGACCCCATCCAACAACACCTCAGAGGTCACCAAAGCCCCGGACCTGGTGGTCCGGGGCTCATGATGCTGCTGCTGGGGCCTGAGCGTCGCTCAGGCGTTGGGGCGCTTGCCGTGGTTCGCGGCCTTCTTCTTGCGCGCCCGGCGCTTGCGGCCTGTCTTGCCCATGCGGTCCTCCTACGTCAACGCTCCGGAGTTTCTCTCGAAGCCGACGAGCATCCTCTCAGGTGGAGCACGACAACACGAAATCGGCCCCGCCGGTCAAGACGGTGAGTCGGTCCGCGAGATCTCGATCTGGACCTGCTTGATCGACAGCTGCACCCGCTGGCGCAGGCCCTCGGGGGCGACCTCCGAGCAGGACCTGGCGACCAGTGACTTCACCGTGCGCTCGAGGTCGTAGCGGGCGAGGCACGGGCCACATTCGTCGAGATGGTGCTGGATCTGCGCGCAGTCGGCCTGGTCGAGCTCGTTGTCGAGGAAGAAGAAGACTCGTCCGAGCACCTCCGAACAGTCGGTGTCGGCGGCCCGGCCCGCGTGGTCCTGCGTCATGACGTGGCCTCCTTCGTACTGCCCGGAGTTGCTCCGCTGGGGAGCAGGTCGTGCTCGCGCACGTAGCCGGTGAGCATCTCGCGCAACTGACGCCGTCCGCGGTGGAGCCGCGACATCACGGTCCCGATGGGCGTCTCCATGATCTCGGCGATCTCCTTGTAGGGGAAGCCTTCGACGTCGGCCAGGTAGACGGCCAGCCGGAAGTCCTCGGGAAGCCGCTGCAGCGCGTCCTTCACGTCGGAGTTCGGCAGGTGCTCCAGCGCCTCCATCTCCGCGGACTTCAGCCCCGTGGAGGTGTGCGACTCCGCGCGTGCCAGCTGCCAGTCCTCGACGTCCTCGGCCATGGACTGCTGCGGCTGGCGCTGCTTCTTGCGGTAGGTGTTGATGAAGGTGTTCGTCAGGATCCGGTAGAGCCAGGCCTTGAGGTTGGTGCCCGGCCGGAACTGGTGGAACGAACCGTAGGCCTTGGCGAAGGTCTCCTGCACCAGGTCCTCGGCGTCCGCGGGGTTGCGCGTCATCCGCATCGCCGCGGAGTAGAGCTGGTCCAGGAACGGCAGCGCGTCGCGCTCGAAGCGCAGCTGTCGCTCGGCCGCGCTCTCAGTGGCCGGGTCGATCGTGGTCGGGTCGATGTCGACGACGCCCAGGGCGTCGGTCTCGAAGTCGCTCATTGCCCCCCAGACTACCGCCGCGTCCGAAAATGCGGACTTCTCGAGTGTCGCGAGCACGTGCCGTCCCCTTCCGGGTCAGTGGTGGATCTACCACGACTCAACACGTCCTCAGCCGGTTCGATTCCCCGCAACCTCCCGGACGACCCACTCCAGGGTTGCCTCGAGCACGACGGCCAGGGCCTCCTCCTGACTTACGGGCGCCGACCTCGCCACCTTCATCGAGTGGTCGGCGGACGGTACGACGGCCAGGTCGATGTCGTCGGGAAACTCCTCCGGACTGCCGAACGGGTCCCGCTCCCCCTGGATGACCAGCGTGCGCACCCGGGCGTTCTGGAGCTCGTCGAGGCGCGACTTCTCGGGTCTGCCCGGAGGATGCAGCGGGAACGAGAGCGCCAGCACCCCGCGGGCACCAGCTGCCCGGGCGATCCGGCAGGCCGACCGGGCGCCGGCACTCCGCCCGCCGAGCACGAGCGGGCTGCGCGTGCGCAGGCAGTCGAGCACGGCGGTGAAGCACTCGTCGATCACCAGCGGGGCGGGGGCCAGCTTCTTGCCGGCGACACGCCACGGCATCTCGACGAGGGTCACCGAGATGTCTTGCTGCGGCAGCGTGCGGGCCAGCCGCACCAGGTCGGGCGCGTCGACGCCGCCGCCGGCCCCGTGGGTGAGCACGAGGGTGGCCACGGGGCGCTTGGCCCGGCGTACGAGCAGCCGGGCGTCCCCCCTCGGCGTGGGGACCATCCGCTCGACGGGCATCAGCTCTCACGCTCCCCGGGCGCGTGCTCGAGAGGGAGGGGCACGACCAGCTCCGGCCCGTTGTTCTTCACGCTCGAGACCAGCGTGGAGACCGGGAAGGCCTCGAGACGGCCGGGCGCGGCCGGCTCCAGCAGCGCCAGCAGGTCGTCCCTGTCGTTGCGTCGGGGGTCGAGCCACGCGTCGTAGCGGTCCGGGGACAGCATCAGCGGCATCCGGTCGTGGATGTGCCCCAATGAGTCCTCGGCCGAGGTGGTCAGCACCGTGCAGGTCCAGCGGAACCTGGTCGGGTCGTCCTCGGCCTTGGCGGGATCGCGCCAGATCTCGTAGAGACCGGCCATCGCGAGCACGCCACCGTCGGCGGGACGGATGAAGTAGGGCTGCTTGCGTGGCTTGCCGGACCTCGTGAGCTCCTCGGTGGGATACCACTCGAAGTAGCCGTCGGCCGGCAGGATGGCGCGACGCTTCTCGAACGCGCGGCGGTAGGCCGGCTTCCCGGCGACGGTCTCCATGCGGGCATTGATCATCCGGCTGCCGACCGAGGGGTCCTTGGCCCAGAAGGGCACCAGGCCCCAGCTCAGCACCCGCAGCTGGCGCTCCGGGGTGGCGTCCTGCTCCCCGCCCGGCGGGCGCTCGACGACCGCGTAGACGTCCTTGGTGGGCGCCACGTTCCAGTCCGGCTCGAGGTGCGGCAGGTCAGGGTTGCGGATCTCGAACTCTTCGACGAGGTCCTCCGGCTGTCTGCTCGAGGCGTATCGACCACACATGCGGCAAGGCTAGTGCCGCACCCGACGCTCGGAACCGGGCCGGGGACCTCAGGCTCGCGCGATCTCGTCGAGGAGCAGACCGGCAGCGTGGTCGGAAGCGGGCAGGCCTTCGATCCACACCCGCGCCCTCCACGTCTCCGGCACCAGCTCCTCGACGAGGTCACGCACCAGCCCCACGCGCTGGGCGAGCCGGTCGTCGCGACCGGCCAGCACCACCACGCGCCTGGGGCTGGCCTGGCAGATGGTCTCCTCCCCCGGAAAGACCATCCGCGCGCACTCGGCCAGGCGCACCAGCCACATCGTCGAACCGAAGGACCCCTCCCAGAGCGCCGGCCGACCGAGCAGGGGAAGGTCGACGACCACCAGCGCGTGGCTGGTGGACGCCGCCGGCCCCGCCTCCTCGTCGGCGCGGTAGACCTCCGACAGCCTGGCCCGCAGGTGTGCCAGGCTGGCCAGTCCCGTCAGCGGGTTCTCGCAGGAGAGTTGATGGAGGTAGCCGAGCGTCTCCTCGCTCCACGCCAGTCCCAACGCGCGCAGAGCCCGGAAGTCGGGCTCCCCTCCCAGAACGCGTGCGTAGGTGGCCTTCAGCCCGTCCAGTGCCTCACCCAGGTCGGCACCGTCACGAGCCATCTCACGGCCCACCGTCGCGCACGCGGCGCTAGCGTCGCTCCCGGCCGCCAGACGTTCACGCACGGCTTCGAAGCGTGTCGACAACTGCGGCACGTCGGGCTCGTCCGTGGCGTCCGGGGCTACCTCAGCTGGTGCGCCCTCGCGAGTCCGCGTCGCAAAGAGGCCCATGCCTTCCTCCATCTCCTCGGCCAGGCCACCCCACATGAAGCGGCCATCTCATGCACGAGGCCGCCACCCCCCGCGTGGAGGCCTCGTTGAAGTAACGGGCCAGGACCGGTGCCATGACGCAAGAATCCGAATAGACTTTCCCGGCGCCGTACCCGACCCGAGAAGGCCCTATCGACACATGAGCGCCCCCGACGTGCAGGCCCCCGTCACGGGGGCCCACGAGCTCACGGACCCGGAGCTGATCTCCCGGGTACGCGAGAGTGACGTCGCGGCCTACGGCATCCTCTTCTCCCGTCACGTCGACGCCGCGACGCGCCTGGCCCGACTGCTCGTAGACCGCTCCGATGCGGACGACCTGGTCTCCGAGGCCTTCGTCAAGGTGCTCAACGTCCTGCTCGGCGGCGGCGGCCCCGACGTCGCGTTCCGCGCCTACCTGCTCACCGCCGTACGCCGCCTGCACATCGACAAGGTGCGCGGCAACCAGCGCCTGACGACCACGGGCGACCTGACGCCCTACGACCCGGGGGTGCCGTTCACGGACACCGCCGTGGCCGGTTTCGAGGGCGGCGCGGCCGCGAAGGCCTTCGCCTCACTGCCCGAACGCTGGCAACTGGTCCTGTGGCACCTCGAGGTCGAGAACCAGAAGCCGGCCGACATCGCGCCGCTGCTCGGCATGACACCCAACTCCGTCTCGGCGCTGGCCTACCGAGCCCGCGAGGGCCTGCGACAGGCCTTCTTGAACATGCACGCAGGTGACCTGGTCAGCGATGCGTGCCGGCAGACCACCGACATGCTCGGCGGCTACGTCCGCGGCGGACTCTCGCGCCGCGACTCGGGCAAGGTCGAGGGGCACCTCGAGCACTGCCGCCGCTGCACCGCTGTCTACCTCGAGCTCAGCGAGGTCAACTCCTCGCTGGCCGCGCTGCTCGGTCCGGCAGTCCTCGGTTCGGCGGCCGCCGCCTACCTCGGTGGCGGCGCCGCCGCCACCGGGCTGGGAACCGGCCTCGTCTTCCTGCTCAGCCGGGGCAGGGACGTCGTGCTCGGTCACACATCCGCGGCAGCAGCGACGGCGGGAGTGGTGGGGGTCGCCGGGATCTCCGCCGTCGCGATGGTGCAGCAGGCCCCCGGCCACCCGGCGGCCACCGTGCGGCCCCCCGCTTCGTCCCGCACGGTCCAAGGAGGCTCACCCTCCGTGCAGCCGAGCCCGC
>NZ_JAOPXP010000166.1 GCF_025965085.1 Marmoricola sp.
TTGGCAGCGATCTTGGAGCCCATCGAGTCGATCGACTCCGGGGTCGGCCCGATCCAGGTCAGCCCGGCTGCCAGTACCGCACGCGCGAACTCCGCGTTCTCGGACAGGAACCCGTACCCGGGGTGGATCGCGTCCGCGCCGGCCTTCCTCGCTGCCTCGATGATGAGATCGCCGCGCAGGTAGGTCTCGGCCGGCGTACTGCCCGGGAGCCGCACCGCGAGGTCGGCCTCGCCGGCGAAGGGCAAGCCCGCGTCGGCGTCGGAGTAGACCGCGACGGTGCCGATACCGAGGCGCCGGGCAGTGCTGAACACGCGACGCGCGATCTCGCCGCGGTTTGCCACGAGGATGCGGCGCACGCTGGTTGAGCTTGTCGAAGCCATTCCCATCACATCCTGAACACGCCGAAGCGGTCCGTGCCCTGGATCGGGCCGTTGTTGATCACGGACAGGCAGATGCCCAGGACGGTGCGGGTGTCCCGCGGGTCGATGACGCCGTCGTCGTACACCATGCCGGAGAGGAAGTACGGCAGGCTCTGCTCCTCGATGGACGCCTCGATGAAGGCGCGCATGCCCGCGTCGGCCTCCTCGTCGTACGGCGTGCCCTTGGACTCGGCAGCGGCGCGCGCCACGATGCTCAGCACCCCGGCCAGCTGCGCCGGGCCCATCACGGCGGACTTCGCGCTCGGCCAGGTGAACAGGAAGCGCGGGTCGTAGGCGCGACCGTTCATGCCGTAGTTCCCGGCGCCGTACGACGCTCCCATGATGATCGAGATGTGCGGCACCCGGGAGTTGCTGACCGCGTTGATCATCTGCGCGCCGTGCTTGATGATGCCGCCCTGCTCGTACTCCTTGCCGACCATGTAGCCGGTGGTGTTGTGAAGGAAGAGGAGGGGTACGTCGACCTGGTTGGCCAGCTGGATGAACTGGGTGGCCTTCTGGGCCTCCTCGCTGAACAGCACGCCCTGGGCGTTGGCGAGGATGCCGATCTGGTGGCCGTGGATCTTCGCCCAGCCCGTCACCAGCGAGCTGCCGTAGAGCGGCTTGAACTCGTCGAAGACCGCGCCGTTGTCCTCCGAGACGCCGTCCGCGATCAGGGTGATCACCTCGCGCGGGTCGAACGGCTCCTTGAGGTCGGTCGGGATCAGGTCGAGCAGGCCGTCGGCGTCTCCAGCCGGCTCCGTGAACCGCCGAGGCGTCGCAGATTGCGGTCCAGAAGCCGCCGAGGCGTCGCAGATTGCGGACTTCTGCTTGTTCAGCCGGGCCACGATCCGGCGGCCGATGCGCAGGGCGTCACGTTCGTCGACCGCGAGGTAGTCGGCCAGCCCTGAGATGCGGGCGTGCATCTCGGCGCCACCAAGCGACTCGTCGTCGGACTCCTCGCCGGTCGCCATCTTCACCAGCGGCGGACCGCCGAGGAAGACCTTGGCCTGGTCCTTGACCATCACCGTGTAGTCGCTCATGCCCGGCACGTAGGCACCACCGGCGGTGGAGTTGCCGAAGACCAGCGCGATCGTCGGGACCTTCGCCGCGGACGACCGGGTGATGTCGCGGAACAGCTTGCCGCCGGGGATGAAGATCTCCTTCTGGGTGGGCAGGTCGGCGCCCCCGGACTCGACGAGCGCGATCGTCGGGAGCCGGTTCTCCTCCGCGATCTGCGAGGCGCGGAAGATCTTCTTGACCGTCCACGGGTTCGAGGCGCCGCCCTTCACCGACGGGTCGTTCGCGGTGATCAGGCACTCGACGCCCTCGACCACGCCGATGCCGGTGACCACGCTCGCGCCGACGGTGAAGTCCGAGCCCCAGCCGGCAAGCGGGGACAGCTCGAGGAAGGCGCTGCCGGGGTCGATGAGCAGCTCGATGCGCTCGCGGGGCAGCAGCTTGCCGCGCGCGTGGTGCCTGCTCACCGAGCGCTCGCCGCCGCCGGCCACGGCGACCGCGTGCTGCGCGTCGAGGTCGGCGATCTTGGCGAGCATCGACTCGCGGCGGGTGAGCGGCTCCGTCGTGGAGGTGTCGGTCTGGGCGGTCGTCATGGCGTGTACCCCAGCAGTCGGGCGGACAGGTCGGTCAGCACTTCGGTTGCTCCTCCTCCGATGCCCAGGATCCGGGAGTCGCGGTAGTGCCGCTCCACCTCGGTCCCGTGCATGTAGCCCGTTCCGCCGTGCAGCTGCACGGCTTCGTCGACGACGTGGTCGCACGCCTCGACGGCGGTCTGCTTGGCCAGGCATGCCTCGGCAACGACGCCCTCGCCCGCGACATGGCGTGCGGCGACGTGCCGGGTGTAGACGCGCGCCGCCTCGATCTGGCGGTGCATCTCGACGAGCTTGTGCTGCACCACCTGGCGCGCGATGAGCGGCTTCCCGAACGTCCGGCGCTCACGGCAGTACGCCGCAGTGAGGGCCAGCGACCGGGCGGCGATCCCGTAGGCGTGCACGGCGAGCGCGATCCGCTCCACCACGAACTGCTCGGCGATCAGGTAGAAGCCGGAGTTCTCCTCGCCGACCAGGTTGGTCGCCGGGACGCGTGCGTCGACGAAGGACAGCTCGGCGGTGTCCGAGCAATGCCAGCCCATCTTCGCGAGGCCGCGGTCGACGGTGAAGCCGGGTGTGCCCCTCTCGACGACCAGCAGGCTGATGCCGGCATGGCCGGACTCCCCCGTCCGCACCGCGGTGGTGACGAAGTCGGCTCGGACGCCGCTGGTGATGAAGGTCTTGGCGCCGTTGACGACGTAGCTGTCGCCGTCGCGTACGGCGGTCGTCGTGATCCCCGCGACGTCGGAGCCACCGCCTGGCTCGGTGACCGCGAGCGACCCGATCTTCTGGCCGGCCAGCGTCGGCCTCACGAAGCTCTCGATCTGCTCCGCGGACCCGTGGGCCGCCATGTGCGGCAGCGCGATCCCGCCGGTGAACAGCCCCGCGGCCAGCCCCGAGGACCCACCCGCCTCGAAGAACGCCTCCTGCAGCGCCACCGAGTCGAGCAGCGAACCCCCCTGGCCGCCGACCTCCTCGGGGAACGAGACGCCCAGCAGTCCGGCCCTGGCCGCGGAGAGGTGCAACGCCCGCGGGATCTCGCCGGCCTCCTCCCAGTCCTGCAGGTGCGGCTCGATCTCCCGGCGTACGAACTCACGGGTGGACTGCTGCAGGGCCAGCTGGTCAGCGCCCCAGGTCATCGGCGTACCTCCACATCCCGGCCGAAACTGTCACTTACCCCTCGTTGCAACGGGGGGGAAGTGACAGTTTCACCGGTGAACGGGTGAAACTGCGCCGCCCTCACAGCAGCTCCTCCGGGACGCTCACGAGCCGCGACCGCAGCCATTCGCCGAGTCCCTTGGCCTGGGGGTCGAAGCGGGTGCTGGAGGCCACGCCCTCGCCCAGCAGACCGCGGATCAGGATGTTCACGCCGTGCAGGTTGGCCAGGGGGAAGAGCTCGATGTCGAGGTCGGCCGCCTCGGGGATCAGCTGCCGCACCCGCTCCTCGGAGACGAAGCGCTCCAGCCACTGCGCCTGCTGGGCCTGCCGGTCGCCCGCGCGCACCCACAGCCCCACGTTCGCGTCGCCCCCCTTGTCGCCGGAGCGTGCGTGCACGAACGTGCCGAGCGGGACCCGCCGGGTGATCGCCTCCTCGGAGATGCCGGCCACGGCAGGGACCTTGCGCCTTCCTGTCGCGAACTCGGGCTGTTCCGCGACGGGCGGGTCGGGGATGACCTCGACGGTGCCGTCCGGAAGGTGCACGGTGTGGGTGACGACGCCGCGGTCGACGTACGCCGGACGATAGATGCCGTACGGCGACGCCGGCCCCGGCGGGGTGGTCATCGTGAACCCCGGGTAGGAGCCGAGCGCCAGCTCGACGACCGCGCTGGTGAACGCCTTGCCCGCGCGGGTGGCGTCGGAGTCCTTGACGACGAGGCGAAGCAGGCACGAGGCGCCCTCCTCGGTCTCGGAGTCGGGGCCGGGGAGGCGGCCGAGCGACCAGCTCACCGAGGCCGCGTCGATCCTCCCGTCGAGCTGAGCGCGCACCCAGGCGGCCTTGGCCTCGATGTCGAGTCCGGTCAGGACGAACTCCATCTGGTTGCGAAAACCGCCGAGCTCGTTGACGCAGACCTTGAGCCGGGGTGGTGGCGCCTGGCCTCGTACGCCGGAGACGCGGACCCGGTCCTGGCCGTCAGGGGCCAGCTCGACGGTGCTCAGGTCGACCGTCACGTCGGGTCCGAGGTAGTGCTCGGTCTGCACCTCGTACAGCAGCTGTGCGGTCACCGTGTCGACCGAGACCAGTCCGCCGGTGCCGTCGTGCTTGGTGATCGCGCAGCTGCCGTCGGCGCTGATCTCCGCGATCGGGAACCCGAGCGGCCGGCCGTCGCGGGGGAGCTCCAGGAAGCCGGAGAAGTTGCCGCCGGTGGCCTGGGTTCCGCACTCGATCACGTGCCCGGCGACGACGGCACCGGCCAGCTCGTCGTACTGCTCCGGTGTCCAGCCGAACTTCCAGATCGCCGGCCCCACGACGATCGAGGCGTCGGTGACGCGCCCGGTCACCACGATGTCGGCGCCTGCCTCCAGCGCGCGGGCGATGCCGAACGCTCCGAGGTAGGCGTTGGCGGTCAGGGCCCCCTGCAGCCCCAGCTCGACGACGCGGGGCGCGAGGTTGTCCCCGTCGACCCACGCGATCCTGGGCGAGAGGCCCTGTTCCTCAGCCACCTCGCGGAGCCGGGCGACGAGCCCCGCCGGGTTCAGGCCACCGGCGTTGGCGACGATCCGGACGCCCTCCTCGAGTGCGAGCCCCAGACAGTCGCCGACCTGGCGCACGAAGGTGCGCGCGTAGCCGAGCGAGGGGTCCTTCATCTGGTCCTTGCCCAGGATCAGCATGGTGAGCTCGGCGAGGTAGTCACCGGTGACGACGTCGAGCTCCCCGCCCTCGAGGAGCTCGCGCATCGCCGAGAGACGGTCGCCGTAGAAGCCGCTGCAGTTGCCGACGCGCAACGGTGGTTGAGCAGCCGAGGAACGAGGCGCCCTCATGGACGGTCGCTGCGCGACCTCCTCAGGAGGCATCTCGCGACCGCTCACGCGTCGCCCTCGACGGCTTCGATGCGACCCTGGCGTGCCTGATCGACCGACGAGGGACGCCCCGCTCCGGGCGGGCCGGCGAACGCCTGGGCGAGGTCGAGCCAGCGGTCGGCGTCGGGGCCGACGGCGACCAGGTCCAGGTCGTCGCGGTGCCGGCGCTGCGTGACCCGCAGGCAGAAGTCGAAGGCGGAGCCCTTCACCGACTGGGCTGCGTCCTCCGGGCCCCACTGCCACAGCTCGCCGGACGGCGAACGCAGCTCGAGCCGGAACTCCTCCGTGGGCGGCTGGAGCGAGTGGACGCCGAAGGAGAAGTTGCGCGTGCGGACGCCGAGGTGGGCGACGTGGCGGATCCGGTCCGTCGGCTCGGGCGCGATGCCCAGCGCCTCGGCCACGTCGAGCGAGTGCGCCCAGGTCTCCATGAAGCGCGCGGTCGCCATCGAGGTGGGGCTCATCGGCGGACCGAACCACGGCATCTTCTGGCCCTCGGGACAGGTCCGGAGTGCAGCGTGGAGCGCCGGGCCGGCCGCGCGCCAGCGGCCGAGGAGCTCGGCCGGGGGCACTCGGCCGCCCTCGATCGCCTTGGCGTCGACGAATCCCTCGGGGTCCTCGATCGCCGCCATCACGAACGCGTCCCACCGGTCCTTGTCGGTCGCCGCCGCGAGGGCGACCTCGTCTGTCCACGCGAGGTGGGCGATGTGGGTGGCCACGTCCCAACCGGCGGCGGGGGTCGGCGTACGCCAGCCGGCCTCGTCGAGCGGCTCCACCATCGCCGACAGCGCGGCTCCCTCGTCGGCGAGGTCGGTGAGCACCTGCTCCAGCACGGTGTTCTCGGGCGTCGTCATGCTTGCCTCAGCTCTGTGTCGAGGGTGTGCGCCCAGGCGCTGAGGATCCTCCGGCGCCGGGCGGTGTCGTCGGAGATCGTGTTGGCCAGGCCGAGGCCGCGGACCAGATCGAGCGTGCCCTGCACCAGCTCGCGGACCCGCGGCCGGCTCTCGTCCACGCCGAGGGCATCGACGGCGATGCGGTGGGCCTCGCGACCGACCCGCTGCTCGAGGGGTACGACGGCCGCGTGCAGCAGATCGTCGGTTCGCGCCGCCACCCAGACCTCGAGGGCGGCCGTGAAGACCGGGGAGGTGAAGTGGTCGGCGAACATCTCCAGGACCGCGCGGGTCCGCCGCTTGCCGGACGGGAGCTGCTGGGCCGCGGCCCGCAGCTCCTCGCCACGGAGCTCGGTGAGGTGCTCGACCGCAGCCAGGACCAGGTCGTTCTTGGTCGGGAAGTGGTGCAGCTGCGCGCCACGGCTGACGCCCGCGCGCTGGGACACCAGGGTCGTGGAGGTGCCGCTCCAGCCGTACTCGACCAGGCACTCGACCGTCGACTCGAGCAGTCGCTGCCGCATGGCACGGGTCCGCTCCTCCTGCGGCACGCGCACCGCGGACACCTTGGCGCTGGTCACCCGAGCATCGTGGACCCCCAGGAACAAACAGTCAAGCCTGACTTTAAAGGCCGCGGCTTCGCTGCTCGGCAGCCAGCCGACTGCCTAGCCCTGAGCGGCGCGCCAACGGCTGCGCCTGCGCTCCTTCTGGATCTCGGCGCGGTATCTGTGGAAGTCGACCTCGAGCGTGTGCCTCTTCGAGGAAACGAAGCGCTTGCGCACGTTGGCGTCGTACGCCGCGATCTGGCGACGCATCTCCCCCACCGACGGCAGTCCGCCGGCGCCGGTGACCAGATCCGCCACCCACTGGGCCTGCGCCTCGGCCAACGGCATGATGGCGCCGAGGGGCTGGATCAGGCCGACGAAGTAGAGGCCTGGGTGGTCGGGGTGCGCCACGCGCCGGTAGAGGTCGACGCGGTTGTCCTCGGTGCGCATCACCGCGTCGGTGAAGAACGGGAAGCTGACCCTGTAGCCGGTGCAGTAGACGACAACGTCGTACTCCCCCGAGCCGCCGTCGGTGAAGAACACCTTCGAGCCCTCGAACCGGTCGATGTGGGGGCGCACCTTGATGTCGCCGTGGCCCAACCGGTTCAGCAGGTCCTGGCTCACCGTCGGGTGCGCGTGCAGGACGGCGTGGTCGGGCTCGGGCAGTCCGTAGTCGGTGACCCGGCCCTGGGACAGCCGCAGCAGCGCGCCCATCGCGAGCTGTTGCAGCACCAGCGGGCCGCGGGCGAGCGGGGAGTCGGTGAGGTGATCGGTCGGCATGCCGAACATGTACTTGGGCAGGATGTGTGCCCCGCGTCGCATCGCCAGGTCGGTCGACTGCGCGACGCGGCTGGACTCGACCGCGATGTCGCAGGCCGAGTTGCCGATGCCGAGCACGAGCACTCGCTTTCCGACCATCGGCTCGGCGTCGCGGTAGTAGTGCGCATGCATCTGCTCACCCGGGAAGGTCTCCGCCCCCGGGAAGGACGGCTCGGGCCAGCGCGGGTCCCAGTGGTGCCCGTTGGCGACCACCACGTCGCGGTAGGTACGCGTCTGGGGTTCCCCGCCGTCACGTGCGCGGAAGGTCACGGCATAACGGTCTCCCTCGCCCTCGGGGAGGGGTTCGACCTTGGTCACCTCGGTGCGGAAGGTGATCTTCTCCCGAAGCCGGAAGTGGTCCACGAAGTCGTCGAAGTACTGCGCGATCTGCCGGTGGCCGGGGTAGTCCGGCAACGAGTCGGGCATCGGGTAGGCGGCGTACTCCATCATCTGCCGCGAGGTGTTGACGTGCAGGGACTCATAGGCCGAGGACATCTCGTTGTCGTTGCCGTAGCGCCAGTTGCCGCCGACCCCGCTGCCGGCCTCGAAGCAGTCGAAGGCGACGCCCCGCGCCTGGAGCACCTGGGCCGCCGTGATGCCCGAGGAACCCGCACCCACGATGCAGACCTGCGCACTCACTGGGCGGCCCGCGCGATGGGAGTCATGGGCCGAGAGCCTACGACTGCTCGCAGTGGAGGGCACGTATAGATTTGCAGGGTGACGATTCTCGACGACGCCCGCGAGGGCATGAACCTCGGCATCCGCGTCCAGGACGACCTCTTCGGTCACGTGAACGGCACCTGGCTGGACACCGCCGAGATTCCCGGCGACCGCTCGTCGTGGGGCCCCTTCGTGATGCTCGCCGACGCAGCCGAGGAGCACGTCCGCGAGATCATCGCGGCCTGCGCCGACGGCTCCCTGACCGGTGAGACCGTCGAGAGCGCCGACGAGGCCCGCAAGATCGGCGACCTCTTCGCCAGCTTCATGGACGAGGACCGGGTCGAGCGGCTCGGCCACACCCCGATCCTGCCCCTGCTCGAGCAGATCGCCGCGCTCTCCGACGTCTCGGAGCTCGGCGCCTTCCTCGGGTACTTCGAGCGACGCGGCGGCGGTGGCCTGTTCGGCTCCTTCGTCGACACCGACGACCGCAACTCCGACCGCTACGTGGTCAACGTGACGCAGGGCGGCATCGGCCTGCCTGACGAGAGCTACTACCGCGAGGAGAAGTTCGCCGAGATCCGCGAGAAGTACGTCGCCTACCTCAGCCGCATCCTCGCCCTCGCCGAGCAGCCCGACCCCGAGGGCACGGCCGCACGCGTGCTGGCGCTCGAGACCCGACTGGCGAAGGGCCACTGGGAGCGGGCAGAGACCCGCGATGTGCTGAAGACCTACAACCTCACCAGGCTCGAGGACCTCAGGGCCACGGTTCCGAGCTTCGACTTCGACGCGTGGGTCGGCGCGCTCGGCGGCAGCGACGAGACGGTCGCCGAGACGGTGGTGCGGCAGCCGTCGTACCTCTCCCACCTCGAGACCGTGCTCGGCGACACCAGCCTCGAGGACTGGAAGGCGTTCCTCACCGTCCGCGCGATCCGCACGGCTGCGGCGTACCTCTCCAGCGGGTTCGTCGAGGCCAACTTCGACTTCTACGGCCGCACCCTCTCCGGCACCCCCGAGCTGCGGGCGCGCTGGAAGCGCGGCGTCGGCCTGGTCGAAGGTGCGCTGGGCGAGGCCGTGGGACGCGAGTACGTCTCGCGGCACTTCCCGCCACGGTCGAAGGAGATGATGGACGAGCTGGTCGCGAACCTGCTCGAGGCGTACCGCCGTTCCATCACCGACCTCGACTGGATGAGCGAGGAGACCAAGCAGCGGGCCTTCGAGAAGCTGGACACGTTCCGGCCGAAGATCGGCTATCCCGAGAAGTTCCGCGACTACTCCGCACTTCCCATCAGCGCCGACGACCTCCTGGGCAACGTGCTGGCCGCCACCGCCTTCGA
Organism: Marmoricola sp.; assembly: GCF_025965085.1. Taxonomy (GTDB): domain Bacteria; phylum Actinomycetota; class Actinomycetes; order Propionibacteriales; family Nocardioidaceae; genus Marmoricola. The sequence continues at coordinate 9,287 of NZ_JAOPXP010000166.1, forward strand.
GACCGACCGCGAGCTGAACAAGATCGGCTCGCCGGTCGACCGTGACGAGTGGTTCATGCTGCCGCAGACGGTGAACGCCTACTACAACCCGGGCACCAACGAGATCTGCTTCCCCGCGGGAATCCTGCAGAAGCCGTTCTTCGACGCGGAGGCCGACCCGGCCGAGAACTACGGCGGCATCGGCGCGGTGATCGGGCACGAGATTGGTCACGGCTTCGACGACCAGGGTGCGCAGTACGACGGGCTCGGCAACCTCAACGACTGGTGGACCGCCGACGACAAGGCGGCGTTCGAGGTCAAGTCGAAGGCGCTGATCGAGCAGTACGACGGCTTCGAGCCGCGCGACCTCCCGGGTGAGCACGTCAACGGCGCCCTGACGGTCGGCGAGAACATCGGCGACCTGGGCGGGCTGACCATCGCGCACAAGGCCTACCTGATCTCACTCGAGGGCCAGGAGATGCCCACCCGCGACGGGCTCACCGGAGAACAGCGGCTGTTCCTGAGCTGGGCCTACGTGTGGCGCACCAAGCGCCGCCGGGAGCTCTCGCAGCAGTACCTCACCACCGACCCGCACAGCCCGCCGGAGTTCCGCGCCAACATCGCGCGCAACCTCGAGGAGTTCCACCGCGCCTTCGAGACCCAGCCCGGCGACGGCCTGTGGCTCGACCCGGAGGACCGCGTCCGGATCTGGTAGCTCACTGCTGCCGGTCGCGACGCCGAGGGGGGCACAACTGCCCGCTCGGCGTCTTGTCGCCATGCCTTCCGGGGCAGTAGCCTGAGGCAACATTGGTGCGTAATACGAGACGAGTTTCAGCATGCGCAACAAGACAATGACCCGGAACCAGACCGTCCACCGGCTGCTGACGCACGCCCGCTACGAGGTGCTGCCGACCCCGAGCACCGAGGAGAAGGTGCTGGCCTCCGTGCCGCTCGACGTGCCGGTCACGGTCACCGCCTCCGGCGCCAAGGGGCTCGAGGCCACGCTGGCGCTGGCCGAGTCGCTCGCGGGCCAGGGCTACGTCGCCGTCCCGCACCTCGCAGCGCGGATGATCTCCGGTCGCACCGAGCTCGGCGAGATCCGCGCGCGACTCGCCGCGGCGGGCATCACCCGGGTGTTCGTCCCGGGCGGTGACGTCGACCCCGTCGGCGACTACCCCGACGCGTTCAGCCTGCTCGAGGACCTGAACACCCTGCCGCAGCCGTTCGAGCAGATCGGCATCACCGGCTACCCCGAGACGCACCCGAAGATCACCGACGACCTCACCGTGCAGGCGATGTGGGACAAGCGGCGGCACGCCACCCACGTGGTCAGCAACCTGACCTTCGACGCCGGTGCGATCAAGAGCTGGGTGAGCCGGATGCGCGGCCGTGGCGTCACGATGCCGCTCCTGCTCGGGATGCCCGGCCCCATCGACCGCGCCAAGCTGCTCACGATGGCCACCAAGATCGGGGTCGGGGAGTCGACCCGGTTCCTGGCCAAGCACAAGGGCACCTTCGCCCGGCTCGCCGCCCCCGGTGGCTTCACCGGACAGCGCTTCCTTGAGGAGTGCGCGGGGGTCGCGGCCCGACCCGAGTCCCTGGTCGAGGGGCTGCACATCTTCACGTTCAACCAGATCGCCCAGACCGAGGAGTGGCGCCAGGACCTGCTCTCCCGCCTCTGACCGGCCGGC
>NZ_JAOPXP010000184.1 GCF_025965085.1 Marmoricola sp.
GACGTCGCCTTCAGTCCAGGTCGTTGGCCCGGCGGATCGCGTCCACGATCCCGCCGGTCGACTCGGTCAGGCTGAAGTCCTTGGGCGTGAACACGGCGGCGACACCCAGCTCCTGCAGCGCCTTGGCGTCGCGGCCCGGGATGATCCCCCCGACGATGACGGGTACGTCGGAGATCCCGGCGTCCTTCATCGCCGCCAGCACGTCGGGCACCAGCTCCATGTGCGAGCCGGACAGGATCGAGAGCCCGATCGCATGCACGTCCTCGGCCACGGCGGCGGCCACGATCTGCTCGGGCGTGAGCCGGATCCCCTGGTAGACGACCTCGAAGCCCGCGTCCCGCGCGCGAACGGCGACCTGTTCGGCGCCGTTGGAGTGCCCGTCGAGGCCGGGCTTGCCGACCAGCAGCCGCAGCCGGCCACCGAGCTCCTCGCCGGTGCGCTTCACCTTCTCGCGCACGGCGGCCAGGTCCGCACCGGCCTCCCCCACCTGCTCGGCGACGCCGACCGCACCGGAGACGCCGGTCGGTGCACGGAACTCGCCGAACACCTCGCGCAGCGTGCCGGCCCACTCCCCCGTCGTGGCGCCCGCCCGGGCGGCCGCGAGCGTGGCCGCCATCAGGTTCTTGTCGGTCTTCGCGTCCTCGGCCAGCACCCGCAGCGTCTCGTCCACCGCGGCCTGGTCGCGGTTCGCGCGCCACTCCTCCAGTCCCGCAACCGCGGACCGCTCGGCCTCCGGGTCGGCGGCCTGGATCGCGGCGTCGAGGTCGGCCGTCAGCGGGGACGGCTCGGTGGTCTCGTAGATGTTGACCCCGACCACCTTCTCCTCGCCGTTCTCGATCCGAGCACGCCGCGCGGAGTGCGAGCTGACCAGTGCCTGCTTCATGTACCCCGACTCGACGGCCGCGATCGCGCCGCCGAGCGCCTGCACCCGGTCGATCTCGGCACGCGCCTCCTGGCAGAGGTCGGCCACCTTGGCCTCGATCACGTGCGAGCCGTCGAAGATGTCGTCGTACTCCAGGAGGTCGGACTCGAAGGCCAGCACCTGCTGGAGCCGCAGCGACCACTGCTGGTCCCACGGGCGCGGCAGGCCGAGGGCCTCGTTCCAGGCCGGCAGCTGCACGGCCCGCGCGCGGGCGTCCTTGGAGAGCGTGACCGCGAGCATCTCCAGCACGATGCGCTGGACGTTGTTCTCGGGCTGGGCCTCCGTGAGGCCGAGTGAGTTCACCTGCACGCCGTAGCGGAACCTCCGGTGCTTCGGGTCCTTCACGCCGTACCGGTCCTGGAGCAGGTCGTCCCAGAGCTGGGTGAAGGCGCGCATCTTGCACATCTCCTCGATGAACCGCACGCCGGCGTTCACGAAGAAGGAGATGCGCGCGCAGACCTCGCCGAACCGGTCGTCGGGCACCTGGCCGCTGGCCTTCACGGCGTCGAGGACGGCGATGGCCGTCGAGAGCGCGTAGGCGATCTCCTGCACCGGCGTCGCACCGGCCTCCTGCAGGTGGTAGCTGCAGATGTTGATCGGGTTCCACTTGGGGATCTCGTTGACGGTGTACGAGATGACGTCGGAGATCAGTCGCAGCGAGTGCTCCGGAGGGAACACGTAGGTCCCGCGGGAGAGGTACTCCTTGATGATGTCGTTCTGGGTCGTCCCGGCGAGCTGGTGGGCGACCTCGAGCGGCTCCAGGTCGGGGTTCTGCTCCTCCGCGACGACCTGGTAGAGGGCCAGCAGCCACATGGCGGTTGCGTTGATGGTCATCGAGGTGTTCATGCCGGTCAGTGGGATGTCCTCGAACAGGCGCCGCATCTCACCGAGGTGTGGGATCGGCACGCCGACCTTGCCCACCTCGCCGCGCGAGAGCGGGGAGTCCGGGTCGTAGCCGGTCTGCGTGGGCAGATCGAAGGCGACCGACAGGCCAGTCTGCCCCTTCGCGAGATTCATCCGGTAGAGCTTGTTGGACTCGGTCGCCGAGGAGTGGCCGGCGTAGGTCCGCATGACCCAGGGACGGTCCTTCTCGGGCCTCGCGGCAGGCTTGTCGTTCATGTGGCTGAGGGTAGGCCCGGAGCGGCGCCCGCGGTAACAGGTGTGGACTCTCTCACCCTGCGGCATGGGTCACACCCAGGGCCCTCAGACGGCTGTCGAGTGCCCGCCCGGGTCGACGGGGAGCATCCAGCGCAGGTGCGAGAGGTGCAGCAGGCGGCGTACGCCGGGAGTCCCTCCGGTCAGCACCACCCGCTGGCCCCGGCGCTCGGCCGCGCGGTTGGCCACGGCGAGCATCTTCAGGGTGGTGAGGTCGACCGAGTCGACCCGGGAGATGTCCACCCGGATGTCACCGGGCTGCTCCTCCAGCAGCCGGTAGACGGCGGTGCGGAGCTCGGCCGTGCAGCGGACGTCGAGCGAGCCCGCGAGCTCCAGTGTGTTGCCCTTGGTCACCAGCTGCATGGAGCCCCTCCCACGTCCTCTACCCCACAATATCGAGTCTCGCGGGTCCGTTGGGTATCAAGAGGGGCAGCAGTTGCGTCGAATGCATGGCGGAGTGGACTTCCAGGCGGAATCCGGCGTATGCGGACTAGTCCTGGAGGCGGGAGACGTCCGCGCCGACGGCGGCGAGGGCCTCGGCGAACCAGGGATATCCGCGGTCGATGTGCTGCGACTCCGCCACCACGGTGGCGCCCTGGGCTGCGAGGCCACCGAGCACGAGTGCGGCCCCGGCCCGGATGTCGTGCGCGACCACGGGCGCCCCCGAGAGCGTCGGGACCCCACGGACGACCGCGTGGTGACCGTCCGTACGCAGGTCCGCCCCCAGGCGGGCCAGCTCCTGGGCGAACATGAACCGGGCCTCGAACACGTTCTCGGTGATCATCGCGGTGCCCGACGAGACGGCCGCCAGGGCCATGGCGAAGGGCTGCAGATCGGTGGGGAACCCCGGGTAGGGCAGCGTGGAGACGTCGAAGGACCTGAGCCGCCTGTGCGTGCGCACGCTGAACCCGGTCTCGGTCGACTCGATCTCGGCCCCCGAGGCCACCAGCTTGTCGAGCACGATGTCGAGGTGGTGCGTCACGCCGCCGTCGATGTGCAGGTCACCGCCCGCGATAGCCGTTGCGAACACCCAGGTGCCGGCGACGATGCGGTCGGTGACCGTGCTGTGCTCCACCGGGTGCAGCCGCTCGACGCCCTCGATCACCAAGGTGGAGCTCGAGATCCCCTCGATGCGGGCACCCATCGCGGAGAGCATCTGGCACAGGTCGATGATCTCGGGTTCCCGGGCCACGTTGTCGATCACCGTGGTGCCCCGGGCCAGCACCGCCGCCATCACGAGGTTCTCGGTCGCGCCCACCGAGGGGAAGTCGAGCCAGAGGTTCGTCCCGAGGAGACCGTCGGGCACCTCGGCCACGACCTGCCCGTGCTCGATGCGTACGACGGCGCCCAGCTCCTGCAGCCCGGTGATGTGCATGTCCAGTCCCCGGGACCCGATGGCGTCACCCCCGGGCAGCGCGACGCTCGCACGGTGGCACCGGGCGACGAGCGGGCCAAGCACGGAGATCGATGCCCGCAGGCGGCGTACGAGCTCGTAGGGGGCCTCGTGCTCGAGTTCCTCCGGCACGTCGATCGTCACCCGCCCGGCGGTCGACCCCGTGGTCGGGTCGGCGTCCTCGGGGTAGGCGATCTCGACCTCGCACCCCAGAGTGCGCAGCAGCTCGCCCATGACCGCCACGTCGAGGATGTCGGGCACGTTGTGCACCACCGAACGCCCCGGAGCGAGCAGGGTGGCCGCCATCAGCTTCAGCGCGGAGTTCTTGGCGCCACCGACGTACACCGTCCCGGACAGTGGCCGCGTCAGCGGCCCCTCGGAGACGACGCGGAAGCTGCCCATGGGCGTCACTCTAGTGAGCCGGGTCCGCCCTTGGCCGCAGCGTGTCGAGCCATGCGAACGCCGCGCGCGGCGACCCGCCTAGGGTGAGACGCATGGTCAACCTGACGCGCATCTACACCCGCACCGGCGACGCCGGCAGCACCCGGCTCGGCGACATGAGCGAGACCAGCAAGACCGACCTCAGGCTGCAGGCCTACGCCGACGTCGACGAGACCAACGCGCACCTCGGCCTGGTGCTCGCGAGCAGTGACGTTGATGAGGACGTCGCTGCGGTGCTCACCCACATCCAGAACGACCTGTTCGACGTCGGGGCGGACTTCTGCACCCCGGTCGTGGAGGACCCGGAGTACCCGCCGCTGCGCATCGAGGCCGACTACGTCGACCGCCTCGAGGGCTGGTGCGACCACTACAACGAGCAGCTTCCCAAGCTGCGGTCCTTCATCCTCAACGGCGGCACGGTCGCGGCCGCCCACCTGCACGTGGCCCGCACCGTGTGTCGACGCGCCGAGCGCTCGGCCTGGGCGGCCCACGAGCAGTACGCCGACTCGATGAACGTGCTCGCGATCAAGTACCTCAACCGCCTCTCGGACCTGCTGTTCATCCTGGCCCGCCACGCCAACCGCGACATCGGTGACGTGCTGTGGGTGCCGGGGGGACAGCGCGGCGTGCAACCCGAGTCGGAGTGAGCGGACTGGCTGGTCGGGGTGGAGCCCAGGAGACCTGCAGCCCCTACCGGGAAGGGCGCGACCCGGGCGGCCCGGCCTCGAGCCACGACTGAAGCCCGGTGAGCGAGCTCGGGCTCATCGCCATCTCGACGTCACCGCGCGGGGTCGAGCACACCACCACTACGTGGCCGGAGTAGAGCGCGTATTCCTCGTCGCGGCGCGGCAGGCGCTGGCTGACGAAGGTCAGGTCGTTGCGTCGCCAGGACCGCTTGGGCCTCGGCAGCGGGGAGAAGATGCGGTACCAGTCCAGCGAGTCCTCGCGATAGCGACCCAGGCCGAGCACCCACCCCCGGCCGGCGCGCTGGTTGGCGTCGCGGACGCTGAGCTCGAAGGTGCCCCCGTGACGCGACAGCACCCGGCGGCGTACGACGAGGACGACGCCGAAGAGCAGGATCACGAGCAGGACGGCACCAGCTGACTCGAGCAGCCACTGCCATAACGGCATCGATCCCTCTTCTCGGGTGTTCGATCGTGAGTGGACAGCGTAGGAGATGCCCGGCAACGAGCGAGGGCCGCCCCGTTGCCGGGAGCGGCCCTCGTGCTCGTGCTGCTGCGCGACAGGCGCGGGCGCGGTCAGGAAGCCTGTTCGGCTGCCCGCACGCGTGCCTCGTGCCGCCGCACGGCGGACTGGGCCTCGTCGTCGTTCTCGCCGCTCTCCTTGGCCCGCTCGAGATCGTGGCGCGCCTTCTCCAGGTCGATCTCGTGGGACATCTCGGCGTGCTCGGCGAGCACCGACACGCGGTTGTGTGCGACGGAGAGGAAGCCGGCGTCGACCGCTGCGATCCAGGTCTCACCCTCGGTCGTCTGCACGTCCACGACGCCGTCGACCATCAACGACAGCATGGGTGCGTGGTTCGGCAGGATGCCGACGTCACCCTCCGTGGTGCGGGCGATGAGCATCTTGGCCTCGCCCGACCACACCAGCCGGTCAGCTGCGACCAGCTCGACCTGGAGGGTGTCGTCGCTCACGAGGACTCGCCCCCGGTCTGCTTCTGGATCTCCGCCCACTTCCTCTCGACGTCGTCGAGCCCACCGCACATGAAGAAGGCCTGCTCGGCCACGTGGTCGTACTCACCGTCGGCGATCTTGTTGAACGCCTCGATGGTGTCGGCCACGGGAACGGTCGAGCCCTCGATGCCGGTGAACTGCTTGGCCACGTAGGTGTTCTGCGAGAGGAAGCGCTGGATCCGGCGGGCGCGGGAGACGATGATCTTGTCTTCCTCGGAGAGCTCGTCGACACCGAGGATCGCGATGATGTCCTGGAGCTCCTTGTTGCGCTGCAGGATCTGCTTGATCCGGATTGCGCAGTCGTAGTGCGCCTGACCGATGTACTGCGCGTCCAGGATCCGCGAGGTCGACGTCAGCGGGTCCACCGCCGGGTAGATACCCAGCGACGCGATCTCGCGCGAGAGTTCCGTGGTCGCGTCGAGGTGCGCGAACGTGGTCGCGGGGGCCGGGTCGGTGTAGTCGTCCGCCGGCACGTAGATCGCCTGCATCGAGGTGATCGAGTGACCACGGGTCGAGGTGATCCGCTCCTGCAGCACGCCCATCTCGTCGGCGAGGTTGGGCTGGTAGCCCACAGCCGACGGCATCCGGCCGAGGAGGGTGGAGACCTCCGAGCCGGCCTGCGTGAACCGGAAGATGTTGTCGATGAAGAGCAGCACGTCCTGGTTCTGCACGTCGCGGAAGTACTCCGCCATCGTCAGCGCCGACAGGGCGACGCGCAGGCGGGTGCCCGGCGGCTCGTCCATCTGGCCGAAGACGAGAGCGGTCTGCCCGATGACGCCGGCCTCCTCCATCTCGACGATGAGGTCGTTGCCCTCACGGGTGCGCTCGCCGACGCCGGCGAACACCGACACACCACCATGGTCCTTGGCGACACGGGCGATCATCTCCTGGATGAGCACCGTCTTGCCGACGCCGGCACCACCGAACAGGCCGATCTTGCCGCCCTGCACGTAGGGCGTCAGCAGGTCGATGACCTTGATGCCGGTCTCGAACATCTGGGTCTTGGACTCGAGCTGGTCGAAGGCCGGGGCCTTGCGGTGGATTCCCCAGCGCTCCTTGATGTCGAGCGTCTCGCCCTCCTCGAGGTTGAGGCAGTCCCCGAGGGCGTTGAACACGTGGCCCTTGGTCGCATCGCCGACGGGCACCGTGATCGGTCCGCCGGTGTCGCGCACCTGGGCACCGCGGACGAGTCCGTCGGTCGGCTGCAGCGAGACGGCGCGGACCATGCCGTCGCCGATGTGCAGTGCCACCTCGAGCGAGAGGACCCTGGTCTCACCCTCGAGCTCGAGCTCGACCTGGAGCTTGTTGTACATCTCCGGGATGCTGTCGGTCGGGAACTCCACGTCGACGACCGGTCCGGTCACTCGCGCGATCCGGCCGACGCCGCCCTGGCCCTGGTTGGTCTTGGTCTCTTCCACAGTGGCAGTCATGTCTCTCACTCACTCCCGGCGTTGGCGTCGGCAAGCGCGTTGACGCCACCGACGATCTCGCTGATTTCCTGGGTAATGCCGGCCTGGCGGGCCTGGTTGGCTATTCGGGTGTACTTCTTGATCATCTCGTCGGCGTTGTCCGTAGCGGACTTCATCGCCTTCTGGCGTGCGGCCAGCTCGGAGGCGGCCGCCTGCAGCATCGCGAAGTAGATGCGGCTCTGGACGTAGCGCGGCAGCAGCCCGTCGAGCACCTCTGCAGCAGAGGGCTCGAACTCGTAGAGCGGCAGCACGTCGTCCTCGGCGGGCTCCTCCGTGCCCTCGATCACCTCCAGCGGAAGCAGTCGCGTCGCGGTGGGCTCCTGGACCAGCATCGACTTGAAGCGCGTGTAGACCACGTGCACCTCGTCGACACCGACGCCGCCCCTCTCGTCCTCCCCCGGCTCCTCGCCGGTCTCGCGGAGGAATGCCGAGATCAGCGCGTCCCCCACCTCACGAGCGACGTCGTAGGTCGGCTGGTCCGAGAACCCCGTCCACGACTGCACCACGGGGCGAGCACGGAACTTGAAGTAGCCCTCACCCTTGCGCCCGCAGATGTAGGTCTCGATCTCCTTGCCCTCGGCACGCAGCTTCTGCGCGAGCCGCTCGGCCTCCTTGATCACGCTCGAGGAGTACGCACCGGCGAGGCCACGGTCGCTGGTCACGATGAGCACGGCGGCCCGCTTGGGGTCCTCCGGCTCGGTGGTCAGCGGGTGGTCGACGTTGGAGAAGGTTGCGACAGCAGACACCGCGCGGGTCAGCTCACGGGCGTACGGCGCTGCCGCCTGTGCCCGCTGCTGCGCCTTGATGATCCGGGACGCGGCAATGAGCTCCATGGCGCGCGTGATCTTCTTCATCGACTCGGTCGACTTGATCCGCGCGCGGTACTCACGCAGCGACAGTGCCATCGCTCAGCCCCGCTTCTGCTTGACGATCTGCTCCTGCTCGACGTCCTCGTCCTCGAGGGCCTCGGCCTGGGGCTCGTTGCCGGGCTTCTTGATCGAGTCGCCCTCGGAGGTCTCGAACTGGTCGAGGAACGAGTCGTAGGCCTTGGCCAAGGCGTCCTCCTCCTCGAACTTCAGGCTCTCGCGGATGCTGGCGAGGATCCCGTCGTGCGAGCGGTGCAGGTAGTCCAGGAACTCCTGCTCGAAGCGGAGCACGTCTTCCACGGGGACGCGGTCGAGGCGACCGGTGGTGCCCAGCCACAGCGAGACCGTCATGTTCTCCAGCGGGTACGGCGAGTACTGCGGCTGCCGGAGCAGCGCCATCAGTCGCTGGCCGCGGTCCAGCTGCTGGCGCGAGGCCGCGTCGAGGTCGGAGGCGAACATCGCGAACGCCTCCATCGCGCGGAACTGCGCCAGGTCGACCTTGAGCGAGCCCGTGACGGACTTCATGGCCTTGGTCATCGCGGCACCACCCACGCGGGAGACCGACACACCGACGTCGATGGCCGGGCGCTGGTTGGACGCGAACAGGTCGGACTGCAAGAAGATCTGACCGTCGGTGATCGAGATGACGTTGGTCGGGATGTACGCCGACACGTCGTTCGCCTTGGTCTCCACGATCGGCAGACCCGTCATCGACCCGTGCCCCAGGTCGTCGGAGAGCTTCGCGCAGCGCTCGAGCAGGCGGCTGTGCAGGTAGAACACGTCACCCGGGTAGGCCTCACGGCCCGGCGGGCGGCGCAGCAGCAGCGACACGGCGCGGTAGGCCTCGGCCTGCTTGGTCAGGTCGTCGAAGACGATCAGGACGTGCTTGCCGTCGTACATCCAGTGCTGGCCGATGGCCGAACCGGTGTAGGGGGCGAGGTACTTGAACCCGGCGCTGTCGGAGGCGGGGGCGGCGACGATGGTGGTGTACTGCAGCGCGCCTGCCTCCTCCAGGGCGCCACGCACGGAGGCGATGGTCGAGCCCTTCTGGCCGATGGCGACGTAGATGCAGCGGACCTGCTTGTCCGGGTCACCAGAATCCCAGTTCTGCTTCTGGTTGATGATCGTGTCGATCGCGATGGTGGTCTTGCCGGTCGAGCGGTCACCGATGATCAGCTGACGCTGGCCGCGGCCGATCGGCGTCAGGGCGTCGATCGCCTTGATGCCGGTCGCGAGTGGCTCGTGCACCGACTTGCGCGCCATCACACCGGGGGCCTGGAGCTCAAGGGCACGACGGCTTTCGGACTCGATCTCGCCCAGGCCGTCGATCGGGGTGCCGAGGGGGTCCACGACACGGCCCATGAAGCCGTCACCGACGGGGACCGACAGGATCTCGCCGGTACGGCGAACCTTCTGGCCCTCCTCGATCCCAGCGAAGTCACCCAGGACGACGACACCGATCTCGCGGGTGTCGAGGTTCAGGGCGATGCCGAGCGTGCCGTCCTCGAACTCCAGGAGCTCGTTGGCCATGGCCGATGGCAACCCGGCCACGCGGGCGATGCCGTCGCCGGCTTCCGCGACGGTGCCGACCTCTTCCTTGCTGGCTGCCTCCGGCTGGTAATCGGACACGAAGCGCTGCAGCGCGTCCCGGATCTCCTCCGGACGGATCGAAAGCTCCGTCATTTCCTTGTCCCTACTCTCCGTTGCGTCAAAACGATGATCTGAAGTTCTCTTCGGCTGTGGAGCCTGGTCGTGCGTCAGCCCGCGAGCCTGCGGCGAGCCTCGTCGAGCCTGCCGGAGACCGTGCCGTCGATGACGTCGTCACCGATCTCCACGCGCATCCCCCCGACGATGTCGGGGTCGATGACGACGTTGAGGTGGACGGTGCGGCCGTACTGGTTGCGCAGCGCCGCCTCGAGCCGCTCGATCTGCGCGTGGCTCGGCTGCCGCGCGGCCCGGACCTCGGCCACGCTCTGGCCGTGGGCCTCGGCGGCGATCTTCTGGTACTCCTCGATGGCGACCGTCACGCTGCGGTGGCTGCTGTTCAGGGCCTGCTCGGCCAGCCGCAGCGTCGCCGGCAGCGTCTTGCCGTCGAGCAGGGCACGGAGCAGACGAGCCTTGTCCGCCTGCGAGCGGGCCGGGTCCGAGAGCGCCGTACGAAGGTCGGGCTGTGAGTCGATCAGCTCGCCCACTGCGAACAGCTCGTCGGAGAGCCGTTCCTGGTCATCCGCGGAGTTCACGACCGCGACCACACCGAGGTACTCCAGCGCGTCAGCCAGGTCACGGGTGCGGGTCCAGCGACGCTCGACCGCATCGGTGACCAGGTCGAGCGCGAGCGCCGAGACCTTGCCCTCGAGGATCTGCCGGAACAGCCCGGACTTGGCGGCCGCGTCGGTCGACAGGTCGGTGGCGATGCGGCGCAGGCCGGGCTCGGAGCGCAGCAGGGCACCGACCCCGAGCAGGTCATTCCCGAGCTCGGCGGCGTCCGCGCCACTGACGGCCCGGAGCTTCTCGCTCAGGGCCTCCAGCGCCTCGGCCGACGCGCCCCGCAGGTCGGACGTGGACATCAGCTGGCTCCGGAGGTGCTCGAGCCGGCGTCCGTGGCCTCGTTGTGCAGCTCCAGGTCGGCCAGGAAGCGCTCGACCACGCGGGCAGCCCGCTGGTCGTCGTCCAGGCTCTCCCCGACGATGCGACCGGCCAGCGAGGTCGCCAGCGTGCCCACCTCGGCACGCAGCGAGGTCACGGCCTGCTGGCGCTCGGCCTCGATCTGCGTCTTGCCGTGCTCGACGATGCGCGAGGCCTCCTCCTGAGCCTGCTCACGCATCTCAGCGACGATCTGGGCGCCTTGCTCGCGCGCCTCCTCGCGGATCTTGGCGGCCTCGTGCCGTGCCTCCGAGAGCTGCTGCTCGAGCTCGGCCAGCTTGGCGTCCGCCTCGGCCTGCTTGGTCTCGGCAGCCCGGAGCCCGCCCTCGATGGCAGACGTCCGCTCGGCGAACGTCTTCTCGAAGTTGGGCACGACATACTTCTTCGCGAGGAAGTAGAGGATGCCGAAGACCACGATCGACAGCACGATCTCGATCGGGTGCGGAACCAGCGGGTTGAGCTTCTCCGCGAGCGGGATCACATACATGTGCGCGGTCCTTCGTCAGGGGGGTGCGGTCAGAGCACGAACGCGAGGGCGATACCGATGATCGCGAGCGCCTCCGCGAGAGCGAAGCCCAGGAAGGCGATCGTCTGGAGACGACCCTGTGCCTCGGGCTGGCGCGCCACACCGTTGATGTACGCGGCGAAGATCAGACCCACGCCGATACCCGGGCCGATGGCAGCCAGGCCGTAGCCGATCATGTTGGCGGAGCCGGTGATAGCCATAGGAAGCACGGCTAGTTCCTTTCGGTTGATCTAACTAGTTCGTTGTGTGTTCAGTTGTGGTCTTGCGGACCCCGGCGTGGGCCGGGAGAACTCGGGTGGCGCTCAGTGCTCCTCGGCGATGGCGCCGGAGATGTAGAGCGCGCTGAGCAGGGTGAAGACGTAGGCCTGGAGGACCTGGACGAGCACCTCGAGGAAGGCGATGACGATGAACATGAGCCACGCCACGATGCCGACTGGCTTGACCAGGCCCTCGCCGTGGACGAGGAGGTACTCGCCGCCGAGCGCGAACAGGATCAGCAGGATGTGGCCGGCCAGCATGTTGGCGAAGAGTCGCAGGGCCAGGGTGAGGGGCCGTACGAGGATGTTGGAGAAGAACTCGAGGGGGATGAGCAGCGCCAGCATCGGCCCGTGCACGCCCGGCGGAACGGTCTGGTGCTTGAGGTAGGCCAGCACCCCGCCCTGCGCCTTGATGCCGACGATGTTGTAGACCAGCCAGCTGATGAGGACCAGACCGTAGACCAGCCCGGCACGGGAGAACGTGGGGAACTGCAGCAGCGGGATCGTGGCGAACAGGTTGTTCACGAGCACGAAGAAGAACAGCACGAACAGGAACGGCACGAAGCGCATGAACTCCTTGCTGCCGATGATGTCGCGCCCGAGCTGGTTGCGGACGAAGGTGTAGCCCATCTCGCCTATGAACTGCGTCTTGCCGGGGACCATCGCACGCTTGGCGGAGGCGGCCCGGAAGAACAGGAAGATCAGCGCCGCGCTGAGGACGAGCAGCAGCATCGGCTTGGTGACGCCGAGGTACATCTGCTGGCCGAGGAAGGTGAAGGTGCGGTCGGGCCCGACCGGCGGCAGGTTGAAGTCGCCCGGTCCGGGGGGCGTGAAGCCCTCGCTGCGGGCGACGAGCGTCGGGATGAGGCTCACTGCAACTCCTGTGTCGTCACGTTCTTCTTCGAGGCACTTGTCTGTGGTGAGTCGGGCTCGATCCTGAACCGCGACCAGGTCATGTAGACCCCGAGGCCGGCACCGAGCAGGATCCCTGCGGCCACCAGGAACGAGGTCCCGAGCCACAGGTCTGCCAGCCAGCCGAGGATGCCGTAGAAGGCCACCCCGGCCACCAGGTAGCAGAAGGCGAGCCAGGGGTCGCCAGTGCGGAACTCCTGGTGCCCCGGATCCCGGTGAGCCATTGCGGTGGGAGCGTAGCAGTCGGGACTTCTCACGGGGCACCCACCTCTCGCGTGCGGGACGAGGCCTCGGCACTCGATCCCGCCGGTCCTGGGAGCTCGATGTCGTAGACCGGGATCCGTGCCCGGGCGGACGCGACCAGCTGTCCGACCGTCCAGGCCACGGTGGCCGCGACGACTCCCCCGGCCAGCCAGCCGGAGGAGAGCGTGGTGCCGATGGCGCCGGACCTGGACACGGCGAGGAAGACGAGGAGGACGAGCGTCACCTGGAACGTGTAGGTCATCAGGGCCATCATCAGCGCGGCCTGCGGAGCGATTCGGGTGGCGGCGTTCACCACCACCGACCCGAACAGGAAGAAGCCGGCCGCAATGGCGCCGCCCACCAGGGCTCCGAGGCCGGCAGCCGAGCCAACCCCTACGAAGCCGACGACCGAGGTCAACACCACGGCCGTCACGACACACACCGCCGCCACCAGCAGGACTCGAGGAGTCCTTACTCGGGGCTGCCCCGGGGCGGGGCGGGCGGTCGTCGTCATTGGCGGCCTCATCGTCGTCGTCTGGTGACGTTACCGCGTGTGTGCGGGGAGTGTCATCGGGCGGGTGGCGGTGCTTGTGAAAACTAGCACAAGGTCTGGGGACCGCGAAACCAGGGTCGCCCCCCAACTGAGGGGTGCGGGACGTGTGAAAGCTGTGCGGAAATCCCGCCGAGCGGTGCCCCTCAGCGCACGAATCGGTCGTCGATGCGGGGTTCGCCCGGTCGCTGGACCCTCGGCAGGATGAACGTGAGCAGCACCGTCGCCAACGACCCCGCGGCCAGGAGCCCCCAGGTCAGGGGGCCGGAGTAGAGGCTGACGAGCACTCCCCCGAAGGCGATCAGCCCCGCCCACAGCCACATGATCAGGACCGCCCGCCGCTGGCTGTGACCGATCTCCAGCAGGCGGTGGTGCAGGTGTTCCTTGTCGGGCTGGTAGAACGCCTGGCCGCGCCTCGTACGGCGTACGACGGCCAGGACGAGGTCTGCGAGCGGGACGATGAGGATCGACACCGGCAGCAGGATCGGCAGCAGCATCACGAACGAGCCCTCGCCACCACCCTGCTGGAGGGACACGTCGGCGAACTGACCGGTGAGGGTGAGCGTCGACCCCGACAGGACGAGACCGAGCAGCATCGACCCCGAGTCGCCCATGAAGATGCGTGCGGGGAAGAAGTTGTGCGGGAGGAACCCGGCACAGGCGCCCCCCATGGCTGCACAGAGCATGGCTGCGGTGATGGCGAGCGTGTAGTTGTTGGCGTCGGCCAACCGGTAGGAGAACAGGAAGAACGCCACCGACCCGATGAGCACCACTCCCCCGGCGAGCCCGTCGAGCCCGTCGACGAAGTTCACGGCGTTGACGGTGCCGACCACCAGCAGCATCGTCAGGAGCACTGCCTGCGTGGGGTCGAGGACGAACTGTCCGACACCGGGGAGCTTGAGGGAGTACAGCTGCACGTTGTTGAGCACCATGAAGCCGGCGGCGACCAGCTGGCCGCCCAGCTTGGTGAGGGCGTCGAGCTCGATCAGGTCGTCGAGGACCCCGACCGCGCAGATCATCGCCCCGGCGATGAGCACGATGCCGGAGTCGTGGAACACAGCCGGTTGCGAGGTGCTCAGGAACGGCAGGTGGCGCGCGACGAGCAGTCCGGCACCGAGGCCGCCGAGCATGGCCACACCCCCGAAGTACGGGATCGGGGTCGCATGCACGTCGCGGTCGCGCACCCGGGCCACGGCCCCCGACCTGATCGCCAGCTCGCGGGCGAAGACGCACAGCAGGTAGCTGACCACGCCGGCCACGAGGAAGACGAGCAGGTACTCACGCAACGCCCGGGTCCTCCAGCCGGGTCCCGAGTCTCTCCAGCACCGACCCCAGCACGGTGGCACTGATGGCTCCCTCGCGCAGGATCCGCGCCTGGCCGCCGGTGCAGTCGACGATGGTCGAGGCGACCGAGCCGGCGGTCGGGCCGCCGTCCAGGATGACCTCGACCGCACCCCCCAGCATGCGTTCGGCCGCGTCGGCGTCGGTGGCCGCGGGCTCACCCGTGACGTTGGCCGACGAGACGGCGAGCGGGCCGGTGCGGCCGAGGAGGTCGAGGGCCGCCTCATGGTCGGGCATGCGCACGGCGACCGTCCCCCGCGTCTCCCCCAGGTCCCACCGCAGGGACGGTTGCTGACGGCAGACGATGGTCAGCGGACCTGGCCAGAAGTGCTCGGTCAGCCCCTGCGTCCACCCGGGGAGGTCCGTGGCCAGCGCCTCGAGGGTCGTCGTGGCGGAGATCAGCACCGGGGGCGGCATGTCGCGTCCGCGGCCCTTCGCGTCGAGCAGGCGCTGGACCGCTTCGGAGTCGAACGCGTCCGCCGCGATGCCGTAGACCGTGTCGGTCGGGAGCACCACCAGGAGCCCACGTCGCAGAGCCGCCACCGCTGCAGCGACCCCCTCCTCACGGCTGTCGGGGTTGGACAGGTCGTAGCGGGTACTCACTGGGCCGTCCTCACGGGGTCATCGTGCCAGTCGAGCCGTCACGTAGCGCGCACGACCTGCCAGGTCCTGGTGGTCACGCACCTCGGTCCAGCGCCCGCTCGCCGCGAACACACGCGCCGCCGACTCGCCCTGCACGTCTGCGTGCTCTGCGCCGACCCATCCGCCCGGGCGCAGGAGCCGCGCGGCGGTCGACTCGAGGACCCGCATGGCGTCGAGCCCGTCGTCCCCGGACCACAGGGCCAGCGCAGGGTCGTGGTCACGGGCCTCGGGTGCGACGCTCGCCCATGCCTCGAGGGGGATGTACGGCGGGTTGCACGCCACCACGTCGACCGTGCCGTCCAGCTCGGGAAAGGCGTCGGCCATGTCACCGAGCCTCAGGTCGACGCCCGTTGCGGCGAGGTTGCGCTCGGCCCAGCCGTGGGCGGACGGGTCCAGCTCGACGGCGTGCACCTCGGCGACGGGAACCTCGTCGGCGACACTCAGCGCGATCGCACCGGATCCGCAGCACAGGTCGACCACCACCGGGTCCCCCTCCACCTCTCGCGCCCGGTCGATGGCCCAGCCGGCCAGCAGCTCGGTCTCCGGGCGGGGGACGAACACCCCTGGGCCCACCTGCAGCTCGACGTGGCGGAACGCGGCCGTGCCGGTGAGGTGCTGAAGTGGTTCGCGGGCCGCCCGGCGGGCGACCAGCGCGGCGAAGGCCACCTGGTGACCGTGGTCGACCGCGCCGACCAGCGGCAACCGGCTCCGGGTGGTGCCGAGCACGTGGGCGAGGAGCTCGGCGGCGTCGTACTCCGGGCTCGCGACCCCTGCCTCGGCGAGCCGGGTGACGGCGTCGAGCACCAGCGTCCGCGGCCGAACAGCCGGGCCGGTCACTCGGTCAGGGAGTCGAGGCGTGCGGTCATGTCGGCATCGACGCAGGAGGCGATCACGGCCTCCAGGTCGCCATCGAGCACCCGGTCGAGGTCGTAGGACTTGTAACCGGTGCGGTGGTCGGAGATCCGGTTCTCGGCGTAGTTGTAGGTGCGGATGCGCTCGGAGCGGTCGACGGTGCGCACCTGCGAACGGCGCGCGTCGCTGGCCTCGGCGTTCGCCTCCTCCTCGGCCGCGGCGAGGAGCCGGGCGCGCAGGATCCGCATGGCGGCCTCACGGTTCTGCAGCTGGGACTTCTCGTTCTGGCAGCTGGCCACGATGCCGCTCGGCAGGTGGGTGATGCGGACGGCGGAGTCGGTCGTGTTCACGCTCTGGCCGCCGGGGCCACTGGAGCGGAAGACGTCGATGCGCAGGTCCTTGTCCTCGATCTGCACCTCGACCTGCTCGGCCTCCGGCATCACCAGCACGCCGGCGGCGCTGGTGTGCACGCGTCCCTGGCTCTCGGTCACCGGCACGCGCTGGACGCGGTGCACTCCGCCCTCGAACTTGAGCAGGGCCATCGGCGCCTCGCCGGGCTCGGGGTTTCCCTTCGCCTTCACCGCGAGAGTCACGGACTTGTAGCCGCCGAGGTCGGACTCGTTCGCGTCGAGCACCTCGGTGGTCCAGCCGCGCCGTTCGGCGTACCGGGTGTACATCCGGAGCAGGTCACCGGCGAACAGCGCCGACTCCTCGCCGCCCTCGCCCGACTTCACCTCGAGCAGCACGTCCTTGCTGTCGGAGGCGTCCCGTGGGATCAGCAGGTGCCGCAGCCGCTCCTCGGACCTGGTGCGGGCACGCTCGAGCTCCTCGGCCTCCCGCGCGAACGACTCGTCCTCGCCGGACAGCTCACGAGCCGCCTCCAGGTCGTCGCCCAGCTGGACCCAGTCGGCGTGCGCGCGCAGCACCGCGCTCAGCTCGGTGTACCGCTGGCCGAGCTTGCGAGCGAGCGACTGGTCCGAGTGGACCGCCGGGTCGGCCAGCCTGGCCTCGAGCTCGGCGTGCTCCTCAGCGAGCTGCGAGACGGCTTCGAACATGGGGGGCTCCTGGGTGATGACGGTTTCACTGGGGACCCAGTGAGGCTGCCACTTCCACCACGATGCGACGCGGGGAAGGGGGTGGTTCCACTGGCCACCCAGTGGAACCACCGACCCAGGGAGCTACTTCTTCTCGGCAGCCTTCTTGGCGTAACGGGCCTCGAAGCGGGCGACGCGACCGCCGGTGTCGAGGATCTTCTGCTTGCCCGTGTAGAAGGGGTGGCAGTTGGAGCAGACCTCGGAGCGGATCGTGCCGCTGGTGGAGGTGCTGCGCGTCGTGAACTCGTTGCCGCACGTGCAGGTGACGTGGGTCGTCACGTACTCGGGGTGAATGTCCTTCTTCATGGTTTCCTCTCGGGGTTACAGCCGCCGGGTCGCCCTCGATGAGGCGCGTGAACCGGAGCCAGCGTCCAAGTGTGCCACCGAGGCCCTCGGATGAGCCAATCGGCCAGCACTCCTCACAACAGCAGGGCACGGCTGTGTGTTCCCACCGGGCACGGGGCCGGCAGGGTCAGGTCGAAGCGACGTGCCCGCGCGTCAGCGGGTGCGTGCGAGCACGGCGGAGACCCGCGACGCGAGCTCCCGAGGGCTGAACGGCTTGACGATGTAGTCGTCGGCGCCGGCCTCGAAACCCTGCTCGATGTCGGACTCCTGCGCGCGCGCAGTCAACATGATGATCGGCAGCCCGTCCATGTTGGAGTCCTTGCGCAGGGCACGCGCAGCGTCGAGACCGCTCATGCCCGGCATCATCACGTCCAGGATCACCAGGTCGGGCTTCTCGGCGGTGCACGCCTCGACGGCCGCCGCCCCGTCGCCCACCGGTACGACCTCGTGTCCGCCATGACGCAGCTTGAACACGACGAGCTCGCGGATGTCCGCGTCGTCGTCGGCAATCACGATGCGTGCCATGTTGTGTTTCCCCTCGGAATGTCAGCGCCAACCAGGATGAGCATATCCACAGCAGTGGGCATGCGCGGGCAAATCGGACTCAATCGCCCTGTCCGCCCGCTGTCGGCGTCGTTTTCTGTACCTGCATCAAGAACTCGAGGTTGTTCTGGGACTTCTTCAGACGCTCGAGGAGCAGCTCGAGCGCCTGCTGACCGTCGAGACCGGAGAGCACGCGGCGGAGCTTCCACACGATGGACAGCTCCTCCTTGCTCATCAGGAGCTCTTCACGACGCGTCCCGGACTGTACGGCGTCGATCGCCGGGAAGATGCGCTTGTCCGCGAAGTCGCGCCGGAGCCGGATCTCCATGTTCCCGGTGCCCTTGAACTCCTCGAAGATGACCTCGTCCATCTTCGAGCCGCTCTCGATCAGCGCGGTCGCGAGGATGGTCAGCGAGCCGCCGTCCTCGATGTTGCGCGCGGCACCGAAGAAGCGCTTGGGCGGGTAGAGGGCCGCGGAGTCGACGCCACCGGACAGGATCCTGCCGCTCGCCGGCGCGGCCAGGTTGTACGCGCGGCCCAGGCGGGTGATCCCGTCGAGGAGCACGACGACGTCGTGACCGAGCTCGACGAGCCGCTTGGCGCGCTCGATGGCGAGCTCCGCGACGATCGTGTGGTCGCTGGCGGGCCGGTCGAAGGTCGAGCTGACCACCTCGCCCTTGACCGAGCGCTCGAAGTCGGTGACCTCCTCGGGGCGCTCGTCGACGAGCACGACCATGAGGTGGCACTCGGGGTTGTTCGTGGTGATCGAGTTGGCGATCGACTGCATGATCATCGTCTTGCCTGCCTTGGACGGCGAGACGATGAGGCCGCGCTGGCCCTTGCCGATGGGAGCGGCGATGTCGATGACGCGACCGATCAGGTTGGTCGAGGTCGTCTCGAGACGCAGACGCTCCGAGGGGTAGAGCGGCGTCAGCTTGCTGAACTCGACGCGGGCCTTGGCCTCCTCGGGGTCCGCACCGTTGACCGAGTCGAGCTTGACCAGTGGGTTGTACTTCTCCTTGCGCTCGCCCTCGCGGGGTTGGCGCACCTGACCGGTGATCGCGTCGCCGCGGCGCAGGCCGAACTTCCGCACCATCGACATCGACATGTACACGTCGTCGTTGCCCGGCAGGTAGCCGCTGGTGCGGACGAACGCGTAGTTGTCCATGGTGTCCAGGATTCCGGCGCACGGCGCGAGGACGTCGTCGTCGAGCACCTGCATGTCCGGCTCGTTGCGGTTGCCACGGTTGCTGGGACCCTGGGTGCCGCCGGAGATGGGCTGCCGGTCGTTGCGGTCACGCCCGCGACGACGCCTGTTGCGACGGCTCCCGTCACCGTCGTCGTCGTGGGCGCGGTTGCCGCCGGGCTGCGGCCGGTCCTGGGTGCGGTTGCCGCCCGCCGGGTTCCGGTCGTTGTTGCCGCGGTCGTTCGCGCGGTCGTCACTGCCGCGCTCGTGCGAGCGCTCGTTGGCCCGGTTGCTGCCACCCTGGTGGGGGGCGCGGCCACCGTCATGGCTGCGGTGGTCGTCGCGCTGGTCGCCCCGACTGTCGTGGTGGTCACCACGGCCCTCGTCGCGACCCTTGTCCTCGGGGGGACGGTGGCCCTCGCGGGCGTCGCCACGCACGTTGCGCCGGTCGCCCTGACGGTCGGACTGCCGATCATCGTGGCGCTCCGACTGTCCGTCCTGGGGACCGCCGTTCTGCTGGCCGCCGTTCTGCTGCCCGCCGTCCTGCCGGTCGTCGCCGCGCTGGCGGTCTCTGCGGCGGTCGGCACGTCCGTCCTGCTGCCGGTCGTCCTGCCCGTTGCTTGTCTGCCGGTCGTCCTGCTGCCGGTCGGCGGCCCTCGTGCCGTCCTGGCGGGACTCGGCGTCAGGCTCGGTGGATCGCTCGGGCTGCTCCGCGGGCTGCGTCGCGGCAGCCTCGTTGCCGCCGCCGTCGTGCTCGCCCTGACTGCCGTTGGGCGCGTTCCGGGCCCTGCGGCCCTTGCCGGACCTGCTGGCCTGGCCATCGTCCTGGCCACCGCTCGGAGCCGCAGTCTGCCCACCACTCTGGCCACCGCTCTGGGCGTTCTGGATCGCCTCGATGAGGGCACCCTTGCGCATCCCGGTGGCCTTGATGCCGAGCCCACCGGCGAGCTGCTTGAGCTCGGGGAGCAACATGGCGTTCAGGCCGCCGCCCTTGCGCCCGCCGGCTGCGGATGCTGCGCCTGGCGCGGACTCGGTGGTTTCCGTCATACGGGGTCCTTCCCCATGATCGGCTGGCTGGCTAGAGCCGCCAGCTGAGCTGTTGCGGTCGTGACCGTTACCGCTGGGGGACGCCGGACACACGAGTGTCGGGTCCCAGGAGAGTGGTAAGCGGCTGGCTGCGTCGCACATCAACGGCCATGGAGTTTCTCCCCGAAAGGCCGGTCTGACGCGCTTTCACATTAGCACGGCGGCACCCCGCCCACCGACGACTTGGCGCAACGTCCGCCATCCGGTCGGGCCGAGCCCCGCGACGGCTTCCGGATCACCGGTCACGAAGGCGAGAACCGTCGGTCCTGCCCCCGAGACGACCGCGGGAATCCCCCGGGCACGGAGGACACGCACCAGCGCCAAGGACTCCGGCATCGCGGGCTCGCGCTGCCGCTGGTGCAAGAAGTCCTCGGTCGCGCGAAGCAGCCGCTCGGGGTGACCTCCGAGCGCCGACACCAGCAATGCGGCGCGGCCAGTGTTCGCTGCCGCGTCCGCATGGGGAACGGTGTCGGGAAGCAGTCCGCGCGCCACCGCGGTGCGTACGCCGTGCGGCGGCACGAACACCACGGCTGAGATGGACGGGTCCACCGGTGACTGCTGCGCCCACACGTCGTCGCCGGCCTGGCCACTGATCACGAACCCACCGAGGAGCGCGGGCGCGACGTTGTCGGGATGACCCTCGATCCGGTTGGCGAGCAGCAGTGCGGCCCCGTCGTCGAGCAGCCGCGGACCGTCCTCGACGAGCCCACGGGCGAGGATGATGCCGCCGACGATGGCGGCCGAGGAGGAACCCATGCCCCGGCTGTGCGGGATGCGGTTGGTGCAGGACAGGCGCAGGCCGGAGGGATGCACGCCCATCGCGTCGAAGGCGGCCCGCATGGACCTGACCACCAGGTGGCTCTCGTCCAGCGGCACCTCGCCGGCACCTTCGCCCTCCGCCAGGACCTCGAGCCCTTCGGGGACGATCTCCCCGACCAGCGTGTCGACGAGCTCCAGGGCCACTCCGAGGCAGTCGAAGCCCGGGCCCAGGTTGGCGCTGGTCGCCGGCACCTCGACCGTGACGGGTCCCGCGACGAACCCCACGTCAGGTTCGGCCATCAAGCAAGGCCGGCGGCTCTGGCTGCCGCCTCGACGTCGGCGTCGCAGACCGTGTCGACGAGGTCCGTGAACGACGACAGGGCAGTGTCGATGTCCTTGAGCCCGTGGCCGGTCACGGTCACGACGACGCGCTGGTCGGCGTACCGGACGCCCTCGGAGGCCTCGAGCAGCAGCCCCGCGACACCAGCGGCCGAGGCCGGCTCGACGAACACCCCGTCGCGGCAGGCGAGCTCGCGCTGCGCCGCGAGGATCTCGTTGTCCGAGACCTGCCGGAACTTGCCGCCCGACGTGTCGGCCGCCTCCATGGCGAGGTCCCAGGAGGCCGGGTTGCCGATCCGGATCGCCGAGGCGACGGTCTCGGGGTCCGGCACGGGGGCGCCGAGCACCAGCGGCGCCGCACCGGCTGCCTGCCAGCCGCGCATGACCGGGAGCTTCGTGGAGTCACCGGCTTGGTGGGACTCGCGGTAGCCGAGCCAGTACGCCGAGATGTTGCCCGCGTTGCCGGTCGGCAGCACGTGCACGTCGGGGGCGTCACCGAGGAAGTCGACGATCTCGAAGGCTGCGGTCTTCTGCCCCTGCAGGCGCATCGGGTTGACGGAGTTCACCAGCGCCACCGGGTAGTGCTCGGCGAGCTCCCGCGAGATGCGCAGGCAGTCGTCGAAGTTGCCCCGGACCATGATCACCTGGGCTCCGTGCAGGATGGCCTGGGCCAGCTTGCCCGCGGAGATCTTGCCCTGGGGCACGAGCACCAGCGGCTTGACGCCGGCGCGGGCGGCATAGGCAGCCATCGACGCGGACGTGTTGCCGGTCGAGGCACACACGACGGCCTCCGCGCCTTGGCCCACGGCCACCGAGAGTGCCACCGTCATGCCGCGGTCCTTGAAGGAGCCGGTCGGGTTGTCGCCCTCGACCTTGAGCCACACCTCGGCGCCCGTGACGTGGCTGAGCCACGCGGACTCGACCATCGGGGTGCCGCCCTCCCGCAGCGTGATGGTCGGGGTGCCGTCGGGGAGGTCGAGGCGGTCGCGGTACTCCTCGATCACTCCCAGCCACTGGCGCGACGACGGGTTGGGTGCACTCACTCGGACTCGCCCTCCACCCTCATCACCGACGAGACGTCGCGGACGTTGGCCATCCCACGCAGGGTCTCCACCGTGGCGGCCAGGTCGGCATCGCTGGCACGGTGGGAGACCACGACCAGCTGGGCGTCGTCGCCACGACCCTCCTGCCGCACGGTCTGGATGGACACGTCGTGCTCGGCGAAGGCCTGCGCCACGGCGGCGAGGACGCCTGCCTTGTCGTCGACGTCGATCTGGACGTGGTAGCGCGTCTGCGTCTCCCCCATCGGCAGCACGCGGAGGTCGGCGTACGACGACTCACCGGCGCCGCGGACGTCCGCGAGACGGTTGCGGGCGACCGTGACGAGATCGCCCATCACGGCGCTCGCGGTCGGCGCACCTCCGGCACCGGGGCCGTAGAACATCAGCTGCCCGGCAGCGGCGCTCTCGACGAACACCGCGTTGTACGCCTCCCGCACGCTGGCCAGCGGGTGGCTGCGCGGGATCATCGCCGGGTGCACGCGCGCGGACACCGCGGGACCGTCCGGGCCATCCTCGAGGGCGACGATCGCGAGCAGCTTCACCACGCAGCCCATCTCCGCCGCCGACGCGACGTCGCTGGCGGTGACCTCGGAGATGCCCTCACGGTGCACGTCCGCTGCCGTCACCCGGGTGTGAAAGGCCAGGCTCGCCAGGATCGCCGCCTTGGCCGCCGCGTCGAAGCCCTCGACGTCGGCGGTGGGGTCCGCCTCGGCGTACCCGAGCTCCTGGGCCTCCTCGAGCGCCTCGTCGAAGCCGGCGCCCGAGCTGTCCATGCGGTCGAGGATGAAGTTGGTGGTGCCGTTGACGATGCCGAGGACCCGGGTCACCCGGTCACCGGCGAGCGACTCGCGCAGCGGCCGCAGGATCGGGATGGCTCCCGCGACCGCGGCCTCGTAGTAGAGGTCGCGACCCGCCTTCTCCGCGGCCGCGAACATCGTGCCGCCGTCCTCGGCCAGGAGCGCCTTGTTGGCCGAGACCACGCTGGCGCCGTGCTCGAGCGCGGAGAGGATCAGGGTGCGGGCGGGCTCGATGCCACCGATCACCTCGACGACCACGTCGATGTCGCCCCGCGCGACCAGCGCGGCGGCGTCGGTGGTGAACAGGTGCTCGGGCAGGTCGACGTCGCGCGCCAGGCCGAGGCGGCGTACGGCGATGCCGACGAGCTCGACGGGCGCACCGACGCGTGCTTCCAGATCGTGGGCCTGCTCGTGCAGCAGGCGGGCGACCTGGGAGCCCACGACGCCGCAGCCGAGGAGGGCCACGCGAACTGGTTTCGGGGAGTGCTGGTTCATCGCCAGACATCCTCCCACCTGTGGACGGGCGGCGGTGACACGTATCCGCCTACTGGGTCCGACACGACGGTCGGCCCTGGACTCAGCCGAGATCGGTGGCGAGCAGGTCCGCCACCGACTCACGGCGTACGACGACCCGGGACTCGCCGTCGAGCACCGCGACGACCGGCGGCCGCAGGGCATGGTTGTAGTTGCTGGCCATCGACCGGCAGTAGGCACCGGTGCCGGGCACGGCGACGAGGTCCCCGGGCGCGATGTCGCCGGGGAGGAACTCGTCCTTGACGACGATGTCGCCGGCCTCGCAGTGCTTCCCGACGAGGCGGGCCATCAGTGCCGGTGCGTCGGAGGCCCGGTTGGCCAGGGTGCAGGAGTAGTCGGCGTCGTACAGCGCGGTGCGGATGTTGTCGCTCATGCCGCCGTCGACGGAGACATAGGTGCGTACGGCGCCGCCGTCGAGCGCCACCGCCTTGACGGTGCCGACCTCGTAGACCGTGCACACGGCGGGACCGGCGATCGCGCGGCCCGGCTCGATGGAGAGTCGCGGAACGGCCAAGCCGCGGGCCTTGCACTCGTCGCGCACGATCTTGGTCATCTCGATGGCGAGCTGAGCGGGGTCGGAGGGGTCGTCCTGGGTGGTGTAGGCGATGCCGAAGCCTCCGCCGAGGTCGAGCTCGGGCAGCTCGATGCCGACCTCGCTGGAGATCTGCGCGTGCAGCGCGAGCACACGCCGGGCGGCGACCTCGAAGCCCGAGGAGTCGAAGATCTGGGACCCGATGTGGGAGTGCAGACCGAGCAGCTCGAGGCCGGGGGCGTCGTGGATCTGCTGGACAGCGGCGAGCGCGTCGCCGCTGCTGATGGAGAAGCCGAACTTCTGGTCCTCGTGGGCAGTGGCGATGTACTCGTGCGTGTGCGCCTCGACCCCGGCGGTCACGCGGACCATCACGCGCGCGACGACGCCCATCTCGCGGGTGAGCTCGGTCAGCCGGCCGATCTCGTGGAAGGAGTCGACGACGATGCGGCCCACGCCGAGCTCGAGCGCCCGCGCCAGCTCGGCGACGGTCTTGTTGTTGCCGTGGAAGCCGACGCGCTCCATCGAGAAGCCCGCCCGCTCCGCGACCGCGAGCTCGCCGCCCGAGCAGACGTCGAGACTGAGGCCCTCCTCGTGGATCCACCGGGCGACCGTCGTGCACAGGAACGCCTTGCCGGCGTAGTAGACGTCGCAGCCCGCGAAGCCGTCCCGGAAGGCCCGGGCCCGCGAGCGGAAGTCCGCCTCGTCCAGGACGTACGCCGGGGAACCGTGCTCGGCCACCAGGTCGCTCAGCAGCACTCCCCCGACCTCGAGCGCGCCGTCGACCTTCCGGGCGGTCCGCGACCACAGCTCGGGCACGAGCGCGTTGGGGTCCTGTGGCTCGCGCAGCCAGGCCGGTCCGCGGACGGAGACGGCAGCGTGCGCCCAGCCAGCTTCGTGAGCCCTCATGACCCTGCCGTCACATCCGCTCGGGCGCCGAGACGCCGAGCAGCCCGAGGCCGTTGGCCAGCACGATGCGGGTCGCGTCGACGAGCAGCAGCCGTGCACGGTGCAGGTCGGTCGGCTCCTCGTCACCCATGGGAAGCACCCGGCAGGAGTCGTAGAACTTGTGGAAGCTCGACGCCGTGTCCTCGAGGTAGCGGGCGACCCGGTGCGGCTCGCGCAGCTGGGCGGCCGCCGCCACGACGCGCGGGAACTCCGCGAGCGCCCTCAGCAGGTCACCCTCCCGCTCGTGCGAGAGCAGCGCGGGGTCGAAGTCGTCACCGGCCGGGGCCAGGCCCAGGTCGCCGGCGTTGCGCAGGATCGAGGCGAGCCGGGCGTGCGCGTACTGCACGTAGAACACGGGGTTGTCGCTGGACTGCCTCGCCCACAGGTCGAGGTCGATGTCGATGGTGGAGTCCGAGCTGAAGCGGCCCAGGGCGTAGCGCGCGGCATCCACGCCGATGGCCTCGACGAGGTCGTCGATGGTCACGACGGTCCCGGCACGCTTGGACATCCGGAGGGGCTGGCCGTCCCGGACGAGGTTCACCATCTGGCCGATGAGGATCTCGAGGTTCTTCCCCGGGACGTCGCCGAACGCGGCGCACATCGCCATCATCCGGCCGACGTAGCCGTGGTGGTCGGCGCCGAGCATGATGAAGCAGCGGTCGAAGCCGCGCTCGCGCTTGTCGAGGTAGTAGGCGAGATCACCGGAGAGGTAGGAGCCCTCGCCGTCCCGCTTGATGATGACGCGGTCCTTGTCGTCGCCGTACTTCTCGGTGCGCAGCCACAGCGCGCCGTCCTTCTCGTAGGTGTTGCCGAGCTCGGTGAGCCGCTCGACGGCCCGCTTCACCGCCCCGCTCGTGTGCAGGTTGTCCTCGTGGAAGTAGACGTCGAAGTCGACCCCGAAGTCGTGCAGGCTCTTCTTGATCTCGGCGAACATCAGGTCGACGCCCTCGGCGCGGAACACCTCGCGCGCCTCGTCCTCGGGCAGGTCGAGGGCATCGGGTCGTCGGGCGAGCACGTCCTTGGCGATGTCGTCGACGTACTGCCCGCCGTAGCCGTCCTCGGGGATCGGCTCACCCTTGGCGCTGGCGAGCAGCGAGCTGCTGAACCGGTCGATCTGGCCGCCGTGGTCGTTGAAGTAGTACTCACGGGTGACCTGGGCACCGGTCATCGTGAAGATGCGACCCAACGCGTCCCCGACCGCGGCCCAGCGGACACCGCCGATGTGGATCGGGCCGGTGGGGTTGGCCGAGACGAACTCGAGGTTGATCCGCTCACCGGCGAACGCGTCGGAGGCGCCGTACGCCGTCCCGGCAGCCACCACGTCGGCGGCCACCTTGCCCTGCGCCCCGGCGGAGACGGTGATGTTGAGGAACCCGGGGCCGGCGATGTCGACCCGCTCGATGCCGTCGGTGGCAGCCAGGCCGTCGGCCAGCGCCTGGGCGAGGTCGCGCGGAGACATGCCGGCCCTCTTCGCCAGCTTGAGCGCGACGTTGGTCGCGTAGTCGCCGTGCTCCTTGCTGCGGGGCCGCTCCACGACCACCTCGGACGGCACGCCGTCGGGCAGGCGCAGCGTGCCCGCCTCGACCTGTGCGGCGAGGGTGGCAACGATGGCATCGGAGAGCTGGGCTGGCGTCACCGCTCAAGCCTAACGACGCGCATCCGGGGCGCTCACCCGGATGTCTGGAACCGACCGCCGTTGGGGTAACCTCACTGCGCACCCCGAGCCCCTGTAGCTCAGGGGATAGAGCACCGCCCTCCGGAGGCGGGAGCGAAGGTTCGAATCCTTCCAGGGGCACCATCGGTACGACTCCCGCAGCACCGGCGGGGAGCGCCGCCCCGCTGAACGGCGGGAGCGAAGGTTCGAATCCCTTCAGGGCACGACCCCCGCGACGAAGACTCCTGCCTCCGCGGGCGCGTTCCGTGCGCCCGCACCCGGCTGCCTCTCAGACCGCTGGACGTGACACTCACTACACACCGCTCCGAGAAGCGGCCTCGCCTGCGGTTATCTCCCTCAGGGGTCTAGCCTTGTGACGTACTCACACATCCGCGCGTTGGAAGAGGCGAAACTGGCCGTGCCCGAGTCAACTGAGGACAGCTCGATGTCGGGATTCGGAGCCAACGAATGGCTCGTGGACGAGATGTACGAGAGGTACCAGAAGGACCCCCACAGCGTGGACAAGGTCTGGTGGGACTTCTTCGACCACGATCACCAGAAGAGTGACAAGCACCCGACCAGCGGCTCGAACAGAGCCGAGGCCCCTTCCACGACCGACTCCGGAACCAACGGCGGGAGCACCCATGCCGCCGTGACCGAGTCGACGGGCGCACCCAAGAGCCGTCCCGCGGCCGCGCGACGAGCCACGAAGAAGGCGGAGAGCAGCCCCGCGACGAAGGCCGCGTCGAAGCCGGCTGCGAAGGCCCGGACGACGGATCAGAAGACCACCGACAAGAAGGCCGAGAAGTCACCCAGCGTGCAGTCCGACAGCAGGCACCGCGGCAAGGGCGCCACCAAGAGCGCCGCCACCAGCAACGACAAGCCCGCCTCCAAGGAGGCCAAGCCCGACGAGTCGGCGGCCGACGCCGAGCCGACGTACACGGTCCTCAAGGGCGCGCCCGCCCGCACGGTCGCGAACATGGACGCCAGCCTCACGGTGCCGACCGCCACGAGCGTGCGCACGGTGCCGGTCAAGCTCCTGTGGGACAACCGCATCGTCATCAACAACCACCTCGCGCGCGCTCGCGGCGGCAAGGTGTCGTTCACCCACCTGATCGGCTACGCACTGGTCAAGGCGCTCAAGGTGATGCCCGCGATGAACGTCGGCTTCGACGTGATCGACGGCAAGCCCACGCAGATCACCCCGGCGCACATCAACCTCGGCCTGGCCATCGACCTGGCCAAGCCCGACGGCACCCGCCAGCTCCTCGTGCCCAGCATCAAGGCCGCGGAGACCATGGACTTCGCGCAATTCTGGACCGCCTACGAGGAGGTCGTCCGCAAGGCGCGCGGCGGCAAGCTGCAGGTGAGTGACTTCCAGGGCACGACGATCAGCCTGACCAACCCGGGGACCATCGGCACCAACCACTCCGTGCCCCGGCTGATGAAGGGTCAGGGCGCGATCATCGGCGTCGGCTCGATGGACTACCCGCCGGAGTTCCAGGGCGCCTCGGAGGAGACGCTCACCCGCAACGCGATCAGCAAGATCATGACGCTGACCTCGACCTACGACCACCGCGTGATCCAGGGTGCCCAGAGTGGCGAGTTCCTCCGGATCCTGCACGGGCTGCTGCTCGGCCAGGACCACTTCTACGACGAAATCTTCCGCTCGCTGCGCATCCCCTACGAGCCGATCCGCTGGTCCTCGGACATCTCCGCGAACCACGACGACGAGATCAGCAAGCAGGCGCGCATCCTCGAGCTGATCCACTCCTACCGCGTGCGCGGCCACATGATGGCCGACACCGACCCGCTGGAGTACAAGCAGCGCAGCCACCCCGACCTCGAGGTGGAGTCGCACGGGCTGACCCTGTGGGACCTCGACCGCGAGTTCGCGACCGGCTCCTTCGGGGGCGAGCGCCGCTTCATGAAGATGCGCTCGATCCTCGGCATCCTGCGTGACTCCTACTGCCGCACCGTCGGCATCGAGTACATGCACATCCAAGATCCCGAGCAGCGCCGCTGGATCCAGGAGCGCGTCGAGCAGCCGCACCAGAAGCCGCCCCGCGAGGAGCAGCTCCGCATCCTGCTGAAGCTCAACCAGGCCGAGGCGTTCGAGACGTTCCTGCAGACCAAGTTCGTCGGGCAGAAGCGGTTCAGCCTGGAGGGTGCCGAGACCACGGTCCCGCTCATCGACGAGATCTGCGAGGCCGCCGCCGAGGGCGGTCTCGACGAGGTCACGATCGGGATGGCACACCGCGGCCGACTCAACGTGCTCGCGAACATCGTCGGCAAGAGCTACAGCCAGATCTTCCGCGAGTTCGAGGGCAACATCGACCCGCGCACGGTCCAGGGGTCCGGGGACGTGAAGTACCACCTCGGCGCCGAGGGCGAGTTCCTCGCCGACTCGGGCGACAAGATCAAGGTCTCCGTGGCGGCGAACCCGTCCCACCTCGAGGCTGTCGACCCCGTGCTCGAGGGCATCGCCCGCGCCAAGCAGGACGTGCTCAACAAGGGCGAGGACTTCCCCGTCCTGCCGCTGCTCGTGCACGGTGACGCCGCCTTCGCCGGGCAGGGGGTGGTCGCGGAGACGCTGAACCTCTCCCAGCTCCGCGGCTACCGCACCGGCGGGACCGTCCACGTGGTGGTCAACAACCAGGTCGGCTTCACCACCTCCCCCGCGGCATCGCGGTCCTCGCTGTACAGCACCGACGTCGCCCGGATGGTCCAGGCTCCGATCTTCCACGTGAACGGCGACGACCCGGAGGCGTGCATCCGCGTCGCGCGGCTGGCCTTCGAGTACCGCCAGGCGTTCAACAAGGACGTCGTCATCGACCTCGTGTGCTACCGCCGTCGCGGTCACAACGAGGGCGACGACCCGTCGTACACCCAGCCACTGATGTACGACCTCATCGAGCAGAAGCGGTCGGTGCGCAAGCTCTACACCGAGTCGCTGATCGGTCGTGGCGACATCACGCTGGAGGAGGCGGAGCAGGTCCTGAAGGACTACCAGCAGCAGCTCGAGCGCGTCTTCACCGAGGTCCGCCAGGCCACCAGCGTCCCCGAGAGCTGGACGACGGTGCCGGACTACCCGGAGAAGAGTCACGAGGACTTCACCACCGCCATCCCCCGCGAGACCCTCAAGCGGATCTCCGACGCCTATGTGAGCGCGCCCGAGGGCTTCACGGTGCACCCGAAGGTGCTGCCGCAGCTGCAGCGCCGGGCTGCGGCGATCCTCGAGGGGCCGATCGACTGGGGCACCGGCGAGGTGCTGGCGCTCGGCTCGCTGCTGATGGACGGCCGTCCGGTGCGGCTGGCCGGTCAAGACTCGCGCCGCGGCACGTTCGTCAGCCGTTTCGGCACCATCATCGACCGCACCAACGCGAACGAGTGGACACCGCTGGCCAACCTCTCCGAGGACCAGGGCACGTTCTACCTCTACGACTCGCTGCTCTCGGAGTACGCCGCGCTGGGGTTCGAGTACGGCTACTCGGTGGCCCGACCCAACGCCCTCACCATGTGGGAGGCCCAGTTCGGGGACTTCGTCAACGGCGCCCAGACCGTGATCGACGAGTTCGTGAGCTCCGGCGAGACCAAGTGGGGCCAGTCCTCGGGCGTCGTACTCCTCCTGCCGCACGGCTACGAGGGTCAGGGTCCGGATCACTCCTCCGCCCGGATCGAGCGGTTCCTGACGATGGCGGCCGACGACGCGTTCGTGGTCGCACAGCCCTCGACGCCTGCCAGCTACTTCCACCTGCTGCGCCGGCACGCGCTGGGCGACACCCACCGGCCGATGATCGTCTTCACGCCGAAGTCGATGCTCAAGCGCAAGGAGGCCGCCTCCAAGCCGGAGGACTTCACCGAGGGGACCTTCCAGCCCCTGGTGGGCGACGCGACCGTGGATGCCGAGAAGGTCGACACGTTGCTGCTGTGCAGCGGCCGGATCACCTGGGACCTCATGGTGGAGCGCGGCAAGCAGCAGGGCGACTCCCCCACCACGGCGATCGCTCGCTTCGAGCAGCTCTACCCGCGTCCGGAGGCCGAGCTGAAGGCGGAGATCGCTCGCTACCCGAACCTCAAGGAGATCCGCTGGGTCCAGGACGAGCCCGCCAACATGGGTCCCGCCCCGCACTTCCGGCTGAACCTGTTCCCGGCCCTCGACCGGCCCGTCAAGGTCATCTCGAGGCCAGCGTCCAGCTCGCCCTCGGTCGGCCAGCACTCACGCCACGTCGAGGAGCTCAAGGGCCTGATGAGCGACGCGTTCGCCGCGGCGCAGGGCACGGCCGAGGAGAGCTACTGAGAGGTGTACTTCACCGATCGAGGCATCGAGGAGCTGCAGAAGCGCCGCGGCGACGACGAGGTCACCCTCGACTGGGTCGCCGAGCGACTGCAGGAGTTCACCGACCTGCACCCTGAGTTCGAGACCCCGGTCGAGCGGTTCGCGACCTGGCTCGCCCGGCTCGACGACCCCGAGGACGACTGAGGGCAGGACGGCGAGCACCCCCGTTCCACGAGTCAGCATGCGGAACGGGTCACGTCCAGGTCGTGGCGCACCCGCCGCAGGTCGATGTCCCGGTCGGCGTCGGCCCCGAAGGGAAGGCGCGGCAGACCCGCAGTGCGGCGGTGGTTGTGCTCGAGGAGCGCGACGATGCCGACGACGAGGAACAACAGGACCGTTGCTGCCGTGAAAGTGCTCATGGCAGTCACTTTGCTCACGCCTGTATCCAGCGGCCAGTGGCAGTAACGTCACTGGCCGCCTGATTTCTGCCATACTGGTGGCATGGCACTGTCCACCGTCGCCCTGGTGCTCCCCGAGCACCCGGCCATGTTCGAGATGGGCGTCGTCACGGAGATCTTCGGCATCGACCGGACCGACGACGGCGTTCCCCTGATCGATTTCCGCGTGTGCTCGCAACGACCGGGTGAACCACTCACGATGCGCAACGGCATCACGATCACCACGTCACACGGCCTGGCTGACGCCGACGACGCCGACCTCGTGATCGCCCCCGCCTACGACGAGAGCACGCTCCTGACCGAGGAGTTCCTCGACGTCTTCCGGCGCGCGCACGCCCGCGGCGCCTGGGCGCTCTCCGTGTGCTCGGGCGCGTTCATCCTGGGCCAGGCTGGACTGCTGGACGGTCGTTCGTGCACGACACACTGGCGCCACACCGCAGCACTCGCGGCGAGGTTCCCCCTCGCGACGGTGGACCCCGACGTGCTGTTCGTCGAGGACGACCGCGTGATCACCAGCGCCGGCACCGCGGCCGGCATCGACGCCTGCCTGCATCACGTGCGGTGCGAGCTGGGTGCCGCTGTGGCAAACCGCATCGCCCGCCGGATGGTGGTG
Source organism: Marmoricola sp. (assembly GCF_025965085.1). Lineage (GTDB taxonomy): Bacteria > Actinomycetota > Actinomycetes > Propionibacteriales > Nocardioidaceae > Marmoricola. Next base: position 32,132 of record NZ_JAOPXP010000184.1, read on the forward strand.
CCTCCCCAACGCGACGGCGGCCAGCGCCAGTACATCGACCTGCCGGTCCCCGACTGCCAGGCGGACAGCCTCTCCCCGCTGCTGACCTGGATGCGGGAGAACCTCGCCGAGGAGCAGCCGGTCCGCGTGCTCGCCAAGCGGGTCGCGATGTCCGAGCGCACGTTCGCCCGCCGGTTCGCGGCCGAGACCGGCACCACTCCCGGCAAGTGGCTGCTCGCCCAGCGGCTGCACCACGCGCGCACGCTGCTCGAGAGCAGCGACCTCCCGGTCGAGACCGTCGCCTCGCGTGCGGGCTTCGGCTCGGCAGCCCTGCTGCGGCACCATTTCGGGGCGCACGTGGGAGTGGCGCCGGCGGAGTACCGGCGTACGTTCCGCACCCCGGACGTCCGCGCCGGCTGAAGGCGCGCCCCACCTAGTCTCTGCGCCATGAGCTATCCCCCGGCGCCCTGGGACCTGCACGGCCAGCTCTGGCTGTCGCTGTTCCGCGTCCGCGAAGGCGACCATCCCGACCGCGAGCCAGGGGTGTACGGCGCTGCGCTGGTCTCCTACGAGCAGCCGAGCCCTCTCACCTACTCCGAGCTGCTGGTGGCGCGACCCGTCAAGCGGTCCGGCAGCCGGCGCGCCAACATCCCTGGATTGAGCAGGGCGCCCCGTGCCCGTGTCGAGATCACCGACATCTGGGTGGACTCCGTGGACTCGCTCGAGGGCGGGCGTGCCCTGTGGGCCATTCCCAAGCACCTCTGCGAGTTCGAGCGCACCACCACCGGTGGCCGCGTCCAGCGCACGTCCTGGAGCACCACGCTCGACGGGGTCCCGATCGCGTCGGCCCGTTTCACCGACATCTCCCGCGCCGCCCCGCGGACGCCGTTCAAGGGCGCGACCTGCCAGCAGCGGGCAGCCGGTGGCGGTCCCGGGCGTGAGGTGGTCGCGGTGCTGAAGGGCAGCGCCAGGGCGTTCCCCGCCCACGGCACCTGGGACTTCGACGCCTCCGGGCCGCTCGCCTGGCTGGCGGGCAAGCGACCCTTGGCGTCGTTCCGGATGACCGACTTTCAGCTGCTCTTCGGGGCCTGACCGGGCGCGCCGGGGTGGTCGAACCGGTCGTCGGGCCCGTCGTCCGCGGGTGCGGGCACCACGTCGAGGTGGTCCCGTCCGGCCCTGCGGGCGGCGTCGCGGATCTCGAAGATCTCCGTCGCGAACCCTCCCACGGCCCGGGCGAGGTCCCCGATCGCGGTCGTGACGATGGTCGTCACGGTGCCGACGGCGTGGCTCGCCGCGGTGACGCCGTCCTGCAGCGCGTCCTTGCGGATCTCGGCCTTGCTCAGCTTGTCTGGCATGTCCTCAGTCTCTCAGGGCGACAGATCAGGCGGCCAGCGTCACCGGCTGCTCGGTCCCGTGCTCGGGAGCCTTGGAGCGCCCGCCGGGGAGCGCGAGGCGGCAGATCTTCCTGGCCACGCTGAACAGCTGCTTGCCGAGCGGGCCGGTGTTGTAGTCGAGCCCGTACCGCTGGCAGATCTCCTGGATCTCGCCGGCGATCTGGGGGTACCGGCGCGCCGGCAGGTCCGGGAACAGGTGGTGCTCGATCTGGTGCGAGAGGTTGCCGGTCATCGTGTGGAAGAGCTTGCCGCCGGTGATGTTCGCCGAGCCCAGGAGCTGGCGGTAGTACCAGTGGCCGCGCGACTCGTCCTCGCACTCCTCCTCACTGAAGGTCGCGACCCCGGCAGGGAAGTGGCCACAGAAGATGATGTTGAACGCCCAGATGTTGCGCACCAGGTTGGCGGTCGCGTTGCCCGCGAGGGTCAGCGGGAACAGCGGGCCGGTCAGCGCAGGGAACAGCAGGTAGTCCTTCACGGCCTGCCTGCGGATCTTCCGCATCAGCCCGCTGTGCAGGGCCTTGTTGTCGGCGATGGTGCGCTTGCCCTTCACGATGTTCTCGACCTCGAGGTCGTGCATCGCCACGCCCCACTCGAAGAACACCATCAGCAGCGAGGCGTAGATCGGGTTGCCGAGGTAGTACGGGTGCCACTTCTGGTCCTCGTCCATGCGGAGGATGCCGTAGCCGATGTCGCGGTCCTTGCCCAGGATGTTCGTGAACGTGTGGTGGATGTAGTTGTGCGAGTACTTCCACTGGTCGCTCGGGCAGACGTTGTCCCACTCGTACATGCGCGAGTTCAGGCCGGGGTCGCCCATCCAGTCGTACTGGCCGTGCATGACGTTGTGGCCGATCTCCATGTTGTCCAGGATCTTGGAGACGCTGAGCGCGACCACGGCGAGCGGCCAGGCCGGCGGCAGGTACATCAGGGCGCGGCCGGCCACCTCGAACTGGCGCTGCTTCTTGACGATGCCGCGGATGTAGGTGGCGTCCTCCTCACCGAGCTCGCCGATGAGCCGCTGGCGGATGGCGTCCATCTCGTTGCCGAACGCCTCGATCTGCTCGGGCGTGAGCTTGTTGTCGTTCTTCTTCCGGGGTGTCTCGATGCTGGTGGCGGTGGCCATGTCGAATCCTTTCGGTTGGTCCGTGCCGGCGATCAGGTGTGAGGGGTCAGAGGTCGACCGAGCAGCTGCCGACGGGGGCGGAGACGCAGATGCGGATGTCCTCGTCGGGAAGCGAGGACTCCTCGCCCGTCAGCACGTTGCGGACGGTGCCCTCGGTCTTGCGGGAGACGCAGGAGAAGCAGATGCCCATGCGGCAGCCGTACTCCGGCGTCAGGCCCTGCGCCTCGGCCTGCTCGAGGAGGGAGGCCCCGGAGTTGGTGGCGGTCCTGCCCGCGCGGGTGAAGGACACCTCGCCCTCGACGGAGTCCCCGTCGACGGGAGTGCCGGTGGAGAGCTTGAAGAACTCGGTGCGCAGGCGGGGCGAGTCGCCGTACGCGTCGGCGACCAGGGACATCATCGGCGCCGGCCCGCACGCCCAGGTGTCGGTGTCCTTGAAGTCGGGGACCAGCTTCGCGAGTGCCTCTGCACTGAAGTACTCGTCCCCGTGTCGCAGGTGCACGTCGATCCCGTTGTCCTGCCAGGCGATGCGGTTGAGCTCCTCGGCGAAGATCTGCTCCTCGGCCGAGCGTGCGTAGTGCAGGAACGTCACCCGGCGGTTGGCCTTGCCGTCGTACCCGTCACGCAGCAGGGTGCGGACCTGCGACATCACAGGGGTGATGCCGGAGCCACCGGAGATCATCAGCAGGTGATTGTTGGTGGGCGTCGCCGGGCTCTCCGTCAGCGTGAACCGACCCTCGGCCTGGCTCAGGTGCACGAGCTGGCCGGGCTGCGCCTCGCGGACCAGGAACTTGCTGACGCGCTGCTGACCCGGCTTGGCCTCCTCGTGGGCCCTGACGGTGATCGAGAACTGCTCGCCGGGGTTGGACTCGGCCGAGGAGATCGAGAAGCAGCGGGTCGTACGACGGGCGCCGTTGATCTCGACGCCGACCTGGACGTACTGACCGGCCCGGTGCCCGCGCCAGGTACTCGTGGGCTGCAGGGTGATCGTCGCGACCGGGTTCTCCCCGTCGGTCTCGCGGTTGACGTCGACGATGCGGGCGCGGACCTCGGTGGCGGCCCACATCGGGTTGATCTGTTCGAGGTAGCGGTCCACGCCGTGGGGTGAGGTGAGCGCGGCCAGCGTGCGGGAGCCGAGGATGCGTTCCGTCAGGGGCTGTAGCAAGGTCATGGCGTCTCCTCCCGAGGACTTGAGTGAACGACTGTTCACTCAAAAAGGATCTCGTCTCCCGACACAGGGGTCAAGGTCCGCAGCCGTGACGCCCAACACCTCCACGCTCACGACGGAGGTGATCTGGGTCGCGTTGCCCGTGATCCAGGTCGCCGGATGACGAAGACGTCTTCACCGGCGGAATCGCGAACGACGCAACGACGGGCCGCACCACTGACGGCGACGTCGTCGTCGATGAGGCCGGCAGAGAGGCGCGGTACCCAGACCCGGTGCACGATCGTGCACCACGAGGACGGTGACCAGTACGCTCATGGGCATGGAGCGGTCCTCGCGACGCCCCCGAGCCTCAGGGGGACCCCAGGCGGTGCCTTCGGGCGCTGTTCCCGGCGACGCCCGCCACTCCTCGGGCACCTCGTCGGGCGACTCACCGGTGGAGTCCCGCGGTGAGCGCAAGGAGCGCACCCGCAGGGCGATCCTCGACGCGACCCTCACCCTGTGCCACGAGAGCAGCCTGGTGGCTCTCTCGCTGCGGCAGGTGACCAAGGAGGTCGGCATCGTCCCGACCGCCTTCTACCGGCACTTCGACTCGATCGAGGACCTGGGCCTGGCGCTCGTGGAGGAGTCCTTCGCCTCCCTGCGCGAGATGCTGCGGGACGTACGCCGTAGTGGCCCGACCTACGAGAACATCATCGACAGCTCGGTGCAGGTGCTGGGCGAGCACGTGCACTCCCAGCACGACCACTTCGCCTTCATCGCCCGCGAGCGCGTGGCCGGTCCCCCGGCGGTTCGCTCCGCGATCCGTCACCAGATCGAGCTCGTCGAGCGGGAGCTCGCCGCCGACCTCGCCCGGCTCACCGACCCGACGTACTGGACGACCGAGGACCTGCGGGTTCTCTCCAACATGATCGTCACCTCGATGGTCGGCACGGCCGAGGCGATCCTCAGCTCGCGACCGGAGGCGGAGGAGGCCATCGTCGAGCAGGCACGGACACAGCTGCGGATGCTCCTGGTCGGAGCACTCCGTTGGCGTTCGACCGGTCTGGGCTGACCCGACGGGTCGTGATGGTGAACGCCAATATGAACAGTGCCGCGAGACCGGTCATCACGACCAGGGGAACTCATCGGAGGCGGAGACGCCGCCCCGCTCAGGGCCCGGGGCTCACCGTGACGTCGGGGATCGTGGCGTCACGGGGCAGGTCGAGCGCGTGCAGGATGGCGTCGGCCACCGTCTCGGCCCGGATCCACTCGCCGGCGTCGTACTCCTTGCCCTCCTGCTGGTGCACCCTCTCCTGCATCGGGGTGGCGGTGCGGCCGGGGTAGACGCTGGTCACCCGGACCCCGTTGGCCCGCTCCTCGGCCCGCAGGGCATCGGCGAGGGCGCGCAGCCCGTGCTTCGACGCGGCGTACGCCGCCCAGTCGGGGTTGGCGCGCAGGCCGGCGCCCGAGTTCACGAACACGACCGTGCCGCGCGCGGCGCGCAGGGCGGGGAGCGCCAGCCGGGTCAGCTCCGCCGGGGCCAGCAGGTTCACGTCGAGCTGGGTGCGCCACTCCTTGACGGAGAGGTCGCCGACCCCGCCCAGGCTCACCGCGCCCGCTGCATGGACCACGGAGTCGAGGGATGCCGGAAGGTCGAGACCGGCGATCGCGCCCGGGTCGGAGAGGTCGGCGACCAGGGTCTCGGCGCCCTGCCAGCGCTCCGCCAGCTCCCCGGCCCGCTCCGGGGACCGCCCCACCAGCAGGAGCGAGTCCCCGCGGGCGTGCAGCATGTCCGCGAGAGCGGCGCCGATGCCCGAGCCCGCACCGGTGAGCAGGTGGGTCGCCATCAGCTGCGGTGGCCCTGCGCGGGTGCGAGTGCCGCGGTGGGCTTCGTGTGGTGGTTCACAGCGTGAACACGATCTTGCCGAACACGTCGCCCTCGGCCATCGAGGCGAAGCCTTCCTTGGCCTGGCTCATCGGCAAGGTGCGGTCGATCAGCGGACGCGCCCCGCTGGAGTCGAGCAGGTTGACCAGGGAGGCCAGCTCCTTGCTCGTGCCCATCGTGGAGCCGATGACGCGCAGCTGCAGGAAGAAGATCCGGGTGAGCTCGGCGTCGTCGAGCTTCGGCCCGGACGTCGTACCGGAGATGACGATCGCGCCGCCGGGACGCAGCGCACGGATCGAGTGCGACCACGTGGCCCTGCCCACCGTCTCCATGACGGCGTCGACCTTCTGGGGCAGCCGGGCACCGGACTCGAAGACCTCGTGCGCACCGATCTCCAGCGCCCTGGCCCGCTTGGCCTCGTCCCGGCTGGTCGCGAGGACCCTCAGTCCGGCGGCGCGCGCCAAGGTGATCAGCGCGGTGGCGACACCGCCGCCGGCGCCCTGGACGAGCACGGTGTCGCCGGCCTTGAGGCCGCCCTGGGTGAAGAGCATCCGGTACGCCGTCAGCCAGGCCGTCGGCAGGCAGGCCGCCTCCTCGAACGAGAGCGACGCGGGCTTGGGGATGACGTTGCGCCTCGGCACCGCGACCTTCTCGGCGAACGTGCCCTGGTAGCGCTCGCTGAGCAGGGAGCGCCTGGGGTCGAAGGTCTCGTCGCCGGACCACGACGGGTCGCTGATCACGGCGTGCACGACGACCTCGTTGCCGTCCTCGTCGAGTCCGGCGGCGTCGCAGCCCAGGATCATCGGCAGTGCCTCTTCCTTGAGGCCCACGCCCCTGAGCGACCAGAGGTCATGGTGGTTCAGCGAGGCCGCCTTGACGCTGACCGTGGTCCACCCCTCCGGCACCTCGGGATCGGGTCGCTCGCCCAGCACCAGGCCGTTCAGCGGTTCGTCGGAGGAGAAGCTTTCGGCGTACACAGCAAACATGCTCCGACCCTAGCGGCAGGCCGCCCGCGCACGACGGGGGAGCAGACGGGGTGGGATTCTCTGCCAGCCCCTGACGTCTGGGGGTGAAGCATCGGCCGAGAACGCCAGGGACCCCGGCCGACCGGGCGAGACCTGCGGCCCACTAACGCCGAGCAACCCCGTCCCGCCGAGCCGCCTCGGCGACCGCCTCGGCGACCGACGGGCCGACGCGGGGGTCGAACGGCGAGGGGATGATGAAGTCCTCACGGAGGTCGTCGCCCACGATCGCCGCGAGGGCCTCGGCGGCGGCGAGCTTCATGCCCTCGGTGATCGCCCGGGCACGAGCGTCGATGGCGCCCCGGAAGATTCCGGGGAAGGCCAGCACGTTGTTGA
>NZ_JAOPXP010000210.1 GCF_025965085.1 Marmoricola sp.
AGGCGATGACGAGCGCCTTCACGCCTTCGGCGACGAGATGGTCGAGGCACTCGAGGGCGTACTCGCGGACCTCGGAGATGGGCTTGGGGCCGTAGGGCTGGCGCGCGGTGTCGCCGAGGTAGACCACTGCCTCGTGGGGCAGCTGGTCCATCACGGCACGGGCGACGGTGAGACCACCGAAGCCCGAGTCGAAGATCCCGATCGGCGCGTCAGTCACAAGGAGCAAGGCTAGTGGCCAACCCCCGGCAACCGGGCAGATTAGCGACTCAGGTCACCTGTCGGCCAGATCACGCCGCGCCCCTCGGAGCAGCCACCAGAGCCCGACGACGGGCAGCACCAGCGGCACGTAGCCGTAGCCGGCGCCGAAGTCCGACCAGACGGTCGCGTCGGGGTAGTCCCGGGGCCACACCAGACTGGTCACGCCCACCAAGAGGACACCGACCAGCTCGATGCCGACGGTCGCCAGGGCCAGTCGGCGACGCCCCGTGGCCAGGGCGAAGGTCGCGACGACGTAGACGACGGCCGCGACCGCGCTCAGCGAGTAGGGCAGCGGCGCCTCGGAGGCCTTCGTCGCCAGCTGCAGGGTGGAACGGCCGGTGGCAGCGAGCGCGAAGATCCCGTAGACGAACACCAGGACGCGTCCGAAGCCGTGTCCGGTCGCGGTCGTCCTTGCGGTCGGCACGTCCGGCCCTCGAAGCTCAGGCACCGGCGGCCCAGATGTCGGAGAGCCGCACGAACATGAAGGGCACCACCAGCAGCGCCACCAGGAGTACGGCGGTGCCTCCGCGGGTCTTCTCGCCGGAGGACCACACCACGCCCGCGGGAACGATCAGCACCACGCCGACCAGGTAGCCGACGTACTCCCAGACCGCGACGCCCGCCGGCGCGCCGGCGACCTTGACGACGCCCACCGCCAGGTGCACGAGGAGCAGGAGCTCCACGCCCAGCATCACGTCGAGCAGTCGCCGATCCGGCGTGCGGTCACGGACGAGGAGTACGACGAGCCAGAGCGCGCTGAGCAGGCAGGCAGCGGTGATGACCAGCTCGAGGGTCTTCATCGGGGCCCCCGCGGAACGAGGAGCGAAGCGAGGCGTTTCCCGGGGTGGTTCACGCCCAGAGCTGGCCTTCGAGTCGCTCCTCTGCCTGGTCGACGGTGCCCTCGTAGGCGCCGGTGGAGAGGTACTTCCAGCCGCCGTCGCACACCACGAAGGCGATGTCGGCCCGCTCCCCCGCCTTCACGGCCTTGGCCGCCTGCCCGAGGGCGGCGTGCAGGATGGCGCCGGTCGAGATGCCGGCGAAGATCCCTTCGGCCTCGAGCAGCTCGCGGACCCGGCGTACGGCGTCACGCGGACCCACCGAGAAGCGCGAGTCGATGAGGGACTCGTCGTAGAGCTCGGGGACGAAGCCCTCGTCCATGTTGCGCAGGCCGTAGACCAGCTCGCCGTAACGCGGCTCGGCCGCGACGATCCTGACCTCCGGCTTGTGGGCGCGGAAGAACCGGCTGACTCCCATCAGCGTGCCGGTGGTGCCGAGGCCGGCCACGAAGTGCGTGATCTCGGGGAGGTCGGCGAGGAGCTCGGGACCGGTGCCCTCCTCGTGGGAGAGTGCGTTGGCCTCGTTGCCGTACTGGTAGAGCATCACCCAGTCGGGGTGCTCCTCGGCGATGAGCTTGGCCTTCCGGACCGCCTCGTTGGAGCCGCCCGCAGCGGGCGAGGAGACGATCTCCGCACCCCACATGCGCAGCAGCTGGCGGCGCTCCTCGGAGGTGTTCTCCGGCATCACGCAGACGATGCGGTAGCCCTTGAGCTGCGCGGCCATGGCCAGGGAGATGCCGGTGTTGCCGCTCGTGGGCTCCAGGATCGTGCATCCCGCGCGGAGCGTGCCGTCCTTCTCCGCCTGCTCGATCATCCGCAGCGCGGGACGATCCTTGATGGAGCCCGTGGGGTTGCGGTCCTCGAGCTTGGCCCAGAGCCGCACGTCCGGTGACGGGGACAATCTCGGCAGCCCGACCAGCGGGGTCCCGCCGACCGAGTCGAGGAGGTTGTCGTAGCGCATGTCGGACTCAGTCGCGGCTGCCGCCGGCGACCGCCGGCAGCACGACGACCTGGTCACCGTCGGAGAGGCCGGTCCCGAGGCCGCCGGTGAACCGGACGTCCTCGTCGTTGACGTAGAGGTTCACGAAGCGACGGAGATCACCGTTCTCGATCAGGCGGTCCTTGAGGCCGGGGTGCTTGGCCTCGAGGTCCTCGATGAGGTCGCTGAGCGTGGAACCCGACGCCTCGACCGACTTCTCGCCGTTGGTGTACGTGCGCAGGATGGTCGGGATACGGACCTCGATGGCCATGGACGTCACTCGCTCTCGTTCGTGTGCTGGGTGCTCTGGTGGGCCGGCTCACCGGCAGGGGTGCCGGCGTCGGTGGAGGTGTCGGTCACGCGGACCTCTTCCTCGGTCACCTCGCCGTCGATGATGCTGTAGGACCTGAACTCCACCGGGCCCTCACTATTCCCGTGCTCGCGTGTGCTGACGAGCACATAGTGGGCGCCGGGCTCGCTGGCGAGTCCGATGTCGGTGCGGCTCGGGTACGCCTCCGTGGCGGTGTGCGAGTGGTAGATCACCACCGGCTCCTCGTCGTTGGCCCACATCTGCTTGTAGAGCGCGAGGAGCTCGCCGGAGTCGAACTCGTAGAAGGTCGGCGAGCCGGCCGCGTTGATCATCTCCACGACGCGCTCGGGGCGGTCGCCGCCCTCGGGGCCGGCGACGACGCCACAGGCCTCGTCGGGGTGGTCCCGCTTGGCGTGGGCCACGATCGCGTCACGGATCGCCTGGGTGAGGGTCAGCACCGCTCCAGCGTAGGCGAGGGGGCCGGGGCCCGGCGTAGGGGCTCAGGAGGCGGACGCTGCTCAGTCGAGGACGTGGACCAGGGTCTCCTGCAGGTAGCCGAGCCAGTCGTAGATGTCGTGCACCTGGGCGCGGGGATCGTCGTCGGGCAGGGAGTGCCAGTAGTCCTCGTCGCCCTCCTCGACCTCGAGCCGCGTGGCGATGGCCAGGCGCATGTCGGTGAAGGAGCGCATCCAGGTCATCGCCGCCTCCTCGTCGAGCTCGACGTCGATGAAGGTGCCGTCCTCGGGCTCGCTCGTGAGGCCCGCCTCCTCCAGGGCGTCGATGATGGCGGCGGCCGCCCCTGCCTTGCCGTCGCGCAGCCCGCTCTCGGTGAACCGGCGGAAGTCCTCCGCCGCCTCCTGGTCGTCGGGGTAGGCCGTGGGGAACAGGCGCGCGAGCACCGGGTCCTCGGGCTCGGTGGTGGGGCCGGAGAAGTCGAGCAGCCGCTCGAGCGGGTCCCCCTGCACGGCAGCGGTGGCCGACTCGTTGCGCAGCAGCTCGATCAGCTGGCCCGCCAGCGAGCGGAGCAGGTCGGCCTCGAACGCGGTGAACGTGGCCACGCTGGCGCCGCTGCGCCGGTGATGCCTGAAGCCGCTCATTCGGGGTCCCCGCGGAGAAGGGAGCGCAGCGTGCACGCCGCTGATTCAGTGGGGCGTGGGATGTTCACCTCTGATCTGCCTTCTGCATGGTCGCCCAGAGGCCGTACTCGTGCATGGCCTGGACGTCACGCTCCATGGCCTCGCGGGTTCCCGTGGAGACCACGGAGCGGCCGTCCTCGTGGACCTCCAGCATCAGCTTCTCGGCCTTCTTCTTCCCATAGCCGAAGTACTTCTGGAAGACGAAGGTGACGTAGGACATCAGGTTCACCGGGTCGTTCCAGACGATCGTCACCCAGGGACTGGCGAGCTGCGCGACGTCGTCGACCTCGGGCTCGTCGAGCTGGACGGGAGAAGTGGACACGCCGACCATTGTGCCCGCCACTAGGGTGATCCGGTGAGCACCTCCCCTGGCACCTCGGGTGGAACGTCGGCGGCGCTGCTGACCGACCACTACGAGCTGACGATGCTGCAGTCCGCGATCGGCTCCGGTGCCGCCCACCGTCGCTCTGTCTTCGAGCTGTTCCCCCGGCGGTTGCCGGCCGGCCGCCGCTACGGCGTGGTGGCCGGGGTCGGCCGGGCGCTGGACACGATCGAGTCGTTCAGGTTCACCGCGACCGAGATCGACTTCCTCCGCGAGGAGCGCATCGTCGACGAAGCGACCCTGGAGTTCCTCGCCGGCTACCGGTTCAACGGCGACATCTGGGGCTACCCCGAGGGCGAGACCTACTTCCCCTACTCCCCGCTGATGGTCGTCGAGGCCAGCTTCGCCGAGGCGGTCCTCCTCGAGACGGTGATGCTCTCGATCTACAACCACGACGCGGCCATCGCGTCCGCGGCGTCGCGGATGACGTGGGCCGCCGGTGACCGGCCGTGCATCGAGATGGGCTCGCGTCGTACGCACGAGTGGGCCGCCGTGGCCTCCGCCCGCGCCGCCTACGTCGCCGGCTTCACCGCGAGCTCCAACCTGCAAGCGTGCCGGCAGTACGGCGTACCGTCCACCGGCACCAGCGCGCACTCGTTCACGCTGCTGCACGACACCGAGGCCGACGCCTTCCGCGCACAGGTGCAGTCCCTCGGCAAGGGCACCACGCTGCTCGTCGACACCTATGACATCGCCGAGGCCGTGCGGCTCGGGGTGGAGATCGCCGGCCCCGACCTCGGCGCGGTACGGATCGACTCCGGTGACCTCGGCGTGCTCGCGGAGCGGGTGCGTGCCCAGCTCGACGAGCTCGGGGCACCGAACACCCGCATCGTGGTCACCTCCGACCTCGACGAGTTCGCGATCGCCGGGCTGGCCTCGGCGCCGGTCGACGGGTACGGCGTCGGCACGCAGCTGGTGGTCGGCAGCGGCCACCCCACCTGCGGTTTCGTCTACAAGCTCGTGGCCCGCGAGGACGAGAGCGGCACGATGGTGGGGGTCGCGAAGAAGAGCAAGGACAAGATCTCCGTCGGCGGTCGCAAGTACGCCCTGCGTCGGCTCGGCCCCGACCGCGTCGCCCAGGCCGAGGTGATCGGAATCGGCCAGCCCGTGACGAACGACGGGAACGACCGCTCGCTCCTGGTCCCGCTGGTGCGCGACGGCTACGTGGTGGGACGCGAGCCGCTGAAGGACGCCCGCGAGCGGCACCTGCGATCGCGGGCAGAGCTCCCGCTCGTCGCCCGTCAGCTCTCCAAGGGCGACCCGGCCATCGAGACCCGCTTCGAAGGATTCGAGTAGGTTCTGCCCCATGAGGCAGGCACTGATCGTGGTCGACGTGCAGAACGACTTCTGCGAGGGCGGCTCGCTGCCCGTCACGGGTGGCGCCCGGGTGGCGAGCGACATCGCCGCACTGCTGCACCACTGGACACGAAAGGACCCCAAGGCCCCGGCGTACGACGTGGTGGTGGCGACCAAGGACCACCACATCGACCCGGGCGGCCACTGGTCCGACGCACCTGACTTCGTGGACACCTGGCCCGTGCACTGCAGGGTCGGGACCGACGGTGAGGCGTTCCACCCCAACCTGGATCCGCAACCGTTCGACGCGGTGTTCCTCAAGGGCGAGCACGTCGCCGCCTACTCCGGCTTCGAGGGGCGCGACGGCAACGGCACCATGCTGGCCGACTGGCTGCGCAGCCACGAGGTCGAGCAGGTCGACGTGTGCGGCATCGCCACCGACCACTGCGTGCGCGCCACCGCCCTCGACGCGCTCTCCCACGGCTTTGCCACGCGCCTGCTGGTCGATCTCTGCGCCGGGGTCGCACCCGCCTCCACCGAGAGGGCGCTGGCCGAGATGCGCGGGGCGGGGATCACCGTCGCCTGAGGCCCGCACGACATCCGTCCCTGACGCCTCGCACGCCGGTCCTTGCCTTTGCTTGTAACGCGTTTGGGGGATGCGAGACCGCGCTCGCAGCGGAACCGTGGAGAACACCTGGGCCGACCACGACGCTGAGGTCTGGTGGCTCGCGACCCGAGGCGAGGAGAGGGCCATGACGGTGCCGCCAGTGCGACGCGAGGACCTGGTCGACGGTGAGTCGCCGCACATCGGGGAAGCGACCGCGCCGTGATCCTCGTGACGGGGGCGACGGGCAACGTCGGCTACCGCCTGCTCGAGAACCTCCGGGACGCAGGGGCAGCGACTACCGCCCTGGTGCGGATCCAGGCCCAGGCCTTCGACCTGCCCAACCGCGTGCGGCACATCGTCGGGACCCTGGACGGCCCGCCGCCGCCGGAGGTGCTGCAGCAGTTCAACCAGGTCTTCCTCCTCAGTCCCGACGTCGAGATGCAGGCCGAGCTGGAGATCCTCTTCGTCGACGCCCTCGTCGCCGCCGGTCATCGTCCGCGCGTCGTGAAGATGGCCTTCGACGGGTTCCAGGAGCCCGACTGCGACGTACGGTTCATGCGCAGCCACCGGCTCGTCTCGGCCCACCTGGCGAGCACGGACCTCCCGGTCTCCTACCTTGCGCCGACCATGTTCATGGAGGAGCTGCTGTCCTCGGCCGACGCGGTCAGGGACGAGGCGCTGCTCTCGGCCCCGGCTGGAACGGCTCGGGTCGCCATGGTCGCTGCCCGCGACGTCGCCGACGTGGCGGCTGCCGTCCTCACGGGCGACGCCGCCGTCGACGACGGGGACGTGCTGGTCCTCACCGGTCCGGAGGCCCTGGGCTTCTCCGACGTCGCCGACCGCATCTCGAGCGTCTTCGCGCGGACCGTGGAGTACGCCGACGTGTCACCGGACGAAGCCCGGTCCGCCCTCCGCGCGGCGAGCCACTCCCCGTGGCAGGTCGAGGGACGTCTCGAGCTCTTCGAGTGGATGCGCCGCGGCGCCATGGACGAGGTCACCGACACCGTCCAGAAGACGACAGGACAGCAGCCCCGGCGCGTGGAGGACTGGCTCTCCGAGGCTCGGGCCGTCTTCCTGGGCCGGCCGCCCGGCATGGCGACGCCGCGCATCTGACCGTGATCGACGACGAGGCACCCTCCGAGGAGGTCGACCGCTCGACCGACACGCTGGAGCTCTTCTTCGACCTGGTCTTCGTGTTCGCGATGTCCCAGGTCACCGAGCTGGTGCTGGCCGAGCTCTCGTGGACGGGCTTCCTCCGGGGCGTGATGGCGCTGACCGCCGTGTGGTGGGCCTGGGTCTGCTTCGCATGGCTCACCGACACCACCGCGGACGCGGGAGTGCGCGTGCGGATGCTGACCCTCGTTGCCATGTCCGCCATGCTGGTCGCCGCCATCGCCCTCCCCCGCGCGTTCGGTCAGGACGCGCTCGTCTTCGGGTGCGCCTACCTGTGCGTGCGACTGGTGCACGTGGTGCTCTTCCTCGACGAGACGAAACAGGACCCCGATCGACACAGTGCGGCCCTGCGACTGGTGCCCACGATGCTGGGCGGTCCAGGGCTGGTGCTGGCGTCCGCGTTCGTGGACTCGCCGTACCGGGAGACGGGATGGTTGCTGGCCGCGCTGATCGACCTCGGTGGCCCCATGGTCGTGGGCGTGGGCGGCCTGCGCGTGCTTCCGGCGTACTTCGTCGACCGGCACGGTTCGATCATCATCATCGCCCTCGGCGAGACGATCACCCAGGTGGGGCTGGGCGCCAGCCACCACCTGAGCGACCTCCTCGTGCTGACCGCGGTCCTCTGCGCCGTGCTCATCTCGGGTCAGCTGTGGTGGTCCTACTTCGGCCTCACCCACGCGGCCCAGGCCCGGCTGGTCTCCACGGAGGGCAGGGAGCGCACGAGGCTCGCGCGCGACGCCTACAGCTACCTGCACTTCCTCATCGTGGCCGGGATCGTGTACTTCGCCCTGGGGGCGCACCTGGCCATCGCCGAGGCCGGCGAGCCGCTCGACCCCGTGCCAGCAGTGGCCCTCACCTGTGGCGCGGCCCTGGCGTACGCCGGCGACGTCGCCTACCGCTGGCGCGACCACCACCGTCTCGCCCACGACCGACTCGCCGCCGCCATCGCCTCGATGCTTCTCGTCGCCCCCGCACTGACGATGCCGGCGCTGGCCACCCTCACCTCGCTGCTGGGCGTCGGCGGCGTTCGGATCGTCTGGGAGGCCTGGCGCAACCCACTGGCAGGAGTCGTGTAGCCCCCGGGGTCAGCAGGCATCCCATGGGGGCCGCACCGGTCAGCGGCCGTGGAAGTCCGGGCGGCGCTTCTCGGTGAAGGCCTTCATGCCTTCGGCCACGTCCTCCGAGCGGAGGAGGAGGGACTGCCCGGAGCGTTCGCGGTTGAAGGCGGCGTCGAGGGCACCGAGGGTGGCGGCGTTGACGGCCTTCTTGGTGGCGGCGAAGGCCAGGGGGGCGCCGGTCGAGAGGCGGCGGATGATCGTGCCCAGCCCCTCCGCATAGTCGGCGTCGGGGAAGACGTGGGTGACCAGGCCGGCGTCGTACGCCTCCTGCGCCGTGAGCACGTCGGACAGGAGCGCCAGGCGCATCGCTCGGGCGCGGCCCACCGAGGCCGCGAGGGTGGCGGTGGCACCGCCGTCGGGCATCAGTCCGATCTTGGTGAACGCCAGCGTGAGCGCGGCGGACTCCGTGGCGACGACGAGGTCGCAGGCCAGCGCCACCGACATCCCGACGCCTGCGGCGATGCCGTTGAGCCCGCACACCACGGGCTGGTCGAGCTCGGTGACGGCCCGGATCACCTGGTTGGCGGCGTCGACCGACCCCGCGTCGTACTTCTCCTGCGCGTCCGCGCCCCCGAGGTCGGCACCCGCACAGAACGCCCCACCGGTGCCGGTGAGCACCACGACGCGTACGTCGTCGCGCGACGTCGCACCGCGCAGCTGCCCGATCGCCTCGACCACCATCTCGCCGGTCAGGGCGTTGAACTGGTCGGGACGGTTCAGCGTCAGCCACAGGGCGCCGTCCTCGAGACGCATCTCCAGGTCACTCATGCGGTGGTCTCCTCGGCGTAGCGGTCGCGCAGCCTCTGCTTCACGAGCTTGCCCGTGGGCGTGCGCGGCAGGTCGTCGGTGACGATGAACTCACGGGGCACCTTGAAGTGCGCGATGCGCTCCCGGGCATACGACGCGAGCTGCGCCGGCAGGTCGGGCGGGGCCTCGCCCGCGGGCTCGACGAACGCGACGACGCGCTCCCCCATCTCGTCGTCGGGTACGCCGACCACGGCGATGTCGAGGACCGACGGGTGCAGGCTGAACAGGTCCTCGACCTCCTGCGGGTAGATGTTCACTCCACCGCTGATGATCATGAACGCCTTGCGGTCGGTCAGGAACAGGTAGCCCTCGTCGTCGAGGTAGCCGAGGTCGCCCACCGAGGACCAGTTCGGGTGCTGTGGGTGCTGCGTGGAGGCCGTCTTCTCCGGGTCCCCGTGATAGCTGAAGGGCATCTCCTCACGTTCGAACCAGATCGTCCCGACCTCGCCCGCGGGCAGCTCCGCGCCGGAAGGGTCGCAGATCCGCGGGGTGCCCAGCAGCGGCTTGCCGACGGTGCCCGGGTGCGCCAGCCAGTCCTCGGGGCCGACGTAGGTGGCGCCGTTGGCCTCGGTGCTCGCGTAGTACTCGTGCACGATCGGGCCCAGCCACTCGATCATCTGCCGCTTCACCTCGACCGGGCACGGAGCAGCCGCGTGCACCACGGTCCTCAGGCTGCTCGTGTCGTACGACGACCGCACGTCCTCGGGCAGCTTGAGCATCCGCACGAACATGGTCGGCACGCACTGGGTGTCGGTGACGGCGTACTCGTCCACCGCCTTGAGGAAGTTCTCCGGGTCGAAGCGCTGCATCAGCACCACCGTGCCGCCGAGCGCGTGGATGACGCCGGTGTAGCGCAGCGGCGCTGCGTGGTAGACCGGCGCCGGGGAGAGATAGACGGTGTCCTGCCCGTAGCCGAACAGCCCGCCGAAGATCATCACGTAGGGGTAGCCCGGCTCGTCGACCTGGATCGGCAGCAGCGGGATCCTGACCCCCTTGGGACGACCGGTCGTCCCCGAGGAGTACAGGAAGTCGTCGCCGTGCGGCTGGTCGGCGAGCGGCTCGGTGCTCGCCGTGGACAGCGCCTGGTCGTACGACGTGCACCCGGGGACCGCACCACCGAACGCGAGCCGCACCGGCACGTCGACCAGGTCCGCCATCGCCTCGACGAGCTCGGTCTTCGCACCGGAGACGACCAGCGCCTTGGCGCCGCAGTCGTTGACGATGTAGGCGGCCTCGGCGGACGCGAGGTGGTGGTTCACCGCGGTCACGTAGAGCCCCGAACGCAGGGCTGCCCAGTACACCTCGTAGGCCTGCGGGGCGTTGTCGCTGACCAACGCCACGACGTCTCCGGTGACCAGTCCCGCCTCGGCGAGGACGTGCGCCAGTCGCAGGCTGCGCTCGTCGAGCTCGGCGTACGTCGTGGTCTGTCCGGTCTCGGCGATGACGAGGGCCGGCTTGTCGGGGGTGGTGCGGGCCCAGGTTCCTGGATACATGGCCTCATCCAAGATGTTGACAGTTTCACTGTCAACGTTGCGCGGGTTCCCGAACACCGTGTCGCTAGGCTCGGTCGGATGGTCCGAGTACTGGTGGTCAGTGACGAAGAGGCATCCAACCTGGGTGTCCGGACGCTGCGCGACCTCGCCCCCGACCTCGTGCTCGCCGCCGGTGACCTGCCCTGGAGCTACCTGGAGTACGTCGGGTCGTGCGTGAGCGCCCCCATGGTGTTCGTGCCCGGCAACCACGACCCGGAGATCCTCCGTCGGCGCGGACGCCGCGACCCCTTCACCGAGGACGGGGAGAGGCGTGAAGGCCTCGGCCCCCACGGTGCCACCAACGCCGACCAGCAGGTCATCGCAGCGGCGGGCCTGCGCATCGCCGGCCTCGGCGGCTGCGTGCGCTACAGGCCGGGGCCGCACCAGTACACCCAGGCGCAGTACGCCGCACGCGCGCGCCGTCTGCTCCGGCGGGCGAAGCGCGGCGGCCCGGTCGACGTCCTGCTCACACACGCGCCGCCGTTCGGCCTGGGGGACGCCGACGACCGGCCGCATGTCGGCATCGAGGCCCTGCATGCGGTCATCGAGAGACTGCAGCCCTCCTGGCACCTCCACGGCCATGTCCACCCCTACGGGCAGCCGATGCCCGACCGACAGGTCGGCGCGACGACCATCCGCAACGTGATCCCGTGGCAGGTGCTCGACATCACCCCCCGGACCTCGCCCGTGGCGGCCGCCCGCCGCTGACCGGGTGCAGAATGCACCCATGGCAACCCCACGGGTCGACGCCGAGACCGACTTCCAGCGCGCCCGTCGGCACCAGGTCCTCTCGCGACTCGCGGGGTTCCTCCGCCACGACGCCGGCGAGGCCAACGAGACCCTGTCCTTCGACGAGGTGGTCACCGCCCTCGGCCGCCGGGGAGAGCGCTCCCTCGGGGTGCAGAAGGTGCCCCTGGACCAGATCGTCGGGTCGGTGGACAAGGTGCGCGACTTCGACCGCCGGTTCCGTCCGACGTCCGACCGCAGCCGCCAGCGTTGGCAGCGCCTCGCGGAGAAGAGCCGCCTGGGCGAGTACCTCCCGCCGATCGACGTCTACAAGCTCGGCAACCTCTACTTCGTGAGGGACGGGCACCACCGGGTCTCCGTCGCCCGGATGCACGGCGCCGACTCCCTCGACGCCAACGTGACCGAGATCGACACCGTGATGTCCACCGACGGCCTCGGCGGTCGCCGCGACCTCGACGGTCGCAACTGGGGGCTGCGCTTCCTCAAGCGGGTGCCGCTGACCGGTGCATGCCGCGCGGCGATCAACTGCACCGACCCGGCCGACTACCAGCGTCTCGCGGAGATGGTGGAGGCCTGGGCGTGCCGCCTGATGCACGAGGAAGGCAGCTACTTCGACAAGCCGACGATGGCTGTGCGCTGGTTCGACGAGGAGTACACCCCGGTGCTCAAGATGATCGACGAGGCCGGCGTACGCGGACCCGACGAGACCGGCGCCGACGCCTATCTTCGCGTCGCGGGCGAGCGCTACCGGCTCATCCGCGAGCACGACTGGAACGAGGACGTCATGCGGATGGTCCTCGAGGAGTCGCGCCCCCGGCGCAGGTCAGGCCAGTCGTAGCCACACGGCCGTATCGACGCCGATCCCCTCGGCGGGGTCGAGGTCACCACTGGCCACGAGGACCTCGGCACCCTGGGGCAGCGGAACGACATCCACCCCCACGTTCGCGATGACGCGGATGGGGCGCCCGGAGGTCGCGCTGACGTCGAAGGCCAGCACGTCCTGCCCCAGGTCGACCCACGTCAAGTGGCCGCGACCGGGGCGGTGCTCGCGCCGCAGCCGCAGCAGCGTCCGGTACAGCTCGAGCGTGGAGCCCTTCACTCCCGTCTGACGGTCGACCGCGAGCTCGCCGTACACCTCGGGCTGCGGCAGCCACGCCTTCTCGGACGGTCCGAAGCCGTACGACGGCGCGTCGCCCTCCCACGGGATCGGCACGCGGCAGCCGTCGCGGCCGCGCGAGGAGTGCCCGGACCGCTCCCACACCGGGTCCTGCCGCGCGTCGTCGGGGATCGCGGTCGCCTCGGGCAGCCCCAGCTCCTCGCCCTGGTAGAGGTACGACGACCCCGGCAGCGCGAGCATGATCGTGGTGGCGGCGCGCGCCCGGCGCAGGCCGAGCTCGGCGTCCGGCTGCGGGTCGTCGGCCCCGATGCCGTCGACCTTCACCGGACCGGGCTTCTGCTCGAAGCCCAGGCGCGAGCTGTGCCGTACGACGTCGTGGTTGGACAGCACCCAGGTCTGCGTCGCGGCGTACGGCGCCACGACCGCCAGCGACTCGGTGATGTTGGCCTGCAGCTCCGAGGCGATCCACGAGCTGAGCAGGAAGCCGAAGTTGAAGGTCTGGTGGAGCTCGTCGGGACGCACGTAGCGGGCCATCGCCTCGGGCGGGGTCACCCAGGCCTCGCCGCACATGATCCGGTCGGCGTCCTCGCCCTCGATGCCGTAGGAGTCCGTGACCCTGCGCCAGCGCCGGTAGACGTCGTGCACCCCCGGCTGGTCCCACATCGGCAGGTCGGAGGTGCGGTCGACCTCCATCTCGTGCGAGGGACCGGCGTCCGGCAGCCCGTCGGCCTTGATCAGGCTGTGCGCCACGTCGATCCGGAATCCGTCGGCGCCGCGGTCCATCCAGAACCGCAGCGTCTTCTCCATCTCGTCGCCGACCTCGGGGTTGGTCCAGTCGAAGTCGGGCTGGGTCACGTCGAACAGGTGGAGGTACCACTGCCCCGGCGAACCGTCCGCCTCGGTCACCCGCTCCCAGGCCGACCCGCCGAAGGTGCTCTGCCAGTTGTTGGGCGGCTGGTCGCCGCCCGGTCCTCGGCCGTCACGGAAGACGTAGCGTGCCCGCGCCGGGCTGTCCGGCCCCGAGGCCAGCGCCTCCTGGAACCACACGTGCTCGCTGGAGGAGTGGTTGGGCACGATGTCGACCATCACCCGCAGGCCCAGCTCGTGGGCCCGGGCGATCAGGGCGTCGGCGTCGTCGAGCGTCCCGAACCTGGGATCCACGTCGCGGTAGTCCGCGACGTCGTAGCCCGCGTCGTGCTGCGGCGAGGTGTAGAACGGCGAGAGCCAGACCGCGTCCACGCCGAGGTC
>NZ_JAOPXP010000239.1 GCF_025965085.1 Marmoricola sp.
GCGGTGCAGTGGGGCTGCACCCTGCGGCCCACCTCGGTGAACATCCGCATCGAGTGACGACCCGGCACCTGGGCGACGTAGGCCACGAGGTCCCTGTCGAGCATGGCGAGGTTGGCCGTCTCGCCGATCTCCGCCACGAGGTGGGCCAGGTGCGGCCGGGCCGCGGCGCCGAGCTGTGCCGACGAGCTGTCCGCGAGCAGGGCGAGCCGGGGTCCCAGGGCGTACTGCCGGGTGGCGCCCTGCCGCAGGTAGCCCAGGTCGACGAGGGTGCGGGCCAGTCGGTGGAGGGTGGCGGGCGGCAGGCCCGAGGAACGGGCGAGCTCCGACAGTGAGACCGCGCTCCGCTTCGCCGCGACCAGCTCGAGCAGCCCCAGGGCCCGTTCCACCGACTGCACGCCCCCCGCACGGCGCAGCCCGGGGGCGACGAGTGTGTCCGTCGTCTCGCTGGGTACCCCTGTCATCAGATGCCTCTCCTACCCGGTAGTTCCGCCAGCCGGAATCGACTGAGAGTAGCGGCCTTGACACTCGGCCGCCGGGCCGGGATGGTCAGTGATGGATGCCACGAATCGTTCCACGATACGGAAATCTCGGCAAGGAGTGACATGGACCAGCGTGTTCAGATCGGCGGCCTGAGCGTCGCCGCCAGCCTTCACCGGTTCGTCGAGGAGGAGGCGCTTCCGGGCTCGGGGGTCGACCCGCACGCCTTCTGGGAGGGGGCGGAGAGGATCGTCCACGACCTGGCGCCCCGCACCCGGGAGCTGCTGGCCCGCCGCGACGAGCTGCAGTCGCGCATCGACGCCTGGCACAGCGAGCGCCCCGGCCGACCCGACTCCGCGGCCTACGTCGCCTTCCTGCGCGAGATCGGCTACATGCTCGACGAGCCGGCCGAGGTCGCAGCGACCACGGCGGGCGTCGACGACGAGGTGGCCCGGATCGCGGGCCCCCAGCTGGTGGTCCCGCTTCTCAACGCCCGGTTCGCCACCAACGCCGTGAACGCGCGCTGGGGCTCGCTCTACGACGCGCTCTACGGGACGGACGTGGTCCCCCAGGAGGGGGATCTCGCCCCCGGCCAGGGCTACAACAAGGTGCGCGGTGCGGAGGTCATCGCGCGTGGCCGGGCCTTCCTGGACGACCACTTCCCGCTGACCTCGGGCTCGCACGCCGACGCCACGTCGTACGCCGTGGACGACGAGGGGGTGGCGGTGAGCCTCAAGGAGGACGTCGTCCGGCTCGCCGACCCGAGCCAGCTGGTCGGCTTCCGCGGCTCTGCCGAGACTCCCGAAGCGGTGCTCCTGGTTCACCACGGCCTGCACGTGGAGATCCAGGTCGACCGGGAGGACCCGATCGGCTCCACCGACGCCGCGGGGGTCAAGGACCTGCTGCTGGAGTCCGCGGTCTCCACGATCATGGACCTCGAGGACTCCGTCGCCGCGGTCGACGCCGAGGACAAGGTGCTCGGCTACCGCAACTGGAAGCGGCTCAACGACGGCACGCTGGCCGAGGAGGTCACCAAGAACGGGAAGACCTTCACCCGGTCGATGAACCCCGACCGGACCTACTCCACGATCTCCGGCACCGAGGTCACGCTGCGTGGCCGCTCGTTGCTCTTCATCCGCCAGGTCGGTCACCTGATGACCACCGACGCGGTGCTGGACCGTGACGGGAACGAGGTTCCCGAGGGCATCCTCGATGCGATCATGACCGCGCTCGGCAGCCTCGGCGACCTCCGTGGGACCTCCGAGCTGCCCAACTCGCGCACGGGCGCGATGTACGTCGTGAAGCCCAAGATGCACGGCCCCGACGAGGTGGCCCTCGCGGTCGAGCTCTTCGGCCGCGTCGAGGAGCTGCTCGGCCTGCCCCGGTTGACGATCAAGGTCGGGATCATGGACGAGGAGCGACGCACCTCCCTCAACCTCAAGGCCTGCATCAACGAGGCCCGCGAGCGAGTCGCCTTCATCAACACCGGCTTCCTGGACCGCACCGGGGACGAGATCCACACCTCCATGGAGGCAGGCCCCATGGTCCGCAAGAACGACATGAAGAACGAGACCTGGATCCAGGCCTACGAGGACCTCAACGTCGACATCGGACTGGAGTGCGGTCTGCTCGGTCGCGCCCAGATCGGCAAGGGCATGTGGGCGGCGCCCGACAGCCTCGCCGCGATGCTGGAGACCAAGATCAACCACCCCAGGGCGGGCGCAAGCTGCGCGTGGGTGCCGTCGCCCACCGCGGCCACCGTGCACGCGCTGCACTACCACCAGGTCGACGTGCGCGCCCGCCAGGAGGAGCTCCTCCAGGGTGGTCGCCGCAGGGAGCGTGAGCAGCTGCTCGAGATCCCGCTCGGCCACCCGGGCTCCTGGTCCGGGCAGGACCGTGAGCAGGAGATCGAGAACAACCTGCAGAGCCTGCTGGGGTACGTCGTCCGCTGGGTCGACGCCGGGGTGGGGTGCTCCAAGGTGCCCGACATCACGGGCGAGCCGCTGATGGAGGACCGCGCGACCTGCAGGATCTCCGCGCAGCACGTGGCCAACTGGCTGCACCACGGGGTGGTCAGCAGGGAGCAGGTCGACGAGACCCTGCGCCGGATGGCCCGGGTCGTCGACGAGCAGAACTCGGGCGACCCGGCGTACACCCCGATGGCGCCGGACTTCGATGGCGAGGCGTTCCAGGCGGCGAGGGCTCTGGTCTTCGAGGGCCGCGAGCAGCCGAGCGGCTACACCGAGCCGATCCTGCACCGCCACCGTGCGCGCAAGAAGGCCCAGGAGAAGGGGCACCAGAAGTCGACCGAGAGGACCGCCCAGTGACCGCACTCGACCTCGAGACCGCCCGCAGGATCATCGCCGGTGCCCGCGCCCATGGCGGCTCGGCGGGCTTCAAGCCGCTGACCGTGGTCGTGCTCGACGCCGGAGGTCACGTGGTGGCCGTCGAGCGCGAGGACGGCTCGTCGATGAAGCGGTTCGAGATCGGGTTCGGCAAGGCGCACGGCGCCCTGTCCCTCGGGATGGGGTCGCGCTCGATCATGGGTCGTGCCGAGCAGCAGCCGTACTTCATCGCCGCGGTCACCCCGGCCGTCGGCGGTGCCCTGGTGCCGGTCCCGGGCGGTGTGCTGGTGCGCACCTCTGGAGGCGACCTGCTGGGTGCTGTGGGCGTCACCGGTGACACCTCCGACAACGACGAAGCGGCGGCAGTGGCCGGCATCGAGGGTGCCGGCCTCATCGCCCAGATCGACTGAGGACGTGACGGCGATGACGAGTGCCACCGCGACGGGCAGGGGCAGCAGTGCGGACACCGGAGCCGGCATCTCGGCCGTGGCCGAGGTGGCGCGGAGGCTGGTGCCGGCGGACGGGGTGATCACCGAGCGGTCACGACTGCGCACCTACGAGTGCGACGGCCTCGCCCACTACCGCGTCACGCCCGCGCTGGTGGTGATCCCCGAGGACGCCGACCAGCTGGCCGCGATCGTGCGTGCCTGCGCCGACCACCAGGTGCCCTATGTCGCCCGCGGGGCCGGCACCGGGCTCTCGGGGGGTGCACTGCCCCACGCCGACGGCGTGCTGATCGTGACCTCCAGAATGCGCTCCATCATCGAGGTGCGCCCCGAGGACCAGCGCGCGGTCGTCGAGCCGGGCGTGATCAACCTCGACGTGACCAGGGCGGCCACGCCCCACGGCTACTACTACGCGCCGGACCCGTCGAGCCAGCAGATCTGCTCGATCGGCGGCAACGTCGCCGAGAACTCCGGCGGCGCGCACTGCCTGAAGTACGGCTTCACCACCAACCACGTCCTCGGTGCGGACTTCGTCACGGCCCAGGGCGAGACCGTGGCGCTCGGGGGCGACGCGCCGGACAGCCCCGGCTACGACCTGCTCGGAGCAGTCGTCGGCTCCGAGGGCACGCTGGGCATCGTCACCTCCGTGACCGTCCGTCTCGTCCGGCTCCCCGAGGAGGTCCGCACGATCCTGGTCGGCTTCGAGTCGACCGACCATGCCGGCGCCGCCACCTCGGCGATCATCGCGGCCGGCATCGTGCCGGCGGCCATCGAGATGATGGACGCCCTCGCGATCGAGGCGGCAGAGGCGGCCGTGAGGTGCAACTACCCGGCGGGCGCCGGCGCCGTGCTTGTCATCGAGCTGGACGGCGCCGCCATCGAGGTCGAGCAGGAGTACGCCGATGTCGAGCGACTGTGCCACGAGAACGGTGCCTTCGAGCTTCGCCTGGCGATCGACCCGGCGGACCGTGCGCTGATCTGGAAGGGCCGCAAGTCCGCGTTCGCGGCGGTCGGCCGCATCAGCCCGGACTACATCGTCCAGGACGGGGTGATCCCGCGCACCGCGCTGCCCGAGGTGTTGAGGGCGATCGCCAACCTCTCGGGGGACTCCGGGGTCCGCGTGGCCAACGTGTTCCACGCCGGCGACGGCAACCTGCACCCGCTGGTGCTCTTCGACGACGCCGTCGAGGGCGCCGGGGAGGCGGCCGCGAAGGTGAGCGGCGCGATCCTCGACCTGTGCATCGAGCACGGCGGGTCCATCACCGGTGAGCACGGCGTGGGCATGGACAAGTCGAAGTACATGCCGCGGATGTACACCGACGAGGACCTCGACACGATGCAGCTGGTGCGCTGCGCGTTCGACCCGCAGAACATCTCCAACCCCGGCAAGGTGTTCCCGACCCCGCGCCTGTGCGGCGAGGTGCCCGGACGCAGGAAGGGCGCCCATCCGCTGCAGGAGGCCGGACTGGCGGAGGTCTTCTGATGGCCACCGTGGCGCTGGACAGCACCGCGCGGGAGGCGATCGGCTCCGCGTGCGCCGACGTCCACGACGCCACGGACACCGACCAGGTCGACGGCGTCGATCCGGGTCTGGTGGCCCGGCCCGCGGACACGGACCAGCTCGCCGAGGTGCTGCGGGCGGCGACGTCCCACGGCCTGACGGTGGTGCCACGAGGGCGCGGCACCAAGATGTCGTGGGGGATGCCGCCCGCGAGCGCCGACGTGCTGGTCGACCTGAGCGCGATGGACCAGGTGCTCGACCATGCGGCC
Source organism: Marmoricola sp. (assembly GCF_025965085.1). Lineage (GTDB taxonomy): Bacteria > Actinomycetota > Actinomycetes > Propionibacteriales > Nocardioidaceae > Marmoricola. The sequence continues at coordinate 5,039 of NZ_JAOPXP010000239.1, forward strand.
GGCGACCTGATCGTCGCGGTCCAGGCCGGCGCCCGGCTCTCGGAGACCCAGGCGGTCGTCGGCCGGGGCGGCCAGCGGCTCGCCCTCGACGAGACGGTTCCCGGCGCCAGCATCGGCGGCGTCCTGGCCACGAACACCAGCGGCCCGCGTCGCGTCGCCACGGGCACTGCCCGCGACCTCCTGATCGGTGTGACCGTCGTGCGGGCGGACGGCGTGGTCGCGAAGGCCGGGGGCCGCGTGGTCAAGAACGTCGCGGGCTACGACCTCGGCAAGCTGGTCATCGGGTCGTTCGGCACGCTGGCGGTCATCACCGACGCCACCTTCCGGCTGCACCCCGACCCGGGGTCCCGGCGGTGGGTGAGCCTGCGGGTGGGCGACCCTGCGAGCGCCCGGGCCGCGGCCCAGGACGTGCTGCACGCCCAGGCCGTTCCCGCCGCGATCGAGGTCGAGTGGACCGCCGAGGGTGCAGGGGCGGTGCACGTCCTGCTCGAAGGTCGTGAGGACGGTGTCGCGGGGCGGGCGTCGACGGTCCGGCGTCTCTTCGGCGACGGCGCCACCGAGTCCGAGGACGCACCTGCGGGCGGTGCGACGTACCCCTGGGACCTGTCGGCGCGGGGCGACCAGCGAGGCACCGCGCTCAAGCTGACCTTCTCCCTGTCCGGCCTCGCGGCCGTGCTCACGGTCGCGGGCGAGATCGGCGCCACGGTCAGGGGTTCCGCAGGCGCGGGTGTCGCGTACGCCGCCCTCGCGCCGGGCGCGCCCCCGGACGACGTCCGCGTCGCCGTCGACCGGCTCCGCGCGACGTGTGTCCGTGCCGGGGGCAGCGTCGTCGTGGTCGACGCGCCCGCAGCCGTGAAATCCGCCGTCGACGTCTGGGGACCCGTCCCGGCGCTCGACCTGATGCAGCGGGTCAAGGACCAGTTCGACCCCGACCACCGGCTCGCGCCGGGCCGCTTCGTGGGAGGCATCTGATGACGAACACGTCCGAGCACGACACCGACGGCACGCTGGGCGAGATGGGCGGCGTCGTGGAGCCGGTCGACCTCGGCCTGCCGACCCCGGGAGGCGCGTTCGACGACCACCACCCGCCGGACGCCGCGCTCGTCGGTGACTGCGTGCACTGCGGGTTCTGCCTGCCCACCTGTCCTACCTATGTGCTGTGGGGCGAGGAGATGGACTCGCCACGTGGCCGGATCTACCTGATGAAGGAGGGCCTCGAGGGCGAGCCGATGTCGGACTCGATGGTGTCGCACTGGGACGCCTGCCTCGGCTGCATGGCCTGCGTGACCGCCTGCCCGTCGGGCGTCCAGTACGACACCCTGATCGAGCAGACCCGTGCGCAGGTCGAGCGCAACCACGACCGGTCGGCGAAGGACCGCGCGCTGCGCGGGTTGATCTTCTCGATCTTCCCGCACCCGAGACGACTGCGCCTGTTGCGTGGGCCGCTGCGGCTGGCCCAGGCGACCGGGCTCAACCGGGCGTTGCGGCGTACCGGACTGCTCGACCGGGTGGCGCCCCAGCTGGCGGCCATGGAGCGCCTCGCCCCCCGGCTCGGCAAGCCCTTGCCCCTGCCGGAGCACATCGCCGCCGCTGGCAACCGGCGTGCGGTCGTAGGCCTGCTGACCGGGTGCGTGCAGGGCGCCTTCTTCCCCGGCGTCAACGCCGCCACCGCGCGGGTCCTGCAGGCCGAGGGCTGCGACATCGTCGTACCCGCGGCGCAGGGGTGCTGCGGAGCCCTCTCGGTGCACAACGGCCGGGAGGCCGAGGCGCAGGACTACGCCCGCCGGCTCGTCGACTCGTTCGAGTCGACCGGCGTCGAGTACGTCGTCGTGAACGCCGCCGGCTGTGGCTCCACGATGAAGGAGTACGCCGGCCTGCTGGCCGACGACCCGGCGTACGCCGATCGCGCGAAGGCCTTCGCCGGCAAGGTCCGTGACGTCTCCGAGATCCTCGACGAGCTCGGTCCGGTGGCTCCTCGGCACCCGCTGGAGATGACCGTGGCCTACCACGACGCCTGCCACCTGGCCCATGCGCAGGGGGTGCGGGCCCAGCCTCGCCGGCTGCTCGAGGCCATCCCCGGTCTCGAGGTGAAGGAGATCGCCGAGGCCGAGCTGTGCTGTGGCTCCGCCGGGATCTACAACATCCTCAACCCCGAGCCCGCGGCGGAGCTCGGCGACCGGAAGGCCGCCAACATCGTCGCGACCGGCGCGCAGGTGCTGGTCACGGCCAACCCCGGGTGCCTGATGCAGGTCACGTCGGCCATCGAGCGCTCCGGCCACCCGATGGGGATGGCGCACACGGTCGAGGTGCTGGACGCCTCCATCCGCGGGGCTCCGGCGGGCACGTTCCTCCTCGACCCGGCCTGACCACCCCAGATCCGTTCTCCACCTCGGGAGTCTCGATGTTCCAGCAGAACCTCCAAGCGGTCGGCGACTCGCTGGCCCTGAGCGCGCTGTGCGCGGCCGTACCGCTGCTCACGCTGTTCGTCCTGCTCGGCGGCCTGCGGCTCAAGGCCTGGGTCTCCGGGCTCATCTCGCTGGCCGTGGCCCTGCTCGTGGCCGTGCTGCTGTTCAAGATGCCGATCGGGCAGGCGCTGCTGGCCGGCACCGAGGGTGCGGCGTTCGGGTTCTTCCCGATCCTGTGGATCGTCATCAACGCGATCTGGGTCTACAACCTGACGGTGGCGTCGGGACACTTCGACGTGTTGCGGCGCTCCTTCGAGAAGGTGAGCCCCGACCAGCGGATCCAGGCGATCATCATCGCGTTCTGCTTCGGCGCCCTCCTCGAGGCGCTGGCCGGGTTCGGTACCCCCGTGGCGATCACCGTGGTGATGCTGATGGCGCTCGGGTTCGAGCCGCTGAAGGCGGCCGCCGTCGCCCTGATCGCCAACACCGCGCCGGTGGCGTTCGGTGCGCTCGCGACGCCGATCGTCACGCTGGCCACCGTCTCCTCCGGGGCCAGCAATGACGCCCGCCTCACGGTGGACACCCTCGGCGGCATGGTAGGCCGGCAGACGCCGATCCTCGCGGTCATCGTGCCGCTGGTCCTGGTGTTCGTGGTCGACGGCAGACGCGGTGTGAAGCAGACCTGGGTGCCTGCACTGGTGTGTGGCGTCGCGTTCGGGCTCGCGCAGTTCGTCGCCTCCAACTACATCTCCGTGCCCCTGGCGGACATCATCGCGGCGCTCGTCGCGGCCGCCGCCGTCGTGCTCCTGCTCCGCACCTGGAGCCCGTCCGAGATCCAGGCCGCCGACTCGACCGAGGCGCGGGTCTCCGCGAGGACCGGCGCCGGGGGAGGGGGCGCGGCGTCGACCTCGGACGGTCCCGTGCGCGACAGCAACGCCGACGTCGTCAGGGCCTACGCGCCCTACCTCGTGATCATCGTGATCTTCTCACTCACCAACATCACCGCGGTCAAGGACTTCCTGGCGAAGAAGCCGTTCACCTACGCGTTCGAGTGGCCGGGCCTCAACGTGCTCAACCCCTCGGGCAAGGCCGTGGCCACGACGATGTTCAACTTCAACTGGCTGCCCGCCGCGGGCACGCTGATGATCATCGCCGGGCTGATCACGGCGGTGATCTTGAAGGTCTCCCCGGGCGAGGCCGCGAGGACCTATGTCCGGACCTACGTCGACCTGAGGTCGGCGATCATCACGGTGATGGCGGTGCTCGCCCTCGCCTACGTGATGAACCTGTCCGGCCAGACCTCGTCACTGGGAGCCTGGCTCGCCGGTGCCGGCGCCGCGTTCGCGATCCTCTCGCCGATCCTGGGCTGGATCGGGGTGGCCGTGACGGGGTCCGACACCTCGGCCAACGCCCTCTTCGGAGCGCTTCAGGTGCAGACCGCCAAGGACGCCGGCATCGACCCGCTGCTGATGGCGGCCGCGAACTCCTCGGGTGGCGTCCTGGGCAAGATGGTCAGTCCGCAGAACCTGGCGATCGCCGCCGCCGCGGTCGGTCTGGCCGGCCGCGAGGGCGACATCTTCCGCAAGGTCATCGGGTGGAGCCTGGGGCTGCTGCTG
>NZ_JAOPXP010000003.1 GCF_025965085.1 Marmoricola sp.
GCAACGAGGCCTGGGGCCTGCCTGACGACCTGGCGGCACTGGCTGACCACCGGGTCTCGATCCCGATCTACGGCCGCGCCGAGAGCCTCAACCTCTCCACGGCCGCCGCCGTCTGCCTCTACGCCGGAGCGCGGGCCGCCCACTGACCCCTGCGGTCAGATCGACTGGCAGGCCGGGGTTGCGCGGGTCCCGACGGGGCGTGCTGGAGCGCTCCGAAGGACTGAGCTGCCCGTCCGCCGGATCGTGCCGGCTCGAGCCTCCCCGGCCCCGGCCGCACTACGCTGACGCACGTGGAGGACCTGGAGGAGCAGACCGCCCGACCCGTCGCCGTCGACCAGCTGCCCGACGGCGTGGTCATCGCCGACGCCGACGGCGTGGTCACCGTCGTCAACGAACAGGCCCGTCGCCTGCTCGGCAGCAGCGTGGAGGTCGGTCGGCAGCTGTCCGAGGTGATGGCGTTGCAGGATCAGAACAGCTGCGACTGGTACGCCACCAACCGTCCCTACGACGGTCTCGCGAGCAGGGTCGGTCTGACCGAGCAGTCCTGGCTCACCAGTGACGGCACCGAGGTCCTCGTCACCGGGCGGATCAACCGCGTGGGTCGCTTCGGGGCGGTGGACAGCGTCGGGCTGGTCATCCGCTCCGGACGGGGCCGCGCCCGCCTCGACCGCGACCGCTCCGACCTCGTGGCGACCGTGGCTCACGAGCTGCGCTCGCCGCTGACCGGGGTCAAGGGCTTCGTCTCGACCCTGCTGAGCAAGTGGGACCGCCTCAACGACGAGCAGAAGAAGCTGATGCTCAACACGGTGCATGCCGACTCCGAGCGGTTGCAGCGCCTGATCACCGAGCTGCTCGACGTCGCCCGCATCGACACCGGGAGGCTCCCGCTCTACCCGCGGCCGGTGGACACGCAGGCCCTGGTGGAACGCTGCGTCGACTCCGTCCGGGTCGGGACCCACCGCACCATCGAGTCGTCCTACGCCGAGGACGTGCCGCAGATCTTCGCCGATCCCGACAAGTTCAGCCAGGTCGTCATCAACCTGGTCGACAACGCCATCCGACACGGCGACGGCACGGTCCGGGTGACCGTCGAGCCGATCAGCGCTCCCTTCGCCGGCGTGCTGATCCGCGTGGACGACGAGGGCGAGGGGATCGCCGAGGCCATCCGGGCGCGCGTGTTCACCAAGTTCTGGAAGCACGGCGTCCGTGGCGGCACCGGCCTGGGCATGTACATCGTCAACGGGCTCGTCCGCGTCCACGGCGGCGAGGTGCAGATCAAGAGCTCCGAGTCCGGCGGCGGCCGCCTCGAGGTCCGCTGGCCCTCCAGCGACGTCCGCAGCTGACCTCCGGCCCCGAGGTCCGGCCCCGAGGTCCGGCCAGACGGGCCGCCCGGACAGGCGGGCGGGCGGGCTGTCGTCTCGGCCGTGACGGGCCCGATCGTCCGGGACCAGGGGGTCAGGGGCAAACCGGTTCGCCGCCCGCACCCACCACTTCCTAGACTGGCCCGCGCACACGTTCGTGCGAGGCGATCGAAAGGCAACGATGTCCGGCCCCAACTCCGAGTACGACCCGGTCCAGGTGACCCCGCTCGACGAGGAGCACGTGAACGCGATGCGTCGCCAGGCCCTCGCTGCCATCGCCGCCGCCACGGACCTCGACGCCCTCAAGCAGGTGCGTGCCGAGCACGCGGGGGACCGTTCCCCGCTCGCCCTGGCCAACCGCGAGATCGGCGCGCTGCCGCCCCAGGCCCGCAAGGACGCGGGCCAGAGGGTGGGCCAGACCCGCGGGGCCGTCAGCCAGGCGCTGGCCGTCCGCCAGGCGGAGCTCGAGGTCGAAGCGGAGGCTCGGATGCTCGTCGAGGAGACCGTCGACGTCACCCTGCCGTGGGACCGCACCACCAAGGGCGCCCGGCACCCGATCACGATGCTGTCCGAGCGCATCGCCGACGTGTTCGTGGCGATGGGCTGGGAGGTCGCCGAGGGACCCCTGGTCGAGGCCGAGTGGCTCAACTTCGACGCGCTCAACCTCGGGCCGGACCACCCCGCTCGCACGATGCAGGACACCTTCTGGACCGAGCCGCCCGAGAACCACCTCGTGCTGCGCACCCACACCTCCCCGGTGCAGGCGCGGACGATGATCACCCGCACGCCGCCGATCTACGTGGTGTGTCCCGGCCGCGTGTTCCGGACCGACGAGTACGACGCCACCCACAGCCCGATGTTCCACCAGGTCGAGGGGCTCGTCATCGACGAGGGGATCAGCATGGCCCACCTCAAGGGCACGCTGGACCACTTCGCCGAGGCGATCTTCGGACCCGGCATCACCACGCGCTTCCGTCCGTCGTACTTCCCCTTCACCGAGCCCAGCGCCGAGGTCGACCTGCGTTGCTTCGTGTGCCGTGGCCAGTCCCCGGCCGTCGAGGACTGTCGCACCTGCAAGGGCGAGGGCTGGATCGAGTGGGGTGGCTGCGGCGTCGTGAACCCCCGCGTGCTCACCGCCTGCGGCGTGGACAAGGACCGCTACACCGGCTTTGCCTTCGGCATGGGCATCGACCGCACCCTGATGTTCCGCCACGGCGTCGCTGACCTGCGCGACATGTTCGAGGGCGACGTCCGATTCTCGACTGCGTTCGGAGCTGAGCTGTGATCACCCCCACGAACGACTCGCTGCGGTCCCGCCTCGCCGGGGACCCCGCATGAGGGCCCCCGTCTCCTGGATCCGCGAGTACGCCGACCTGCCCGCGGACGTGCCCGTCGAGGAGCTGGCCGCGCGTCTGACGGCACTCGGCCTCAAGCTCGAGGCGATCGAGCGACCCGGCCACGACGTCACGGGGCCCCTGGTCGTCGGGCGCGTCCTGACGATGGAGCCCGAGCCGCAGAAGAACGGCAAGACGATCAACTGGTGCACGGTCGACGTCGGCGACGCCAACGGGACCGGCGAGCCGCAGGGCATCGTCTGCGGGGCGCACAACTTCACGGTGGGCGACCTGGTGGTCGTCGTACTGCCCGGTGGCGTGCTGCCCGGCGGCTTCGATATCTCCGAGCGCAAGACCTACGGCCACCTGAGCGCCGGCATGATCTGCTCGACCAGGGAGCTCGGCCTCGGCGACGACCACGAGGGCATCCTGGTGCTCCCTGCCAACGCCGGAGAGCCCGGCGACGACGTCTTCGAGCTGCTGCGCCTGCGCGACGAGGTCATCGAGTTCGAGATCAACCCCGACCGTGCCTACGCCCTCTCGCTGCGCGGGGTCTCCCGTGAGGCAGCCCTGGCGTACGGCGTGGCGTTCCACGACCCCGCCCTCCGCGACACCCCTCCCGCCGACGACAAGGGGTACCCGGTGGTGGTCGACGACCCCGAGGGCTGTCCCGTCTTCGTCGCCCGCACCGTCTCGGGATTCGACCCGACGGCGCCCACGCCGGACTGGATGGCTCGCCGGCTGCTGCTCTGCGGCCAGCGCTCCATCTCCCTGGCGGTCGACGTCACCAACTACGTGATGCTCGAGCTCGGGCGGCCGATCCACGGGTATGACGCCGACAAGCTCTCCGGTCCGATCCGGGTGCGCCGCGCCGGGGAGGGCGAGCGGCTCACGACGCTGGACGGCGTCGACCGGGAGCTCTCGATCGAGGACCTCGTCGTGTGTGACGACTCGGGGATCATCGGTCTGGGTGGCGTCATGGGCGGTCAGACCACCGAGATGTCGAACACGACGACCCGCGTGCTGATCGAGGCGGCGCACTGGGACAGCCGGTCGATGTTCCGCACCGGCCGGCGCCACAAGCTCACCTCGGAGGCGGGAAAGCGCAACGAACGCGGGGTGGACCCGACCATCTGCGAGGCGGCGGCCGACCGGGTCGCCGAGCTCCTGGTGGAGTGGGGCGGCGGCACCATCGAGCCCGGTGTGACCGTGGTCGGGCACCCGCCGGAGCCGCGCACGGTCACGATCCCGATCGACCTCCCGGCCCGCGTCACCGGGATGGACATCGCCTCGGACACGACGATCGCCAACCTCGAGGCCGTCGGCTGCGAGGTCGACGTCGCTGCCGACACGCTGACGGCCACGGTCCCGCCCTGGCGTCCCGACCTCGAGGACCCGTTCGACCTCGTGGAGGAGGTCGCCCGGATCGTCGGCTACGAGGACGTCCCGAGCGTGCTGCCGCAAGCCCCCGCCGGTGGCGGGCTCACCCCCGAGCAGGCACTGCGCCGGCGCGCGGGTCGCACGCTCGCCGGTGAGGGGTACGTCGAGGTGCTGAGCTTCCCCTTCGTCGGAGAGGCCGACTTCGACCGTCTCGGGCTGGACGGCGATGACCCCCGTCGTACGGCGCTCCGGCTCGCCAACCCGCTCAGCAACGAAGAGCCGTTGATGACCACGACCCTGCTGCCGGGACTGCTGCGCTCGGTGTCGCGCAACATCAGCCGTGGCACGACCGACCTGGCGCTCTTCGAGACCTCCCCGGTCACGTTCCCACGCGACGGCGTCGCCGCCCCGATCCTGCCGGTCGACCGGCCTCCGACGAAGCAGGAGTGGGAGGAGCTCAACCGGGCGATCCCCGACCAGCCGCTCCACCTGGCGTTCGCCGCCAGCGGGGACCGCGACCGCGGTGGCTGGTGGGGCAAGGGCCGTGCGGCCGGCTGGAGCGACGTCATCCAGACCGCCCGCGTCCTGACCGACGCCTTCGGTCTCGAGCTGTCGGCGCGCGCGTCCACCTTGGCGCCGTGGCACCCCGGCCGCTGTGCCGAGCTGTTTCTCGGGGAGACCTCCATCGGACACGCGGGCGAGCTGCACCCGAAGGTCTGCCGGGCCTTCGGTGTCCCTCCGCGCACCTCGGTCGCCGAGATCGACCTCGACCTGCTGATCTCGCGTGCGGTCAGGGTGCCGAAGGCTCCCGGATTCTCGTCCTACCCCGTCGCGAAGGAGGACGTCGCCCTCGTCGTGCCGGAGGACCTGCCCGCCGGGACGCTCGCTGCGACCCTGCTCGAGGGTGCGGGACCGCTGTGCGAGTCGGTGAGGCTTTTCGACGTCTACACCGGCCCCCAGGCCGGCGAGGGCCGCAAGTCGCTGGCGTTCGCTCTGCGCTTCCGGGCACCCGACCGCACGCTGACCGAGAAGGAGACAGCAGCAGCACGCGCTGCCGCGGTCGCCCTGGCGGAGCAGCGTCACGGGGCCCAGCAGCGCTCCTGACCCCGTCCTGGCGCCGTGGACGCTCGGCTACACCACGGCCGGGCTCACCTGAGCCCTCCCGCGAACGGCCCACGCCCGGGCCGTCAGGGAGATGCGCCCGTCGGGGCCCGGGCTCAGCGTCCGCTCCAGCGCTGCCCGGAGCAGCGCCCGCGCCTGCGGGGCCAGGGTCGCGACGTACGCCGGTGCCGGGCCCTGGCCACCGAGGAACGGCAGCCAGTAGTCCGCGAAGTCCTCGAACTCGAGCGGCACCACGAGGTCGGTCGCGACGACGCCCTCGAGCCCACCGAGGGTGAGCACTGCGGTGAGCTCCCCGGGTGAGCACCACGAGAAGCGGTGGCCCTCGTCGAGCGGCGCAGCGGCAGGGTCCAGCGAGCGCGCCGCGTCCCAGAAGGCCCGCAGCAGCTGCATGCCCTGCACATAGTCCCAGACGTACGCCGCGACCACGCCGCCGGGAGCCGTTCTCGCCATCGCTGCCACCGCTGCGACCGGGTCCGGGACGAAGTTCAGCACCAGCCCGGACACGACGACGTCGAACGATCCGGCGGGGAGGTCCTCGGCGGTGCCCCGCACGAAGCCGGCGCGCTGGTCGACCACTCGCCGACGTGCCTCCTCCACCTGGGCTGCGGACGGGTCGACGCCCAGGACCGAGCGGGGGGAGCACCGCTCCAGGACCGCCGCGGCGAGGGCTCCGCTGCCGCACCCGATGTCGGCCCAGCGCAGACCGTCGGGCAGGTCCAGCCAGTCCAGGAACTCGGGCGCGACGAGTCGGCTCCAGCGGCCCATGAACTGCTCGTAGGCGTCGCCGTGGGAGAAGACGTCGGAGTCGGTCAGGAGCCCGACCCCAGCGTCTCGGCGATGTGCTCCGCCTGCCGGATCGCGAGCGCGACGATCGTCAGGGTCGGGTTCGCGGCGGCGCCCGTGGTCATCACCGAGCCGTCGCTGACGAACAGCCCCGGCACGTCGTGGGCCTGTCCCCACTTGTCGAGCACGCCGTCCTCGGGACGCTCGCTCATCCGGCAGGTGCCGAGGTTGTGGGTGGCGGGGTACGGCGGCGTGTGGTGCGTGCCCAGCGCCCCCACGGCCTCGTAGAGCAGGTCCGCGCGCGAGTAGCCGTGCTCGCGCATGGCCACGTCGTTGGGGTGGTCCTGGAAGTGCACGTCCGGCGCGGGCAGCCCCCACTGGTCCTGCACCGCCGGGTTGAGCGTCACCCGATTCGACTCCTGCGGCATGTCCTCGCCGACGATCCACATCCCGGCGGTGTGGTCGTAGCCGTCGAGGATCGTCGTGAACTGCGGACCCCACGAGCCGGGCTCGACGAACGCGGCCAGGAAGGCGGGCCCCAGCGCCAGGGTCTCCATGTAGTACCCGCCCAGGAAGCCGCGCGAGGAGTCCAGCCGCGCCTCGTCGGCGATGATGCCGGCCATCGTCTCGCCGCGGTACATGTGCACCGGCTGCTCGAACCGGGCGTAGACCGACCCGGTCGTGTGCCGCATGTAGTTGCGTCCGACCTGGCCCGAGGAGTTCGCCAGTCCGTCGGGGTGCAGGGCGCTGGCACTCATCAGGAGGAGCCGCGGGGTCTCGATCGAGTTGCCGGCGACGCAGACGACCTTCGCCGCCTGGCGGTGGAGGTTGCCGTCCTCGTCGAGGTAGAGCACGGCATCAACCCGACCGCTCGCGTCGTGCGTCACCTGCACCGCCTGCGAGCCGGGACGCAGCTCGCACTTCCCGGTCGCGATGGCGCGCGGGATCTCCCGCACGGCGGTGCTCCACTTCGAGGTGTGCTTGTCGCCCTGGAAGTTGAAGCCGTCCTGGATCGACGCCGGGCGGCCGTCGTACGGCTCGGCGTTGGTGCCGTAGGGGCCGGTCGCGTAGAACTTGTAACCCACCTTCTCCGCGCCGTTGGCGAAGACCTTGTAGTTGTTGTTGGCCGGCAGCGGCGGCCGACCGTGGCGGTGGGTCGACCCGATGGCGATCTCGGCCCTGTCGTAGTACGGCGCCAGGTCGGTCAGGGTGATCGGCCAGTCGAGCAGGTTGGCGCCCTCGAGGCCGCCGTAGTAGCTGCGCGCGCGGAACTCGTACTCGCGGAACCGGGGCGTCGCCCCCGACCAGTGCGTCGTCGAGCCGCCGACGGCCTTCACGATCCAGGCCGGGAGGTTGGGGAAGTCGCGCGCCAACCGGTAGGGACCGGACGCGGTGCGGTTGTCCAGCCACGCCATCTGGTTGAAGGCGGCCCACTCGTCGTTCTCGTAGTCCTCGGGCTTCAGGTACGGGCCGGCCTCGAGGACCACGCACCGGATGCCCCGCGCGGTGAGCTCGTGGGCAACAGTGCCACCGCCGGCTCCGGAGCCGACGATGACGACGACCTCCTCGTCGTGGCCGACCGGCTGGCCCAGCTGGACGGTGCGCTCGTCGGCATTCATCGGTGGCTCCCCTCGGTGGCGGCGATCTCGTCGTCGGTGGCCACCTCGACGAGCTGGTCGGGTCCGGCGTACTCCTCGATGCGGGGGCTGGGCAGCCAGTCGAGGTCGTTGAAGCCACGGTCGAGGTAGCCCCCCTGCTCGTACGACGCGCCCTCGTAGCCGAGCAGCTCCCAGGTCTCGTGGTCGTCGTAGAGCGAGACCACCGCCACGCCGCGGATGAAGGCGAAGAACCCGGCGTCCTCGATCCCGCGCAGCAGGGAGAGGGCGGCCTCGTCGTCGAGAGCCGCGAAGTCGCCACCGGCAGCGTCGTCGAGCGACTCCAGCCCCCGGGTCAGCGCCAGACGGTGCCACAGGGACGCCTCGACCTGGTTGATCACCGCGTCGGCCGTCCGCTCGTAGGGACCGTCCGGGAACCTCGGGTGCGGGTAGGCGACCCGCAGCAGCCGGACCAGCGCGTTGCGGGCCCGGGGGCTGATGACGGATTCGTGCGTGGCTTCGGCCATGGATGCTCCAGGTGGCGGGGACTGCTGTGACGTCCGCCACGTTAGGAAGACCCGCGCTGCAGGCCAAGCACGGTTATCGGCCGATGAGAACCGGCGCGCAGGAGGCCGGTGACCGTTCGCAGCGTCATCCGGCTGGAGCGGTCACCCGGCCTGTGTGCGGCCCGACCGGTAGAAGCGGCTCACCCGGGAGGCGGCCGCCCTGAGCGCGGACTCCGTCTCGGGCGGCGACTCGGCCAAGCGTGCCTCCGGACCGGATACGGCGACCGATCCGATGAGCACGCCGTTGCCGCCACGGACCGAGGCCGCGACGCAGGTGGCACCTGCCTGGAACTCGCCGTACTCCCAGGCGATGCCGCGGTCGGCGACGACGTCGAGCTGCTCGGCCAGCTCCCGGTGGCCGGTGATCGTGCCTGGCCCGAAGCGCGGCATCGGTTCCTCGTCGAGGTGCAGGAGCCGCTGCTCGGGCTCCATGCTCGCCAGCAGGATCTTGCCCAGCGCCGTCGCGTGCGGCGCCTCGTGGAAGCCGAAGTCGATCGGGCGCAGCCGCGGGCAGGCGGGGGAGTCGGCCGTGAAGACGACGGCAATCTGCGAGCCCCGGTGCACGGCGAAGTACGCCGCCAGCCGGAGCTGCTCGTGCAGCGCGGTGACCTCGGCCCGCACCTCCCGCGGGACACCGATCTGCTGGTGGAGCGAGACGCCGAGCTGGTGCAGCTTGTAGCCGAGCTCGAACCGCCTCTCGTCGCGGATGTGCACCAGGTAGTCGCTGTCGAGCAGCTCGCGCGCCAGTCGGTAGACCGTCGGCAGCGGCAGGCCCGTGGCGTCGGCGATCTCCTTCGCGGACGCTCCTCCGCGCCCCGCCACCACCTCGAGGATGTCGAGGGTCCGGTGCACCGACCCCGGCCGGGCGCCGTGGTCGGCCCCCGCTGTGGTCCCGGGGGTCGTCCCCGTCCTGGTCGCCGGTGTGGTCATGGTCACAGCGTAGGGACCGGAGCAATCCTTCTCAGTCGCCGACAACCCGGCTGGCCGCGTGCTCGGCACCATGGCAGCATCGCCAGCGACCAGGACGTCTCGAGACCGAGGAGCCGACATGATCTTCATCTGCGTCAAGTGGAAGGTGAAGCCGGAGTACGCCGACCAGTGGGTCGAGCTCACCCAGGAGTTCACGGAGGCGACCCGCGCCGAGGAGGGCAACCTCTTCTTCGAGTGGTCGCGCAGCGTCGACGACCCGAACCAGTACGTCCTCATCGAGGCCTTCAAGGACGACGCTGCCGAGGCGCACGTGACCAGCGACCACTTCAAGAAGGCGCAGTCCGACCTGCCGCCGTACGTCCAGGAGACGCCGCGGGTCCGCAACGTGCTGATGGAGGGCGACCACTGGGACGAGCTCGGGGAGTTCACGATCGACTGACCATCGCCCTGGGTCGACGAGGGGCTGCCGGACGCGGGACCCCCCGTCGCGAGGCATGCATCTACCTGTATAGTCATGCATATGCCCCCCACACGTGTTGCCGTCGCCGGAGCGAGCGGGTACGCCGGCGGCGAGGTGCTGCGCCTGCTGCTCGGCCACCCGGACGTCGAGATCGGCGCCCTGACCGGCGCCTCGAACGCCGGTGAGCGCCTCGGCGCGCTGCAGCCCCACCTCGTGCCGCTGGCCGACCGGGTGCTCGAGGAGACCACGCCCGAGACCCTCGCCGGCCACGACGTCGTGTTCCTCGCCCTGCCGCACGGTCAGTCCGGTCCGCTCGCCCAGCAGCTCGGCGAGGACACCGTCGTCATCGACTGCGGCGCCGACTTCCGCCTGACCGACGCCGCAGCGTGGGAGAGGTTCTACGGCTCCAGCCACGCAGGTTCGTGGCCCTACGGCCTGCCGGAGCTCCCCGGTCAGCGCGCGCTCCTCGAAGGCGCCCGGCGGATCGCCGTCCCCGGTTGCTACCCGACCGTCTCCACGCTCGCCCTCGCGCCGGCCGTCGCGGCCGGCCTCGTGCACGCCGACGACCTCGTGGTGGTGGCTGTCTCCGGCACCAGCGGCGCGGGCAAGGCCCCGAAGACCAACCTGCTGGGCAGCGAGGTGATGGGCTCGGCCTCGGCGTACGGCGTCGGCGGGGTCCACCGGCACACCCCCGAGATCCTGCAGAACCTCGGCGGGCTCACCGACGACGAGCTCACGGTCAGCTTCACCCCGGTCCTCGCGCCGATGCCGCGCGGCATCCTGGCCACGGCCAGTGCGTCGGTCAAGGAGGGGGTCACGGCCGAGGACCTGCGCGCCTGCTTCGAGAAGGCGTACGCCGACGAGCCGTTCGTCCACCTGCTGCCCGAGGGGCAGTGGCCGGCGACGAAGTCGGTGACCGGCTCCAACAGCGTCCACCTCCAGGTGACGCTGGACGAGGCGGCGGGCCGCATGGTCGCGGTCGGCGCCGTCGACAACCTGGCCAAGGGCACCGGGGGAGCAGCCGTGCAGTGCATGAACCTCGCCCTCGGCCTGCCCGAGCAGACCGGCCTCTCCACCGTCGGGCTGGCGCCGTGAGCGACGACGGGAGCGACGAGTCCCCCGACCTCGTCACCGGGGGCGACATCGCCCGGACCTTCACCCTCCAGCAGTTCCCCGAGAAGCTCGCCGTGGTGCGCCTGGGCCCCGGTGCCGAGATCCCGAGCTGGGCCGAGTCCTCGTCGCTGTTCTCGATCACCGCGACCGCCCTCGAGACCAGTGTCGTCTGTGCGATGCGCAGCGTGCCGAAGAAGGCCCAGCACGTCGGTCCGTTCACCGCCTTCGCGGTCAAGGGTCCCCTCGACGTCGGCCTCACCGGCGTGCTCGCCACCCTGCTGCAGCCGCTCGCGGCCGCCGAGATCAGCGTCTTCACCCTCTCGACCTTCGACACCGACTGGGTGCTGGTGCCGATCAACGACGCGGAGCGCGCCGCCGAGCAGTGGCGACGATCGGGCCACGAGGTCGCCCCCGCCGTGCCCGTCCGGCCGGAGCGCGCCGGTCGAGCCAACGAACACTCGAGACCCACCAGCCAGGAGAAACCACAGCAATGAGCGTCACCCATCCCGCCGGCTTCACCGCGGCCGGCGTCCCCGCCGGCCTCAAGAACAGCGGCGGCCGAGACATGGCCCTCGTGGTGAACGCCGGACCACACTTCGACTCCGCGTCGGTCTTCACCTCGAACCGCTGCAAGGCCAACCCGGTCCTGTGGAGCCAGGAGGTCGTCAAGGACGGCACGGTGCGCGCCGTGGTGCTGAACTCCGGCGGCGCCAACTGCTACACGGGCGCCGAGGGCTTCCAGACCACGCACGCCGTCGCGGAGCGGGTGGCCGACGGTCTCCAGATCGGTGCCCTCGACGTGGTCGTCTGCTCGACGGGCCTCATCGGCCTGCGCAACCCGCGCGAGAACCTCCTCAAGGGGGTCGAGGACTGCGTCGCCGCCCTCGACGCCGAGTCGGGTCCAGACGCCGCCGAGGCCATCATGACGACCGACTCGGTGAGCAAGCAGGTCGTCGTGGAGGGCAACGGCTGGTCGATCGGTGGCATGGCCAAGGGCGCCGGCATGCTGGCCCCGCAGCTGGCCACGATGCTCGTCGTACTCACGACCGACGCCGTCGTCCCCGCCGACGAGCTCGACACGGCCCTGCGCGCCGCGACCGCCGTCAGCTTCGACCGGCTCGACTCCGACGGCTGCATGTCCACCAACGACACGGTGACGATCATGGCCAGTGGCGCGAGCGGGGTGACCCCGTCGATCGACGACTTCGCCCAGGCGCTGACGCAGGCCTGCACCGACCTCGCGATGCAGCTGCTCAAGGACGCCGAGGGCGCCGACCACGAGATCGCCATCACGGTGCTGCACGCTGCGTCCGTGGCCGACGCGGTCGAGGTCGGACGCAGCGTGGCACGCAGCAACCTGTTCAAGGCCGCGGTGTTCGGCAAGGACCCCAACTGGGGCCGCGTCCTGGCCAGCGTCGGTACGACGCAGGCGGCGTTCGACCCGGCCGACCTCGACGTCGCGATGAACGGCGTCTGGGTGTGCCGCGAGTCCACCCCAGCCGAGGACCCCGCCGGCGTCGACCTCACCGACCGGGAGGTCAGCGTGACCATCGACCTGAAGTCCGGCTCCGAGCGGGCGACCGTCTGGACCAACGACCTGACCCATGCCTACGTCCACGAGAACAGTGCGTACTCCTCATGACCAATGACCGGCCCTACTCGACCCATCCCGCGGAGACCCTCGCGAACGCCCTGCCGTGGCTGATGAAGTACCACGGCAAGGTCGTCGTGGTGAAGTACGGCGGCAACGCGATGATCGACGACGACCTGAAGAAGGCCTTCGCCGAGGACATCGCGTTCCTCCGCTACGCCGGCTTCAAGCCCGTGGTCGTCCACGGTGGCGGACCCCAGATCTCCACGATGCTGGACAAGCTCGGCATCGAGTCGGAGTTCAGGGGTGGCCTGCGCGTCACCACGCCGGAGGCCATGGACGTCGTCCGCATGGTGCTCGTCGGTCAGGTCCAGCGCGAGCTGGTGGGGCTGATCAACCACCACGGGCACATCGCCGTCGGTCTCTCCGGCGAGGACGCCGGGCTGTTCACCGCCAAGGCCACCAACACGGTCATCGATGGGGAGGAGGTCGACCTCGGCCTGGTCGGCGAGGTCGATCGCGTGCGTCCCGAGGCCGTCGAGGACCTCGTCGCGGCCGGCCGGATCCCGGTCATCTCCAGCGTCGCGCCCGACAAGAACGGCCTGGTCCACAACGTCAACGCCGACACGGCGGCGGCCGCCCTGGCGGTGGCCCTGGGCGCCGAGAAGCTGATGGTGCTCACCGACGTCGAGGGCCTCTACCGCGACTGGCCGAACAGCGACGACGTGATCCAGGAGATCAGTCCCGACTCGCTGGCCGAGCTGATGCCGAGCCTGGACTCCGGCATGGTGCCGAAGATGCAGGCCTGCTACGACGCCGTCACCGGGGGAGTCCCGCGCGCCACGGTGGTGGACGGCCGGGAACTGCACGCGGTGCTGCTCGAGCTGTTCACGGCCGAGGGCGTCGGCACCCAGGTGCTCCCCGGCGTGGAGACCCGCATGCGCAAGGCCTACGCCAGCGGCCAGCGGAAGGAATGACGATGGAGGACCTCAAGGCGCGCTACGGCCAGGCGCTGATGAACACGTTCGGCCCGCCGAAGCTGGTGCTCACGCGCGGGCAGGGTGCCCACGTCTGGGACCACACCGGCAGGCAGTACCTCGACCTGCTCGGCGGCATCGCCGTGAACTCACTCGGCCATGCGCACCCCGCACTCGTCGAGGCCGTGACCACCCAGCTGCAGACGCTGGGTCACGTGTCGAACTTCTTCGCGACCGAGCCCCAGGTCCGGCTGGCCGAGCGTCTCCTCGACCTGCTGGGTGCGGCCGGCAACGGCAAGGTCTTCTTCGCCAACTCCGGCACCGAGGCCAACGAGGCTGCCTTCAAGCTGACCCGCCGCACCGGCCGCACCCACGTGGTGGCCACCGAGGGCGCCTTCCACGGACGCACGATGGGTGCCCTGGCGCTGACCTCCAAGGCGGCCTACCGGGAGCCGTTCGAGCCGCTCCCGGGCAACGTCACCTTCGTCCCGTACGGCGACGCGGCCGCGCTGGCCGAGGCCGTGACCGACCAGACCGCAGCCGTGATCGTCGAGCCCCTGCAGGGCGAGGCGGGGGTCGTCGCGCCGCCGTTGCTCTACCTCCAGCAGGCGCGCGAGATCACCTCCGGCCACGGCGCCCTGCTGTGGCTCGACGAGATCCAGACCGGCATCGGCCGCACCGGCGCGTGGTTCGCCCACCAGAACCCTGCAGTCGCCGCCTCCCAGGCCGCGCTCGCCGACATCGTGACGCTCGCCAAGGGCCTGGCCGGCGGCTTCCCCATCGGCGCGCTCATCGCGACCGGTGAGGCGGCCGACCTGCTCGGCCCCGGCAACCACGGCACCACGTTCGGGGGCAACCCGGTCGCGGCGACGGCTGCGCTGGCCGTGTTGGACACCATCGAGAAGGAGGGCCTGCTCGAGCACGTCACCGCACTGGGCCACCACGTGCGCAGCGAGCTGGACAAGGACGACCGCGTCACCGAGGTGCGTGGCGCGGGACTGCTGATCGGGCTCGACCTCAGTGAACCCGTCTCCGCGGAGGTCACGTCCGCCGCGCTCGAGGCCGGCTTCATCATCAACAACCCGACTCCCGAGCGCATCCGCCTCGCCCCGCCGCTCGTGCTGACCGAGGAGCAGGCCGACTCGTTCCTCGTGGCGTGGCCCGGTCTCCTTGACACCGCCTACGGGACCTCGCCGTGACGCGCCACTTCCTGCGCGACGACGACCTCGACCCCGAGCAGCAGGCGCGGGTGCTCGAGCTCGCCGCCCGGCTCAAGGCGTCGCCGTACGCCGAGAAGCCGCTGGCCGGACCCCGAACCGTCGCCGTGCTCTTCGACAAGCCCACCCTGCGCACCCAGGCGTCCTTCGCCTCCGGCATCGCCGAGCTCGGTGGCTTCCCGATGATCATCGACGGCTCGCTGGCGCAGGTCGGTGTGCGCGAGTCGGTCTCCGACACCGCCCGGGTGCTCGGACGGCAGGCCTGGGTCGTGGTCTGGCGCACCCACGAGCAGTCCCGGCTCGAGGAGATGGCCCGGCACGCAGGGGTGCCCGTGGTGAACGCGCTCACCGACGAGTTCCACCCGTGCCAGGCGCTCGCCGACCTGCTCACGATCCGGGAGCACCGTGGCGCGCTGGCCGGGAAGAGGCTCACGTTCGTGGGCGACTCGGCCTGCAACATGGGTCACAGCTACCTGCTCGCGGGGGCGACTGCCGGCATGCACGTGCGGGTCAGCGGTCCGAAGGCCTACCGCCCGGACCCGACCGTCCTGGCCCGTGCGCAGGAGATCGCCGCCACGACGGGAGGCTCCGCCGAGTACGTCGCCGACCCGGTCGAGGCCGCGACCGGCGCCGACGTGCTGGCCACCGACACCTGGCTCTCGATGGGCCGCGAGGCGGAGAGTGCCGTGCGCGCCGACGTGTTCGCCCCCTGGCAGCTCAACACCACCCTGCTCGCGGCTGCGGCGGACGACGCCATCGTGCTGCACTGCCTGCCGGCCTACCGCGGCAAGGAGATCACCGCCGAGGTCATCGACGGGCCACAGAGCGTGGTGTGGGACGAGGCCGAGAACCGCCGGCACGTTCAGAAGGCGGTCATCGCCTGGCTGCTCGAGGAGCCGCCTGCAGCGCTGGCGGGAGCTGCCGAGGTGGTCTCGTGAGCGAGCACCCGCAGGGGCACGCGCACTTCCCGGTCACCAAGGGTGCCCGCCAGCAGCGGATCATCGAGCTCCTCGAGACCGGGCAGGTGCGATCACAGTCCGAGCTCGCCGACCGGCTCACCGCCGACGGTCTCTCCGTCACGCAGGCGACGCTGTCGCGTGACCTCGTCGAGCTCGACGCCGTCAAGGTCCGCACGGCAAGCGGCGCGCTGGTGTACGCCGTACCCGGTGAAGGTGGCGACCGGACGCCCGTCCTGCGCGACTCCGCCGCCAGCGAGGCTCGCCTCTCCCGGCTGTGCGCCGAGCTGCTCGTCTCCGCCGAGTCGTCCGCCAATCTCGTCGTGCTCCGCACACCACCCGGTGCCGCCAGCTTCCTGGCCTCTGCCATGGACAAGGCCGAGCTCGGGGACGTGCTCGGCACCATCGCGGGGGACGACACCGTCCTCGTGATCTCCCGCGACCCGGCCGGGGGAGAGTCGCTCGAGCAGCGCCTCCTCGCCCTCGCCGACGGGACCAGCCGAATCCCGCCTTCCGGCGTGCCCGACGGTGGCTGAGGAACCGCTGGACCTTGTGTCGAGCAGGGCCAGCCGAGGGCCGTTCAAGAACGAGCGTCTCCCATCGCGTCACCACCCCCGAACCATGAACCCGAGGAGCCACACATGAGCAAGGTCCTGACCGCACTCCCCACCGGCGAACGCGTCGGCATCGCGTTCTCGGGAGGCCTCGACACCTCGGTGGCGGTGGCCTGGATGCGTGAGAAGGGCGCGATCCCGTGCACCTACACCGCCGACATCGGGCAGTACGACGAGCCAGACATCGACGGCGTCCCTGACCGAGCACTGCTGTACGGCGCCGAGATCTCCCGGTCCGTCGACTGCAAGACCGAGCTGGTCAACGAGGGTCTCGCAGCGATGGCCTGCGGCGCGTTCCACATCCGCTCGGGCGGTCGCACGTACTTCAACACCACCCCGCTGGGCCGTGCTGTGACCGGCACGCTGCTGGTGCGTGCGATGCACGAGGACGGCGTGGAGATCTGGGGCGACGGGTCGACGTTCAAGGGCAACGACATCGAGCGCTTCTACCGCTACGGCCTGCTGGCCAACCCGTCCTTGCGCATCTACAAGCCCTGGCTGGACG